>NZ_LR215023.1:319643-639287 GCF_900660615.1 Malacoplasma iowae | reverse complement strand
AAATTTCATTGTAATCTTTGTCTTTTGATAAAGATAAAACAATTTGATCAATTATTATATTTTTTTCTTTAATGTATTCAAATGTTTTTTTAAATGCTTGAACATTATGTGAAACATCTAGATAGCATTTATTTTTATTAATGTAAAAACTTTCCATTCTTCCATTAGGAGATGTAAAATTAGATTTAAAATCTTTTATCTTAAATTCGTTTTTTAAAAATGTTTTAGAAATAGATTCATTAATAGTTTTATATGTAGTTTTATCTGTTTTAACAATATTTAATTTAGTGTTAAATAATTTTGATTTAGAAATAAAAATATCCAAAACATCATCACTGATGTCATCTGTTATATATGTTATTCTACCTTCTTTGATTGCATAACTTTTATCTTCAGCAATTTCTTTTATAGAATTGCCTAATACATCTTGATGATCTATACCAATAGAAGTAATTATTGAATAATCATGATTAATAAAATTTGTTATATCTTTTTTAGCCCCAATTCCAGCTTCAAAAATAGCAACATCAACTTTTTTTTGATGGAAATACATTATTGCTATAAAAAAAAGCGTATCAAATCATCCAAAATTAAATGTTGGAAAACTAACCTTTAATCTTTTATGAAGTTTGTCCATTTTTCTATTAGAAATAGGTTTTCCATTAATAATAATTCTTTCATTAACATTCATTATGTGAGGAGATGTAAAAGCACCAACTTTATAACCATTAGCTACTAATTCATCATGAATGTATTTACAATTTGAACCTTTACCATTTGTTCCTGTAACATATATGGTTTTAAAATTAAAATTTCATTTAAAAAAATTACCTATAGCAATAAAATCGTTATAGGCAAAAGGTGTGTTTTTCTTTTTAAAATCTATCTTATTATATTTCATATAAACAATATAATATTTTTATTATGAAATAGTTAAATTATTGTTAGAATTTTCTTTTTTATTTTGAACAAATTTTTTAACAGATTTATATATGCAAACTAACATGTGAATTAATCCAACTGCTATAATAATATGTGGTATTGCTGTAAGACTTGAACTTAATGATTTATATGGATTTTTATTAGTTATAACAAAAGTTCAAGGACCATTAGCATTGTTAGTGCCATTATTAATTTGTGTTTTTATATATTCAATTCCAAAAACTGCATCTATACCTCTTATTAACATGAAAATTAAAAGTAATAGTAAACCAATATTGTATAAAACAATTGATGATATAAAAAATCTTTTTTTATAAGATATAGTAAACAATTTTTCTAATATCAAAAATACCAAATTTACAATAAAACCTAAAACTAATGCGTGTGTATGTAAAACAGATAATTGAGTAAATATACCCATAAATTTGAATACAAATATTTTTTCATTAAAAACTTTATAATAACCTGTTAGTGTTCCAGTAGTTGTATCAAATGTTCCTTTTCCTCCAAATAAAAAAAAGAAATCATAAAAAATTCCTAGCAATAAACCTATTACCAATCATGATATACTAATAATCAATAATATAATCATTGGGCTAGTAAAAAAAGCTTTTTTATTATTATCTTTTTTCATATTTCCTCTCAAAAATAAAGCTGATTACCACTAAAATTATACATTTAATTAGTTTTATAAATTAAATAATTAAGATAAAAATTAATATATAATTAATGACTATTTTAACCATATATTTATTTTAAAAATAAATAAGATATTAAATGAAAAAAAGCACTATCTCTTTATCTAGTGCTTTTAATTTAAAATGTTAAAGTTAATTATTTAATTTTGTTAAATATTTATTGATGTAGAAGGTGTTTCAGATTTTAATCAATTACCATCAACTCCAATAACAACAATACTTGGCATTGGATCTTCATCAGAATTTTTAATAGTAACATTAATTAATAAATCATTAGTATTTTCAGCATCACTAACACTTACACTTTCAATAATACTTGCTTGTTCTTTTGTTAATTCTTTTAACAAAATGTCATTTAATGTTATTTCAGTATTTTTTTCAGGACTTGGTGTTACTGCTTCATCTTTAATTGCTTTGGTTATTGACTTAACTTGTGTTTTTGTGTATTTTGTTATCTTATTGTAATCTATTGTAAGATCAATATTTTGTGAAGTTACAATTGATTCAGTTGGAATATAAAAATCTCTTATTACAGTACTTGGAGCAAATAAATCTTCATCGCCTGTTAAAGGTTTATTAGCTAATTTTAATCCTGTTCCAAATTCAGATGGATTAAATTTCAAATCTGAAATTCTAATTTCATACCCTAATAAACCACCATATTTTGACTCTTGAGTTATTAACCCAACTTGTCCAAAGATACTTTTATCATCATCATCGCCCATGTACAATTCTATTAAATCATCAACATCTGCTTCAAAAGAATTTGTGTTATCACCATCATCAATATCTCCTTTTGCTAATAACATTGCCTTGATACCTTCTATTTCAGTAGTTGTTGCAAATTTAGGTGTTAATTTTAAAGTTTTTGTTTGATCTTTATATCCTTCAAATTCTTTTTCACCATCTACTTCGACTTCATATGTAACATTAAGAGTAGCTGTTAAATTATTAGTATCAATTGATAAAACTTTAATTCTTTCAATTTCAGCTTCTACTTCTAAATCACTATCTAATTTTGATTTGTTAGAATCTTTTTCATATTCAAATTCATAAGTTTTATAAAACTTTGTTAAAACTTCATCAAAGTCTCTTTGTAAATTTGACACATTTAATTTTGATTTAAATGTTTTTTTCAGCATCCATTAAAGCATTTTCATTAAAGTTTGGATCTAATACTTCCAAAGTAGTTGGAACATCACCTTTTCTTGTTTGTACTTTATTAACTGTTGTTTCAAATTTTATTTGACCAACTTTGGTGTTACTGTTAGTTTTCTTAGTACAAGAAGTTAACACAAACGGAATAGCAATTGCTGATGTTGCTAATAATGGAGTTAAACATAATCCCATCAAAAGCCTTTTGTTTTTTCTTTTTTTAATCATTCAAACAATCTCACTTTCATTTTTTTTCATTATAAAAGATAGTAATAACAAAACCAGTATTTTATCAAAAATAAAAAATATAATTTTTATATTTTTTTAAAAAAAATAATATTCAAAAAATAATTTATTTTTCTGAAATAATAATTTAGTTTGTTCTCTTTTATATTTTTACTAAATTTTTCTTTAATTAAGAAAAGGTTAATTAAATTTAATAAAAATAAATATATCAATTTTAAACATAATTATAAAAGTGTGTGTTTATAAAAATAAACACACACCCTTAAAATTGATCTATTAGCATCATTTAAAATATAAAATATAATGATTACTTAATCAAAGAGAACTAGATATTTATAAATATTAATTGTTTAGGTTAATTTATATCAATAACTAATAATTAGAGACAAGAATTTAAAGAGGTAAAAAGAGAGAATATTATAAGAATCAATGACTAACTATATTTATTGAATATAATTTCTAAAAAATAATAATTTAAAAATGTTTTATAATGTGCTAATTTCAAGATCAGTTACAGGAAAGCTACTACATGTATAGAATATTTTGTTTTTGCTATCAGCTTTTCTTAAGTTAGCAAAAGATTTGGGGTAGTATACTTTCCCGCTAATTAATTTAACCCTACATCAAGAACATTGTCCGCTTAAGCAATTACTTAATAATGATATTTTAGCTTTTTGTAAAGCTACAAGAATAGTTTCATCAGCTCTAGCTTTTATTAATAAAACTTTTCCATTTTGGTTAATTTTAATATTGTATGAAGTTTTATTTCCTTCGTTAACATAATCTTCATAATTCTTTGGGTTTCCAATTTCGTTAGATGCTTCACATCTGATGAATTTTTCTTTTACATTTAGTTCATGTAAAGTTTTTCTTACAAATTTGTACATTACCTTAGGACCACAAACAAAGAAAGATGAGTTATTAACATCACAATATTTTTGAATAATTTTACTATCTATAAAACCATTTTCATATTTACTATTTTTCTCTTCAGATAAAACATGGACAACTTTTACTCTACCATTACTTAGTTTTTGTAAGTTATCAAGTTCTTCTAAAAATAAAATATTTTTTGACGTTCTGTTACCAAATAAAATTGTTAAATTAAAATCTTCAACATTTTCAACAATTGATTTTGCCATTGACAAAAATGGAGTAATTCCAGATCCACCAGCAATAGCTACAACATGTTTTTTATCTCTTAAAAAAGTGTAATAAAAATCACCTTGTGGACCAGTTGATTTAATCATGTCACCCTTTTTAACTTTGTCTAACATATAATTTGAAACATAACCATTAGGTTTTCTTTTTATAGTTATTTGATAAATGTTTTTATTTTTAGCATCAAGTGGTGAACAAGACAAAGAGTATGGTCTGCTTATTAAATAGTTATCAATATTAACACTAATACTTATGTATTGTCCAGCTCTAAAAAATGCTGCGTGATTTGTTGTTGGTTGTAAAACAAAAGTTTTAGTGTCGCTTGAAACATCTATGATATCAATGATTTTTAAATCATGTTCTTTAGGATGAAGTGAATTAGCTAATTCATTTACATAATATTTGGTTTTAATATTTCTTACATTTTGTTTATCGACAAGCTCATTTCTTTTAAGGTTCATTTTTTTAGTTTTTAACAAGTCCATAAAAAGGAATGGACTTTTTTTATAAAGTATTTTCTTTTTTTGATTTTGCATTTACAAAAGCCTCCATATGTTTTCCATAAGCTTTTTTACCAGCTATATCACCTGATTTATATGTTGTTGAATAACCATGAGCTCTAAAAGAATATCCACCAGCAAAAAATAGATTTTTAACATTTATGTCATTGTCCATAAATTTTGATCTAGAAATTATTGCATCACTTTTGTTATCAGAATAACCATAGATAACACCATTTTTTACCCCTGTATATCTTGCAAATGTAATTGGTGTTGCAATTTCTATTTCTTCTATGTGATCCATGATGTTAACATTCATTTTTTCTTCAAAATCTTTAATCATTTTATAAGCGATTTTTTCTTTTGTTTTGAAATAATCTACATCCTTAACATCATTTCAAGCATCTTCATAAAGTGTTGTGAAAGACATAATACATGTTCCATCTGGTGATGCATCTTTTACTACATTATTTAAAATAACAACAATATATTCATTATTTTTTTCAATGCTTTTTATGTTTTCATAATTACGATCTTGATTTAAACCAGAATACATAAAATAAGAATAATCTTTTAACTTTAAATCTTCAGGTCTAATGTTAAGACCTATATAAAAACTAAATCCTTGTTTGTTTAATTTTCTAAAATTTACTAATTTGTTATCACGTGGTGGAACCTTATCTTTATCAATTAATTCACCATAAACTATGTTAGGTGAACAATTTGCAATAACAATATTAGTTTCAATTTCACCTTTAGTTGTAATAACTTTTTTAATATTATAGTTTTCAACAACTATTTTTGTTGCTTTTGTGTTAAATCAAACTTCACCACCATATTCTTGAAATTTTGTTACCAAAGCACTAGATATTTCATGACTTCTACAACCAGGAATATAAGCTGAATAATTGATATATTCTGAAAACATAACACCATATAAAGTGAAATCTAAAATTTCTGGTGGTTCACCTAAGTATGTTCAATAAGCTGATAAAATATTTTTTGCAAATTTTGATAATTTAAAAGTATTTAATACTTGTTTTAATGTGTAACTACCACTACTTAAAAAATTTGGAAATTTTTGTTTTAATTCTTTTTGATTTGCTTTTCCTTTATTAAATTCTAGTCATAAAAAAGCATCATATATTTCAGTACACAAATCTATAAATCTTAAAACTTCTTTATAACAGCCCTTGTCATACTCATCAAGTTTTCTTGCGAATGCTTCTCTACCAAAAGGGAAACTATATTCTTTTACTTGATTGTTTTCTTTTAAAACTATTGTAAATGCTTCTTTAACTTCATGTCATGTTACAAGATCATTTACACCTAATTCATCAAACAACTGATAAATATAACCAGGATTGTTTTTGTTACCTACTGCACCTAATTCATGTAATGCTGGTTCAAATTCAAACCTTCCTCTTACAAAACTACTTGCAAATCCACCTGGAACATTATGTTGTTCAACTAAAAGAACTTTCATCCCATATTTTGCCATCCTTGTAGCAGATACTAGTCCACCATTACCAGCACCTATTACAACAGCATCATATTTAATTGTGTTCATATAACCTCCTTTATATATAAAATATAATACTATATTATATAGTATAGTACTATTATTTATTTTGCGTTATTTATTTTTATTAATAATTTAATCAATTAAAAATTAATTCCTATTATTAGTATGTTCTAAAAGTTTTTTTAACAAGTAGATAAATTCTTTTTAATAAGAACAAATAAAATAACAATATGTAAAATAAAAAACTAGATCAATAGTGATCTAGTTAGTTTTGTTTATAGACAATTAATATATCTAATCATTATTTCAAAAAAACATTAAATTAATTTTCTATATTTCAATTTAATAATTTGAAATAGATTAACATTAATTGTAGCTTTACCAAATTTTATTTAAAAAGATTTAATTAGTCTTTAATAACAACTGTTGTGACATCAATAATTATTTTTTTTATTAATGGATACTTAATAAAATAACAACATATTATAAATTATTATCAGAATTATTAACAAATCAATTCAATGCGATTGTTAATTCTTTTTTAGTTTCATACTCAAATCCAGAATGTCCAGCACATGTAAATTTAATCGATGCATTATTCATACAATAAAATAATTTATAAGCTTCACTTGGCCTACATATTAAATCATATCTTCCGTGAACTATAAATGTTTTAATATCTTTTATTTTATATACATTATTAATAATAAAATCATTTCAATTTAAAAAAGAATTGTTAATTGCATAATGACATTCCATTAAAGCTATTTGATAACATTCTTCATCTGACATATTATCAATTTCTTTAAAATTAGGTTTTAAATTTAACATAATGGCTTCTCATTCTGCTCATGATCTTGCTGCAAAATACTTAATTGATTCAAATTCATCACTAGTTAATAACTTATAATAATTTGAAATTGTATTATTAGAATTAAACAAATTATTAAAAGATATGAATTTTTTATAATATTCTGGGTAATAATAAGATGCACCACTATCTAACAATCAGTTTCAATCGTTTTTTTCACCTAAAAAAACGCCTCTTAAAATAAGTCCTTTAACTGTTTCTGGATAGTTAATAGCATATACTAGAGATAATGTGCTTCCTCAACTTCCTCCAAATATAATTCATTTATCAATGTTTAAATGTTTTCTTAACATTTCAATATCTAATACAAGATCGTTTGTGGTGTTGTTTTCAATACAAAATCTTGGATGACTTTTTCCACATCCTCTTTGATCAAATAAAATAACATAAAATTTATTTAAATCAAAATATTTCAAACTATCTTTTGATGTATTTCCACCAGGGCCACCATGAACATATAAAACAGGAATACCATTTTTATTTCCTGCTGTTCAACAATAGATGTGATGTATATCATCTACTTTTAAATAAAAATCTTCAATCATATAATTCATAATATAAAACCTTAAAAAAATTTAATATATTATATCAACTAATATCGTTTTAAATAACATAGTTTAATTGTTTATAAAATTTATTATTTATAGTAATTAAATATAAATTAAAATACTCACAATCAAATATGATTGTGAGTATAAAGAACTAAATATAATAAAGATTATTATTGTTTTCCAGCAACATTAACAATGTCACCAACTATTGAATCTTTACCATCATTGTTTAAGAATTGAATTCCGTTACTCATAGTTACATATCTATAATTAACTGAACGTCCAAAAGACATTACACCTTTGAATTCAAATCTACCAACATTAGCACTTGTTCAACTATTGTTATATGATTCATCTAAAACAATAGATCCATATTTACCTTCTTTTGTTGCTGAATCTGATGAATTATTATAGAATGCAAGATTTCAACCACTTGGAGCATATTTATCAGCATCTTTACTTAATAAATTAGTATCTAAAATTAATTTGTGTCCATTTAAATAGAAGAATAAATTAATTGGATTTGTAATATTATCATTTTTGAAAGCTTCATATTTTGTTAATATTTCAGATAATTTTGTATCTGCGTTAAGGTTGTATACATAACCATTAACAACTTCCATAAATGCACCATGTTCTCATTCAACTGTTTCACCATTTTGACCAATATCAGCAATAATGAATGATGGGTTAATTGTTATTGGAGTTGAATCATCTGAGTATAATCAACTCTTATTAGTTAACTTATCAATTGTATCTTTATATTCAGGCATTTTAGCGATAAATTGACGTTTATTTTCTTTATCATTTTTTGTCGGAACAAAATGACTTTCGCTTGCCCCAGTAATTTTAAACTCTCTTACAGTATATCCTTCATAACCTTTGTTTGGATCAAATAATAATTTAATTTCATCACCTGGTTGGAAATTAATTGTATCTGTTCTTAAACCAGAAGGAGTTACAAAGTATATAGTACCTTCTTTTTGTTGATTATTTATTAATTTGATTTGATAAGCATAAGCATCAGCACTTAAAAGACTAACAGTTCTAGTTAATGTCATTCTCATAGCACTAGAATCAACTGCACCATTAGAATTTTCTCCACCTACAGTTGTAGAATTTCCTGATGAAACTGGAGCTTGAGGTAAATCTATTGAATTATTTACATTAATAGAACTTCCGCTATTTGTTGAAGTGTTGTATTTTGTAAGTGTAGAATCTAATGAAAGTGCTACACCACCAACTACACCAAAACTAGCTAATACAGTTAAAGAACCGATTAACATTTTTTTCTTTCTTGAGAATTTGCTCATAAATATTTTCCCCTTTTTTATAATTTTTTAAATTCTACAATATTTTTTTACGCCCTACAACCCCAACCGTACTGCAATCGTTCTTTATTATTTTTTATTACTAAATTTTATTTATATTATTTATTTACATTAAAAAAATAATAAATTTAATTATTTGTAAAATAAAAACAATAGAGGTTTTATTTATGTAATTAACAAAACTGCTACTGCATATTTTTTATAAAAAATTGGTTAAATTAAACTTGTTTATTGTATTCATCTACAAAAGATTGAAATAATTCACACACATAATTAAACACATTTAACGATTCAGCTTTTTTATCATCGTTTTCTTTTTTCTCTATTTCGAATTTGTCACCATCTGGAATAGCAACTGCTATAGATGTTAGAAAATCATTGATTCCATCATTATTTCATTTTTCAGAATTTTTTGAAACTTCTATTTTGTGTTTTCCACATTCTACATAAATATTAAAATCAGTTTGATTTGTTTCACTATTAAATAAAGAACTATCTACAATTTTTATTTTCATAATTAATTTTCTCCTTTAGCTTTAATATATCTTGCTTCTAAGTATTTAAAACCGCCCTCAAGATAAAAAGTTGTTGTTGTGTCATTGCTATTTTTATCTAATGATATTTTTCCCTCTTGATATGGGTTAATTTTATTATTTAAGTCTGCAACTATCACTTTTTCAGGGTTTGATAATATACCTATGTTTGCATTATGGGTAACAATAAATACTTGTTGTTCTTTTCTTTCTTGTATTAAATCAAGAATTGTTGTTGCAATAGTATTATTATCTAAATTATCTTCTGGTTGATCTAAAAATAAATCTTGGTTATTTGATCTTTTAAGTTTATACTTAATTCCATATATCGATCTTTGTCCTAAAGATAATGTTTTGTAGTCATAACCATCAGCATATACTTGAACAAAATTAACAAGTTCTTTTGAGATTTTATTAATTATCTTATTTTGATCAAAATCTTTTTTACTTTTTGTTTCCTTTTGATTTTCATGAATTCATCTATAAAGGTCTTTTTCACTTTTTGGAGTGTTTAAAACTATTTTTAATAAATCATAAATAAAGTCATCATCAAATTTAACACCATCTTGTGGCATTTTGTAAGTTAAAAAAGTATGTTCTAACTCTTCTTTATCAAATTTAATTTCTAAAGAAGTGTTTGTTAATTCATAAAAAATTTTTTTCAATTTAATAATTTGTTTTGCAAAATTTGCAAAATAATCTTTTGATGTCTTTTCAAAAGTTTTTAAACCTTGATTATTGTAATCTAATTCTTTAATCTTGTTTATTTGTCTTATATATGCAATGTTAAAAGCATCAAAAACATTTGCTATTTTTTTTGTTAATTTATTTCTATTTAATAGCAATTGTGTTAATTGATTGTGGTTTTCAATGATATTTCCCAAAATCTTTTGATAATCACTATTGAATTTATCATCTTTATATACAGAAGTTAAATCTATATTTTCTTTAAAAGACTTCATTAATCCAATTTGCTCTTTTGAATTTTCTATTATTTTATTAATATTTTTCGTTTCAATATCTTTTAAACTTTTAAACTTAGATATAGAAAAATTCAAATGACTAATAATATTTAAATCATCTTTTGTTTTTTTAAAATTGAATGTATTGGCTCAATTAATAGAGTTATGTGATCCATTAATTAAACTATAAATCATGTTATAAAAATTTTGAATTCTATTAATTATATTACTAACTTTGTCAAACTGTTTTTGAACAATTTCTTTTGCATAATTGTATTTTTCTTTTTCTATATCATCTGATTTATTAAGATCTTTTTTAATTGGATCATCTTGAAAAATGACATCATTTCTTTTATAAAAATCATTAAATTTATCTTTTTCGTTTTTTTTAGATAATGTAGATGATAATATTGTTTCACCATTAAATTCTTCAGCTTTAACAAATTCTAATCCATGATTTTTTAAAGCATCAATAACATTAGATGGTAAGTATCCATTTTTAATGGAAGCAAGTAAATCAAATAATGTTGATTTGCCACCACCCTTTGGGCCAACTATAACATTAATATGTCTATCAAAATCAATTTTAATTAAACCTTCACTTTCATCAAGTGAATCAGTTTTTTTAAAATAAATTGCTTTAATCATTAAAACTCCTTATGAATATCTTTTTTTATAATAAATTTTGTTTTGTTTTAATGCTTTTTTTAGTGCATTAAAACTTTTTTCTCCAATGTCATCAACTATAGTAACAAGCTCTCCCTGCTGTGGATATTTATCTCAAACATGAGTATCAGAAAAAGCAACCACTGATGAAATGAATCCTTTTTTTAAAACTTGTTTATAGTTTGGGTGCATTTCATTAGTTATTTCAAAAGCATCATAATTTAAACCTTCTAAGTCTTCATAAGAAAAAAAATCATTTTTACCAATATGGATTATTCTTATTGTTTCAAAATTACTAAATAAATTATTAATATTAGATAAACTAACACCATTTTTTAAAATAGTATTAGCTTCTTTTTGTAACATTAACAATTCTTGATCAGTTAAGTTATCATTGAAGATAATTAGCATATGACCAATAATCCCATTTTTTCTAACAACATTAACTTCAATACCTGGAAGTAATTTAATTTTTCCTGTTAATGCTAATTGATATGCCTTTTTATATAACTCATAGTCAAAAATATTGTGATCTGTAAATGAAGCAATTTCTACATTATTAACTTTAAGTTTTTTTAATGTGTCATATAAAGAACTTCATTTAATGGTATCACCGTTACTTATTGATGCTGGAGTATGTAAATGAAGATCTATTTTCATATATACCCCAATTTTAAAATAAATTAATTAGCTGTTAATCATGTCAATTATCATATGCTCTTTGTCACTAAGATCTGATAATAATTTTCAATCATAATGCTAATACAACAGATTTCTGTTGCAAAAATTATTATACAATAATATGTAAAAATATATTTAAAAAAAATAACCATTAAATATTTTTTTAAAATAATCTAACAGTTATTTATACTTATTAAAAAATGAATTCTAAAAAAAATAGATATTTTAAAAGTTAGTGTTAACAAATTTTATTTACTCTAAGAAGACATATTTTTGTATTCATAATCAAATTGTTGTTTGGCTTCTTTTATATCGTTTTTTACACTAATTATTTGTTTGTTTATATCTATTAATCTAGAACTATTAAATACTTTTTTTGATTTTGTTAGCAGCAATTTTAACTTATTCTCAAGTTTCTTAATTTCATAAAATTTATATAAAGTAATGTAATTAATGTGTTTTTTGAATGGCATTTGTAGTTTTAGAACATATAAAAAAACAATCTTGTATACTATGTCTTCAAACATGTCTAAAACAGAGTTTTTGTTCAATTCTTCATACTTCAAAAAATTTGAAAAATTATTATGCTCTATTTTTAATAATATGTATGTTTTCTTTTTTGTTATTTTTTCAAGTAAAAAATCTAGATCATCATTTTTCAAAAATGATGTGTTAATCATATAGTATGAATAATGAGTTTTATAGAACTCAAATATATATGGATTGAATTTAAAATAAGAATGAAAAATTTTTGATATTAAACCAATATTTTTATCTATTCTTAAATTAGTTTTTAAGTATATTAGACTTTGTTGTTTGCCATCGATTAATGTTGTTATTAAATCTTGAAAATATATTTTTTTACCTATAGTGTTTATAGTAAGATTTATTTCTTTATGAATGTTTTTTTTAGAACTATTCAACAATATTTTTTCTATTAAATACTCTTTATCAACTTCTTTAAATTTTTTATTATCTTTTATCATTATAAAATTATCAAAAAAGATATAAGTTGAAAGTCATAAAGAGTTTCTGATATATTTGCATTCATTGATAAAAGTTTTTTAAAATCATTTTCAATATGTTTAGATTTTAAAAAATCTATTGATTTTAAATAAATATTCTTTAAAAAATTCATATCTTCAAAATCATTAGTAATTTCAACAAATTGTTTTAAAGCCTTATCATCAAAATAATTGTTTTTTGATGCATATGATTTGTAAATTTGAAGTATTTCATTTAATGTTTTATTTGGTAATATTATTTCATTATCTATCACTTTCACAGAGACAAAAACATATGGTTCAATCATATTATCTTTGTCTTTTGAAACTGTTTTCTTAAATAGAAAAATAGCTAAGTTTTTGTCTTCGTCATTAATAGAACTAACTACAGAATAAAATCCTCTACTAAATAAATATTTGTTTTTCATTTCATTAGCAAAAAGGTTATTATACCTTCATAAATCTATTAAATATTCATTAAATGTTAATGAGCTAAATGAATAATCGCTTTTAGATTCTTCATATTTATCTATATTTTCCTTTAATTGATTCAATTGTTCTAATCTATAGTTTTCTTCTTCGCTTAGGTTATCATTAGACTTCAATATATGATCATCACCAGTTGAAGCATGAACAACTTTTTCCATTTTATTTCTAACTCTTGATTCAAGTTTAATGTATTCTTCAAGTTCTATATTTGGTCACATATTTATAAGTTGAATATATTTATTTTTTGATTGCAATCTATCTATTCTTCCAAATCTTTGAATAATTCTTACAGGATTTCAATGAATATCATAATTAATTAAACAATCACAATCTTGCAAATTTTGTCCTTCAGAAATACAATCAGTTCCAATCAAAATATCAAATTCTATTGAAGAATCAAGACCAGTGTCTTCTATTTTTTTAGATTTAGGTGAAAAATATGTAAGAATATCATTAACACCTAAACTGTTGTTATTTAATAATTTTGGATGGTTTGATATGTTTTTTGTACCAGTTACAACTGATGTCAGGTACTTATTTTTTAGATGATTATATATGTATAACGCTGTGTCTTCAAATGTTGTAAAAATTATAATCTTCTTATTTCCTTCATTAAAAGGATTATTAATTTTCTCTTCAATTAACTCAATTAATGTATTTAATTTAGAGTCCTTGTTTTCATTTATTAAGCTCGTAACTTTATATATGTTTTCAAGTAAATTTAAATCATAAACAAGATCAGATTTAAATTTAGGTAGATCTATATGATTAATATCTATTTTTAAATTATTTTCATATATTGTCTCACTATATTCATTATCATCTATTAATTCATCGTTCGAGAAATTTAAACTTATATTTTCTTTGAAAAGCAAATTCAATATTGAACTAGTTTTTTCTATTATTTTTTTGATCGTCTCATTGAAAGAAAAAATGGAACTTTCTAATCTTTTAAATAGATTGATTTTCATTAAAGAAACTAATCCTTTTTCTCTATTAATATGTAACATTTTTTTGCCTTCAAATTTATAATCCAGTTGGTCATAGATACATAAAAATTCTTCGTAAACATAACTTAATATTTTGTAAGAGGCTAAAGTTAAATCATTTAATTGTTCATTAATTAGTTTAATATTTATTTTATTTTCATCATCTATATTTCATATTATGTTTTTGGGCGGTAACCTTTTAGGGAAGGTCAAATTTGTCTCAGAGTAACTTGATAATATTTGCCTTCTACTTCTAGCAATACTTATTAGATTAAGTAAATTTTTAAATTTAGAACCAATCATTTCAGAAAAATGTTTTGAGTCTCTTTGTTTCAATGGAAGTTTTGATCACTTATTACTTTGTTCTTCAGCATATCTACAAACTGATTTTATAGAATCAATACCATATTCTTTTAAAGCAGAATCATTATCATTAGTTATAAATTTTATTTGATTATTTAAATCATGCATTCTATTATTAACTGGTGTGGCCGATAATAATAAAACTTTAGTATTTCTCCCAGATTTAATAACTTTTTCCATTAAATGTTGATATCTACTTTTGCTTTTGAATTCATCATTAACTCAACTATAATTTCTAAAATTATGTGATTCATCTATAACTAATAAATCAAAATCAGATCAATTAAAACTAGATAAATTATCATTTCCAGAATAACCTTTGTTTCTGTTTATGTCAGAATGATTTTTTACATCATAATTAAATTTTTCATTTGAAAAAGGATTCAACTTACTATTTTGTGTAAATATTGTTCAATTCTCTTTTAATTTTTTAGGTGTTAAAACCAAAACTTTTTGTCTTTTTAATTCATAATATTTTATAACACCCAATGCTTCATAAGTTTTACCAAGCCCAACAGAATCAGCTAAAATACACCCATTAAACTTCTCAAGTTTATCAATTAAACCATAAACTGCATTTTTTTGAAAATCATATAGCGAATTGTAAATTAAACTATTTTTAAATTCATTAGATTCATTTATTTCTATATCTTTTATATTTTTGTATGTATTATCAAAAATGTAAGATAACGTTTTGTTATAACAATCAAAACATGATAGCGGTTTTTGTATAGTAAGCAATCATTCATTAAACATATTTGAAATGTCATATGAAGAATGCGAACTTCATAAATCATTAAACTTCGAGCTAAAGTGAGCTACTGCTTCATTATCTTGATTTTTGTTAACATCAAATAAGTTTTTGTTATTTAAATTTTTTTCAAAAATATTTCCAAAATTGGCATATGAAATATTTTTATCTTTATTTTTTAATATTAAATATGAAGAGTTGTATACAGTATTATCATTGCAAATTTTAATAATGAATTTTTTATCATTTATTAGATTTGACCATTTTTTAGAATATAAATATTTACTGAACTCAAATTCACAATTATCAATATCATTTTCAAAAAATATTTCATTTAAATCAATACACTGGTTATCTTTAAATGTTTTGTTAGTGCTTATTATAAGTCTAATCTTTTTGGCGATTAATATTTGATCTAAAATTTTTCCAAAACCATTAAGTGAAAAAGAATTACATATAATATTTATTTCGGTATTAAAATTAATATTTTCTTTTAATTTATCAACAAAAAATTTCATATATTTATTCCTTATCTAATTCATCAAATGAAGAAACTAGTTGAAATTTAATATTGCCATTTAATGCATTAAAATGTTTTTTACCATAATTTATTTTGTCTTCTTCAGATATTCTTAATTGACCAAAATCAGTACTTCCTTTTGTTTCAACAATAATTTTTTTATCTTTAACACTATATAATCCTCAATCTGGATTATAACCACCAATAGGTGTTTGAATTTTATATCAATTAGGGAACTTAATATAAAATCTTATATCATCAGATAAATCTGTGTCTATTAAGAATTTTTTCTCTACATTAGAATCACAACATATTATGTTGTAAATAGTTTTGTCTTTATTTTTTATGATTACATTTAAATCGCTAGTTTCATAAATTGGAATATTATTTTCAAACTTATTGATTTTATAAGAATCATTTATGCAATAATATTGAATATTATCAGCAGATAATTTATTTATAGTTTTTATAATTCCATTAGTTGCTTTTTCAATACAATAATTTGGGATTTTATTTATGTATTCATTCAAATAAGTAGAAATTAATATTTTATAGATGGTAGCCCTTTTAATATTTGTCTTTTCTGAAATTTGATCAACAACTTCATAAATGTTACATCTATTATCTTCTACCAAATCATTAATAACTTTTTTTGAATGACTTAATTTTTCAGATTTAACACCATCTTTGTTAATATCAATTCTTTGTTTTTCGCTATATAAATAAATTTTTCTATATTCTTGATGTTCACTATTTATAGTTTCAATTGATTTTTCAATTAATTCTTTTGTTGTAAAAGACAATTTATAGAAAGTTTTTTGTGAAATAAAATTTCAAAAATCAATAAAATTTTCATCTTCTAATAATTTTTTATTTAAAACTATATCTTGTTTGTTGTCATAATTTTTTATTATATTTTTGTTTTCTAATTTTAAATAATTTAATATGTGTTCTAATATATAATCTGAAATTAAATTTTTGCACTCACTTTTTATATCTTCAATTAAATTATCATCATATACATTATTTGTTACTATATTATTTTCATCAATTATGTTGCTTGTTTTTAAAATATTTCATAGAAATTCCTCTTTATCATCACATTGATAATTAA
Source organism: Malacoplasma iowae (assembly GCF_900660615.1). Classification (GTDB taxonomy): domain Bacteria; phylum Bacillota_I; class Bacilli_A; order Mycoplasmatales; family Mycoplasmoidaceae; genus Malacoplasma; species Malacoplasma iowae. The sequence goes on along the minus strand of NZ_LR215023.1, from coordinate 622,235 downwards.
TAAGAATTTTTCTTAATTTTAACTTATCAAAAACATTAAATCTTAATCCATCTTCTCTGAATTCATTTTGCAATTCTTCTGCAAATTTTTCATAAGATTCATTAGCAACAATGATTAATTCATTTATGTTTTCATCTATTACTCTATTTCCTGATGAATCAACACACAATCTCAAACCTCTTCCTATTTCTTGTCTTTTCTTTATTTCTGAGTTTGTAGAATTAAGAGTACATATAACAAATACATTAGGATTATCCCATCCCTCTCTTAAAGCTGTGTGTGAGAATATAAAAGAAAGTGGTTCATTAATTGATAACAATTTTTCTTTATCTTGCATGATGATTTTATATGTATCTACATCATCTGCGTTTTTTCCTGTTGAATCCTTTGTTTGAAATTTTTTGTCTCCAGAAAAATAACCACCATGAATTTTTGGTAGGTAATCATCTATCATTTTTGGATCATACAATTTATGATATTTATGATTTTCTAGAATTATTTTTTTAAATATGGATTCAAACCATACATAGTAATCACCTTTGATGGTTTCTGTACTGGATTTTTTAACTCTATAATTTTTAACTTCATCAATAAAAAATAAACTCAATACTTTTATATTTTTATCAATTAATTCCAATTGTTTGTCTAAATGATGGATTATAGTTTTTTCTATTTGTGATTGTTTTATTTCAATATTTTTTCTTGAATTTGAATCTTTCTCTAATTTTAATTTAGAACCATCATTTAAAATAACTGTATCAAATGAAACTATATCTTGTATAAATTTATTTTTATATAAAGGTAATTCTGTAGCTTCAAAAAGATCATCATTTTTATAAACTACAACTTTTTTATTTTTGTTGTTTCTATAAACATTTAAAAAAATTTTTTCATTGTCAACTTTTATTAGTGTCAATTCATTTGAGTATGGGTCTTCCACTTTTGACCCATGAACAACAATTCTTTTTACTAATTTTTTTTCATGAGCATCAATTGCATCTAATTTATACATCAATTTTTCATTTTTTCTTTTTCTAAATGTTGCAGAATATCTGATTTTAAATAAAGGATTAAGTTTATTAATAGCCTCATTACTTTTATCAGTACTTGATGTTGTTTGTGGTTCATCAATTATAATAATAGGGTTTGTTTTTGATATTAATTCAATTCCTGAATAACCATTTAATTTATCATTCTTTTCATATATGTTATTAGATGTTTTATTAATTGATTGAACTGTCATTATCATTATTTCTAAATTATTTGATGTAAAAAAATCATACAAATTTGATATTCTACTTCCATCATATTCAAACATCCTATATTGAACACCTGAAAATAAATTTTTAAAATGTTGTTTTGTTATATTATATGTTTTGATAACCCCTTCTTTGATTGCAATAGAAGGCACCAAAATTATAAATTTATTAAATCCATAGTTTTGGTAAAGTTCAATAATTGTTCTTAAATAAACATAAGTTTTTCCTGTACCTGTTTCCATTTCAATATCAAATGTTGTAGAAAATTCGCCATTGTCATCAATTCCATTTTCATATTGAATTTTTTTAATGTTTTTACTTATAATTTCTTTTCAATTTAAAGTTGCTATTTTATTTCCATAGCATTCATAATAATTATCACTATCAACATTAAATAAACTAATCTCTTTATTAAGAGAAAAAATGCCAGGTCTTGTTTTTACATTTTCAAAAATATCAATAATAGATTTAATAGCGTCAATTTGATGAGATAAATTTGAATTAAAATTAAATTTCATTTTATAATACCCTAACACTAGTATTTTCTAATCTAGTTTCTATCTCTTTGAAAATGTTTATTTTTTGACTGTCATCTTTAAACAATTCTTCTTTTATATATAAATTACATGTAAGTTCTAAATCATCTTTTTTAATATTTACTAAATGTTTTACTAATAAATTGGTGTCATTATAATCTGAAATAGAAAATATATGTGTTTTTGATGGATCAACAAAGTATTTGCACCCATCAAGGTTTATTTCTAGAAAATTTTCATTTAAATCAAGACCTATTTTTAATATTATTTCATATAATAAGTCGATATCATTTGTATCTTTTTTAAATTTTGAATCAAAAAATGAAGGTTGTATTTCATCATTTAATTCTACAAAGTTTGAAGATGTAAGTTCAAAATATTTAAAACCTTTTTCTTTGTAGCCAAATGTATTAATTGATCTAATTATTCTTTCTCTTGTAATATCTGTTATAGATTTAAATTTTTCAGATTCTATTTTTTCTGGAAGTTGTACTAAAATAAAATTTCTATTACCATTATCTTCTTTATTAAGCTCCATAACAGCCTGTCCTGTAGTACCAGATCCAGCAAAAAAATCTAAAACTAAAGCATTTTTGTTTTTAGATAAATTTATTAAATATTTTATTAATTTTGTTGGTTTAGGATATGAAAAAATATTTTCATTATTAAATAATTTTCTTAATTCTTCTGTTCCGTTTTGCGATATTCCAACTTTTTCTTTTAGTAATAAACTAATTGGGGTAACACCTTGTTTTGATTCAGATAAAAATGCTTTTTTTCTTATCATTTCACCTTCTGAATAAATTCTATTATCATCTATTAATTCTTTCATTTTTTCTTTAGAAATTATTCATGAGAAGCCTTTTGGCTGTGCATAAATTTTTCCGTTGAATTCAATTTCATAATCATTTTGTTTTGAATAACTAGGGGCTCTTAACTTAATTCTAGTTCATGGACCTCTTGGGTCATTATCAGGATTTTTATAATCATTTAATTGTTTTTCTGTTCTTTCATCTAAATTAATTGTTATGTTTTCCTTTCTTTTAGAATAACACAACACATAATCATGATTTATAGAAACATATTTCGTATTGTTTTTGGGAGCTGTTGTTTTTTGCCATATAAAACAACTAACAAAATTATGCTCTCCAAAAATTTCGTCACAAATAATTTTTAATCTAGCTTGTTCATTGTCATCAATAGATATAAATATAATTCCATCTTCTTTTAATAATGATTTGGCTAATTTTAATCTAGGATAAATCATATTCAATCAATTAGTATGATATCTTCCTTCTGAATCAGAGTTTTTTATATTGCTATTTTCAATTGACTCATCATAATCACTTTTAGACATTTTATATTTATCGTTATAAACAAAATCATTACCTGTATTGTATGGAGGATCAATATAAATGACATCAATTTTTTCAAAATAACTACTTTTTAGTAATTTTAAAACTTCTAGATTATCACCTTCTATAATAATATTTTTACTATTTTTAAAATCTATACTTTTATCATAATTAGGTTTTAGTGTTAATAAAGAATTTGAATTAATGATTTGAAAAAGTTTGTTTTTTCCATTTCAAAAAAAACCATAATTTTCGTGTTCATTTGCTATAAAGTCTTTATTTTCAAACAAGTTATTAAATGACTGAATATCAAATTTTCCATCTTTCACAAATTCAGGGAAGTAAACCTTTATTTACTCTACTAATATAAGTTAAATTTATAATTTTTTGTTTAGTAAATAAGTTATATTTTTATTTATTTTAAAAAAATATGAAGGAGTTGATAAAAAAATGGAAAAATTTTCAAAATTTAAAAAAGAAAATGATCCATACACAAAGGAAGTGGTAGATAAAATAAAGGTTATATTAACAAATATATAATATAATATTATCTAATATTTTTTGCGGAAATAAGTGAAAATGTAATAATTGTGTTATTTTGAATTAACTTATTTGTCAAAAAAATACACTCTAGAACAAATGTTTAATTATTAATTAAAATAATAAAATAATAATATATAACACATTTGTAAAAATGATGTTTATAATTGAGCGCATAACAAACATAGTTTATAGGTCATGTTTTTTATTCTTGTTTTTGAAAAATTAAATTATTAATGCTATTTTCCATATTTTTAAAACTTATGATTTTCTTATAAACATGTTTAATGGTAATTTGAATATATTCCCAATTGAATTAAATTAAAAACATACAATCATAGTATTAAAAATAATTCAGGTTAACTATTTTTTATTTTAAACTACTTACAAAACATAATTTATAATATTATTTCAAATTAAAAAAATCAATTAAGTGTCATAATTAATATATGATAGATGTTGAAAAAGTTTTACAAAAATTAAAAGAAGAAAGAAAATATTTTCATAATGAATCTGATTTACAATTTCATTTTAGTTGATATTGTAAGTTATTGTATCCTCATATAAATATAAGATTAGAATACCCATTTAGTGGAATCGAAGAACAAAAAAATAGCAATATTGATCTTATTACCTTTGATGACAAGGAAGCTTGATTATTTGAGTTCAAATTTAAAACAAAAGCTTCTTATTATTATGATGATAAATTAAAGGAAGAGTTTCAAAATAAAGATCACGGTGCTCAAAATATTAATGTTGTTTTAATACATCATGATATAGCAAGAATTGAAAATTCAATAGATAAATCAAAATATATATCAAAAAGAAAAGTCACTAAAGGATTTTGCATTTTTCTAACTAATGATAAAAAATATAAAAAAGGTTTTTCAAAAAATAGTTCAGTATTCAAATATGGACTAAATTTCCCAATCATTAAAAAAGGAAAACTAAATTTTACATTTTCAAATGATAAGAAAAAAGAAAAATCACATCTAAAAAAATATAATGAAATAGTTCATACAAAAGAACTAAAAATTAAATGAAGTAAATATCATGAATATGACATGATGATTGTTGAAATAAAATAAATTTTAAAAACATCTATATAATAGTTAAAGTTATATACAATTTACAACTAAACAAAGATTAACCTATAGGAAATAAACCCTCATAATTTGTAGGGCATATAATCAATTTTCCATCACGGTAACCAATTTCATCAAAATTAACAATTATTTCAGGAGATTTGATCATAACAAATTCTGGGACATATTCATCTTTTTGATAAATATTTATCCCTGAAATAAACACAAGAATATATTTGTCTTTATTTTTTCTATACAAATTATATTCGTTTTTTGATAAATAAAATCTTGGAAAACTATTAGAAGAACTAGATTTAACCTCAACATAATATACAATGTTGTCATCCTTATCTTTAACAGTTATATCATGGTTGGCAAACTTGTTTATTTCTGAAGTTCTTTTAATTTTGTAATTTTTAAAATTTTCTTGTAAATATTTAAAACAAAGAATTTCGCCAATATTGCCTATTTTTTCATTATTAAGTTTTTCTGCAATAGTTTGAAAATTATTTTTATACTCAAAATTATTTGTTTTATCAGAATAAGAAACAACATAATCATCAAGATTATTAATTGGATTTTTCAGTTCATTACCACTTATATAATCTTCAATTAAATCATCTGGAATTTCATTAGTTTTGTATTTAGCTTTATTGACATAATAATTATTTCATTTGTTAGCAAATCTTCTAGATTCTTTTGGCGATCTAGTATTAATAATATAGTTTATTCATTCTTCAATTCCATTTATAAAATCTTCTTTTGAGTATGACTGTCTAATATTTGTTAACTTGTTAATATTATCTTTATCATTTTCTTGTTTTCTAACTTTAAAAACTCTTATTAAATTTGAAATGTTACCTGCATTTGATGGTGATTTAGCATTTTTGAAATTAATATTTTTTGTTTCTTGATTTTTTTTAATAGCTTGACTTTTTAAAAGAAAACAATCTTCAATATTTTTTACTGTAATATCAAGCGTATTTTTAAATATATAACTATAAATTGATTCTCCATAAAATTGAGGTTCAAATGTTGGAACTTTTCACGTATTGTCATATAAAATGTATGATTTTGATATATTTAAGTTTAAATCAAAAACTTCATCAATTCATGGAAATGCATTTTTTAATATTTCAAGTTTTACATCTTTGTTATTCATAACAATCACAGTATACCGAAAATTATCAATTCATTCCGTTAAAAATTATAAATAAAATTTCATTTTCTGCGATAATCAGTCTGATATGATAATTTATAAAAAAACTATTGATGAATTTATTAAAGATTGCGATTCTGATTGCATTCATGCAATTCTTTTAAAAGAATTAAAAGAAAGAAGAGGTTTAAATATCGGAGCTTCAGTAAAAGAAATTGAGTCTTGGAAGCAACTTAAAAAAGTTGCTAATATTTTAAGTGAACTTAATAATAAAGAAAATCAATTTGTTTTACTTGAATATGTGATAAGAGATTGTTTTAAAAGAATCGATTTAATAATTATAGGTAAAGATCATCATGAAAATAAAAATTTAGCAATTGTTGAATTAAAAGGTTGAAGTACAATAAATTTATTTAAAGATTCAATGCTTTTGTATCCAAATGTAAGTTATGGACCATGTAATCATCCATCATATGAAGCATATGATTATTATCAAATATTGACTAACATGTATGTAATTGATGAAATTAAATTTAATTTTTATTGTTATTCATATTTGCCAAATTATGAATATTCAAATATTAATGTTTTAATAGATAAAAGATTTTCATCAATTATTGAAAAATCTTATGCTTTTTGTAAGAATGAAAATAATAAATTTATTAATATATTAAAAAATCATTTTAGTAATTGCATTGATACTAATGATGTTGATATACTTGATGACCTAAAATACAAACCATCAAAAAGTTTTAGCAAAGATTTAGAAGAAGAATGTTTAAGTATAAGATTATATGGAACACAAAATATTACATACAATCGGATAATAGATACAATTAGTGATTTGGATAAAACAAAAAAGAAAAATTTATTTTTAATTTCTGGTAGTGCTGGTTCAGGTAAAACTGTAGTTGCTTTTAAATTGATGACACATTTAAGATCTTTATCACAAACAACAAATTTAATTTTACCTGGTCCTGAATTTAGAGAGGCTGTAAAAAATATATTTAAAAATAAAACTTCAAAATTATTTATTAAAGGTGCTAATTCACATGATTTTGGCAACAGAATAGATAATTTAATAATTGATGAGGGTCATAAAGCAACAGGAAGAGATAGTGCAAGAGTTTTTTATGAAAGAGCTTTGAAAAGCATAAATAAAAACATCATTACTTTTATTGATAATCAACAAGTGGTAAATAAAAAAGGAATAACAAAAGATGAATTAAAAGAATTGGCTTACAAAAACAATTGAAGTATAACTGAACTTTATCTTTCTGAACAATTCAGAAGTGGAGGCGACATATCTTATATTGATTTTTTAAAAAACATTATTTTTAACGAAGAAAACTATCAAGAAAAATTTGTTAATGAATTTTTTGATTTTAAAATTTTAGACCATAGTGAATTTAATTCTATGTACCAAAAAATGTATCATAAATACAATATTAGAATGGTTAGTTTTTGAACAACAAGATGGGATCTTAATAGTTTAAATCCCACAGTAAAAATTGGTAATGAAATGTATATATGAAATCCAAATTGACAATGATTACAAAAATACAAAGAAAACGGTAACAAAACATCTAAAGAAATTGAAAACTTATGTTTGAAGCTCAATTTCAATATAGATAAAAAAGGGCCACAATATATAGGTTATTTTAATACTGTGCAAGGATATGAATTTGATTTTATTTTTGTTCACATACCCAAACTATTTTTTTTAAATGAAAAAAATGAGATTGATGTAGATTTATCCCAGCTAGAAATGGAAGAAATGAAATCACAAGTTTGATCTATATCAAAAATAAAAAACGAAGAAGAAAAAAATAATAAAGAAAAATTAAATAAATTATATTTTTTAAATAGGTTATTTGTAAACTTAACAAGAGGTACAAAGGGCACTTTTGTATACATAGAAGATGATAAATTAAGACAACATTTCAAAAATAAAATAATAATCAAAAAGGAGTATACATATGAAAAAAGTTAGTGTTGTTGCAGCTGTTATTTACAATGATAAAAATGAGATTTTAATAACTCAAAGAGTTGATGGTCAGTTTAATGGATTATGAGAATTTCCAGGCGGAAAAATAGAATCAAATGAAACACATAAAGAAGCTTTAATTAGGGAAATCAAAGAAGAACTAAATATTGATATTAATATAGGTGATTTTATAACAACAGTAAATTACAATTATCCAACTTTTGAACTAGAAATGTATGTATATAAATGCTTTATTTTTAATGGATTAATAAATTTAAATGTACACTCAAGTTATAAATGAATTTCTAAAACAGAACTTAATTTCATTAAGTGAGTTCCAGCAGATATTGAAATAATAGATAAATTAATGAATAATTGATAATTTTCTTTGTTAGTTTAAATGTTTTTAGTTATACACTTTTTAGTTATTAAAGATTTTAATTTTATTAAATAATATTGGTAAAAATTTAAATTTAATTTAGACATTTTTAATAAAATGAAATTAATAATCATTAAATTGCTGGAGTAAATTTTATGGAAAAAATTATATTTTTAGAACCTTTTATTCAAGAAACAATATGAGGGGGGAAAAGATTAAAAGAATATGGGTATAATTTACCATATGAAAAAAATGGTGAAGCTTGAATAATAAGTGCAATAAAAGATAAAGAATCAAAAATAAAAGGAATTAATAAAAGTCTTAGAGAATTTTATATAGAGAAAAAAAGTTTCTTTAACAATTACAATGGAGAATATCCACTTCTTGTTAAAATAATTGATGCAAATGATGATTTGAGCATTCAAGTTCATCCAGATAATGAATATGCAAAAAACAAACATGGAAAATATGGTAAATCTGAGTGTTGATATATTTTAGATTGTAAAAATAATTCTGATATTGTTTATGGTCATAATGCCAAAAATAAAGCTGAATTAATTGATTATATTAAAAATAATAAATGAGATAATCTATTAAAAGTTATAAAAATAGATAAAAATGATTTTATAGATGTTCCACCAGGTACTATTCATGCAATAAAAAATAATACTTTAATTTATGAAGTACAGCAAAGTTCAGATATAACTTATAGGTTATATGATTATGATAGATTATCTAATGGAAAACCTAGAGAATTACACATAAACGATTCTTTAAATGTAATATATTATCCACAAAATAATTTAACAATTTCTAAAACAAATACAAATTATGACAATAAAATTCAATTACTTTTAGAAAACCAATATTTTAAAATTATTAAAATAAATGTTAATTCTAATTTAGAGTTATTATTTGACGATGCACATTGAGTACAAGCAACTGTTATTGATGGAAATGGTTTTGTTGACAATATTGAAATTAGAAAGGGAGATAATTTCTTAGTTGCACATAATAGCAAATTTAAAATATCATCACAAAAAATGACAATTATTATAAGTTATGTTCCAATAAAAAAATAAATGAGGGATCATTTATTTTTTTATTAGTAAAAATGAGGTTTTTCTATAAAATCTTTTAATTTGATATAAATAACTCTTACATCTTTAATTTTGTTTAATCTCTTTTTAAGATCTAGATTACCTGAAATAATAAATATTATTTTTATGTTATTTAATTTAAACCAACAATTTACATAAATTATTAATAAACCAAAGATTAATTTTGTTATTTGTAGTTTTTATTAAAATAAATCAAATTGTGTTTTTACTAACATTTTAATAAACTTTTATAAAAAATCATTTTTTAAAAAAGTATCAATACATAAAAACATAATAAAAAGTGCATCGCTTTATTATAAGCACATGCACTTTATTAAGCAAAACAACAATTATTAACAATTAAGCAAAATCTCTTCTTGTATATAAAATTGCAGCAGATATAAACACCATAAAAGAAAGTGCTGTTCATACAGGAATAACATAATTTTTATTAATTAAAGATTTTGTTGTTACTTTAATAAAATTTTTAAATGAATTTGCATTCCCATAGTTACACAATAAATCTATTCTATAAATATTTCCATTATATTGGAATTTAGTACTTATGTTTTTTATACTAATATAATCTTCAATATCTGGTTTTGTTATAGTTTCTTTTTGGTATGTGTTACTATCTTGTTTTTTCTTCTCTATTTTAATTTCAGAGAATGCTAAAACAGTTTTAAATTCATTAGAATTTAATATTTTTTGAATACTAAGATCTTTTTGACTTGCTAATTTTATTAAACCACCTAATTGAATTTCACACAAATCAGTTAAAACATTTTTTATATTAGATGTATTAAGATTATTTTGTGGCTCTTTAAAATACATGTTTAAAAAATTCAAAGTATCTTTTTCACCTAAAAAAGAATCATTGCTTACATATTTAGAATCAGTTGAAGAATTTGTTTTTCCATATTTTTTTCAAGCTTCTTCTCATTTATTTAAAAAATAACTTTCTGTATGTTTAGAAATAAAATCTTTAGAAAATTTTAATTTTAAAATATCTTTAGATTCTTTATCAAAATTGATTGATGCATAGTCATATATAAGTGGAATTAAGTTTATAGATGCAATTTCTTTTTCTGGTGTTTGATTATTATCATTTGCTGGTTTAGGAGTTAAATCTGAATTATAAATTTTTATTTTTGTAAGTAATGGATTATTTAAAATGTTATATGATTCATCAAATTCAATATCTATTGGGATACTTGTAGATGACATTTGACCAATAACACTTCTAACATCAGGTGAAGGGTTTGATAAAGAGTATAAGGATGATAGTTGATAACCAAAATCAAAAAAAGAAAATGTTTTATATGGCGAAACATTTGCTGCTTTATTTCAAGCCATTTGAAGTGTTTCACCATCTGGTAAACCAGTTGAAAATAATGCATTAGTTTGTTTAAGAACATCATCATTATTTTTTTTATCTTTTGAAATATCTAAAATTGTAATTGGAGTAACAGTATATCCTCTATCTTTTAAAATAGCTACTGGAGATTTTATAGTAAATGAACCTAAAAAAGTCATTATCAATAATGCAAAAGAAATACCAACAGATATCACCATTGAAACAATCTTTTTTAAATAAATAGATAAAATAGTTGTTATAGAACCAAAAAGTAAACCATTAACTATTGTTCCAAGTAAAACACCTAAAACCAAAGTAGTACTATCATCTTTTGATGATGAACTATTTAAAAAAGCAAAAGATGCAATTATTGTTCCAATTAATGACAATAACAAAATGTATAACAAAAAAATAAAAAGCTTAACAAAAACAATTTCTTTTCTACTTATTGGTTTACTAACTATAAGCAACTCAGTTCCATCATCTATTGGAGTTCTAAATATTTCAACAGCTATAATTGAAATAACAGCTGCCACTAACAACATCAATAAAGATGTTGAATAAGAACTTCTAAATAATGAAATAGGTGGTTTTTCAGATAATATTGGAATAATTGATGTATATAAACATATAATTATTGCATATGCTAACAAACCGCACAACACAATAACTTTTTTACCTATCAAACTTAAAGAAAAAATAAATAATGGTTTAATTGATGTTTCTCTTCTTTGCTTTTTTCGGACCATAACCAAATACCCTTTTTGAAATTTAATTTTTAAAATTTAAAATAAAGAATCAAATATATAAAATATTTTGATAAATAAATTATATACTACAAGCTGAAATTAAATTTTTATTTTTTATTAATCTTTTATTTTTTTTAATATTTTACATATTCCAAAATAAAAAAGTGCTCGCCTTAAAAACGAACACTTTAGTAATAAATAATTATTTTATGATTTTGTTTTTTCTGATTTAATTGTGTTTTTTAAATCATTTGATAAGTTAACTCATTCATTGAAATTATTAGAATCAACATCTTTTTTAGTAATCATATACATAAATGATGAATATATATGATAAATTTCAGGTTTGTTATTGTATTTAACTTCTATATCCATAAAATAAATACCTTTATTATTATCATCAATTTTACCAATTATATAATCTTCTCTATGTAAACGATCATTTCAAGTTTTTAATGTTGTTAGTTGTTTATTTTTAAAATCATATCTTTTTAAATTAACTTTTACATCATAATTACTGTTAATTTTTGATCATTGGTAATTAAGTGTTAATTTATAACTTTGATCATATCAATTGTAAATAAATTTATCAAAGTAATTTGTTTGTCCTTTTGGAGTATAAGGCGTTAATTGTTCAGTATATGAAATTAAAGGTTGCTCTGGAACACTAACAATATTATTATCTTCAGCTATAGCAAAGTAAAATGGTTCTGTTTGAAACACAAGAGAATCATCATGATTGTGCATTTTTATATAGTATTTACCATCTGGTTTTTCATTATATTTTTTAAAATATGATTTTTTAATTATTGGTTTATATAAATCTTTAGCCAATAATTCATATGTACCATTAGCATTAGGTGAAAAATATATATCATATTTTAGAGTTGTATTATATTGATCATCTGATAAATTATAAAAACTATCAAATCCTGGATTTATGTCATCAAAATAATAACCATATTCATCAAAAGCATTTTGGTCAATTAAATATATATCAGATGAAACACCACTTGCTAAGTTTTTAGTTCCAGTAATTAATGATTTTTCAAAATCATCTGAATATTTTTTAAGAGTCATTACATCATTATAATAATTATTTGTACTTTTGAAATTATTGTAATAATCATTATATGTTTTTTTATTCTCTAAAGTTATTTGTTGATTTTCAACACCTATTTTATGTGTATTTCCAATAAGTTTGTAATAAATTTTTGCATTTTCAACAACTTTAGAATCTAAATATTTATCATTTTGAATTTTAACTTCATCTGGTAAATCATATCTTTTAATTACTGAACCAATTGTTTTTCCATTTGTCCCTTTAAAACTATATTCAATACATATTTGATCATTATCAAAGAAAAATGTTTGAAAGAAAGCTCTATCAGTTTTATATTGTTTACCACTATCATCTGTATATAGAACTTCATTTGGAATTTCTAAATATTTTGTATCTTTTCATTCTGTATCATTGAAGTTATGGAAAAATATCTTTCATTTATTATTAAGTGGGGTTTCTGTCATATAATCTGGTTTTTCAAAAACTGAAAAAGCCATTCAATCATTATAAGTACCAGCAAATGGAGTAGAATATCTTAATCTACCCAAACCTTTTAATTCATTAATTACACTTTCTGGAACATCAAAATTTTCTTTTTGAGAATTATCCATTGAAGTTTTATAAAATTTGATTTGGTTTTGATTTTCAATTACCATGCTATATCAATTTTTGTTATATCAAATAGGTCTTGACTGACTATTTTTTTTATTACCAAAACCTGATTTGATGTTTTGGTATGTTCCCATGCTATTTAAATAATCATTATTTGGTGAAATTTTAACATCATTGTTTTTGAAAGGAGAATATCATGGCCCATTCAAAAATTCAAAAAAGCTATTTTGTTTAAGACTATAATCAATATTTCCACCCAGTTTATCTGAAACTGGTTCTAAGAAATAAGTTCATGATTGACTATCATTTAAAATGAAAGCACTAGGTCAAGTTGTTTCAGCTGAATAATCACTATAAGTAGCATCCATAATATATCATTTCTTTTTTCCTGAATTATCAGCATCAATTCAAACTCAATTAACAGCATGACCTGGACGACCAACATCTGGATGTGAAAATAAATCACCAGCAAGATTCATAAATGATGGAACACCAATTAAGTTTAATAAAAATGCTGCTGTAAAAGAATAGTGAACACAAACACCCATATGTTTCATATAAACTCCATAAGGGTCGTTGTTTGAATCACCATATGAAATATATGTCATTACAAAATTAAATACAGCTAAGGTTTTATCTAAATCGCTCATACCTGGACGATAATAGTTAGTTAAAAACAATCTTATCATTTCAAAGTATGCATCTCTTTGTTGAGACTGAATTGTAATGAAATCAGCTGAATTACTAAATTTATTTTTTTTAATATAAAATTTATTTTGTTCAAAATACTCAGGATATCTACCTTCTCATTTTTTCAAAATTTCATAATCAAAACTTTGAGTGCTATCATTTTTATCTGTGTAAAAATATGCTGGATGATTTTCAAAAGAGATTCATGGGTATAAAATTCAATTTTTTGCTAATCATTCAATGTAAACATTAGCAATTCAATCTGTTTCTATTTTTCTTTCACCAAAAGTGTATGATCTACCAATTTGATTGTTAATTGCAACATATGTAAAGTAATTATAAGCTTCTTCTTTACTTATGTTATCTTTCATTGGAAGTGGTGCATTTCCTCAACGGTTTAAAATATATTTATTTTGTGTATTTGGATTAGTAATTCAATATTGTTGATTTTCTTCTTGACCTTCTGGAGTATTTGGATCAAGGGTATAATCTACATATTTAATAAAGTTTTCTTCACTCGGATTTTCTGGTTGATTTTCATTTGGAGGACTTACAGGTGGTTTTTCTGTTTCTGAATCATCTGGGTTACTAGTTGGTGGTATAACTGGTGGGTCAGTTGGTTGTTCACCTGGTGGCACTATTGATGGATTATTTGGAGTGTTTGTTACAATATTACTTCCGCTTCAACACGATGTTAAAACTGTTGGCACAATTAAAAGACCTGCCAAAGTTGTTGAACCTATCATCATTATTTTAAATTTTTTTCATTTTTTCATATCAACACCCTCTTAATAAAAGTTTTTCTTTACCCTATTATAACAAATTAAAAACGTTAGATAAACAATAAATAAATCAGTAAATTAAACCTAATTTTTTGTATAAATAATTAGTAAACAAAGTTGAAATTTTGTTATAAAAAAATATTTATTTATATTAAAAAAACACACCTAAATTTAAAAGTGTTAATTAAATTTAAGTATGTTTTAATAATATAATTTATCTAAATTTATTTTATAGAAGTCATGTTGTTGTGTACTCATCTATATAATTGATTTTTATTTTCAAAATACAAACCTTCAAAATATATTTTAGTTCCATTGTTATCAACATGTTTAGTAAAATTAATCGCATCATTTAAGTATGATGTTGCATTTGCTAAACTATAGAAAGTGTATATTCTATTTGTTCTTGTATCTTTCATTTCATATATGTATTGCAAAGAAACACCATTTGCTAAAGCACTATATTTATTTGTACTTAAACTTACATCTAAAACTTCTTTACTTGCAGGTGTAAATTTAGTTTTAAAATTAGCTAGTAATTTTTGTTTTGATTGATAACTAGCAGTACTATAGTTTGATTCTAAGAAATTATCTTTATTTCAAATGTTTTGTCCTTCTAATCCAGGTTTTAAGTCATTTGCTGAATTATCAAATAAAACATCTTTCATTTCACCATTATCAACAACCGACATTCCATTTCAATATTTTCCAGGTAATTTATCAATTACACCAGCTTCACCTTGTGCAACATTATTATTAAGTTTTGGAAGTTTAACAAAATATGCTGGTCTAATATTATCAACAATATTTTGAACTAAAGTTATATTATTATCTTTGTCAGAAACAACATATCCATTATCATATGATGCACTTAACGTTTGAATGTATGGTGATTCTTTATTTAAATTATTAATATTAAAAGATCCATTTTCATTTTTAGTAATATTTAAACTTTTAATCACTTTATCTACTAATTCAGTTATAGTTTTTGAAGTTGCGTCTTCGTTTCCAATTAGTGCATAGTACTTATTAAATTTAGGATTTTTTGGAGTATCTTCTCCATTAATGTAATTTAATAAAATTCTTCTCTTTAATTCACTTGAATCATAATATTTAATTCCATCATAGTAATAATAACTTTCTAATTGTGGAAGAGTAATTGCCACTGGGTTAACTAATTCCATTTGATTAATATTTGAAATTTCATAGTTTACAAATCCAAAGTATTTAGAAACAGATAATCCACCATTTCAATAGAAGCTTGTACCATCAGCTGTTGTGTATTGATAAAAGTTTTGAGTATAAGTTTCTTTAAATAAATCATAGAAGAAGAATGCAAATTCTAACACTGTTAAAGTAGCTGCAAAAATTTGAACTGCATAATCTAAAACTTTTGTAACAATATCTTTAATTTTTTGGAATTTATCAATATAACCAGCTCATCAAGATAATTTATTTTTTTCAAATGTAGGTACAACTTCATTAGTTGCATCTATAACATTTGAATTTAATGATATTAGATCAGCTTGATCGTTAAAACTTGATGCTTGAATTACTTGTGCATTATCAACAGGGTTTACAAGAGTTGCAGATGAAGGTGATCTATTAATTGGAGTCATAGATAAACCTTCATTAATAATTCTGTCTATATCTGTTTGTGAAGAATTGTAAATAGCATCTGTAAGTGGGTCTAATTGAATGTCAAAATCAATTAAATTAATTGATCCACCAGCAACACTTGGAGATATTCCATTAACTGAGTGACGGTCACCATCTCAAGGTCTCATTGAACCATCAATAAGATTTTCCCCAACATTAATACTTATCCTATCTCCACCAATAGAACCATTATCTGAAGCATTTTCAATTACTTCAAAAATTGGGTTATTATAAGATTCTATTACCACATAACTACGAGATTCATATAACTTAATCATAGATTGTGAAACTAATAAAGAAGTACCAAATATTGTAGCAATTAAATATGAAAGTCTTCTAAAGAATTCATCATTTGAAATATTAGATTTACCATCATTAAATATATTAGTACCTGTGTTTAAATCCAACATGAAAGCTAAATAAATTCTATAAGCTTTTATTTTACCTTCATTACCTTTTACTAAATTAATGAATAATGATACAAGATTTTTATTATTTTTTACTTTTGATAGTTGATCTAAATAACCACCATTTACAATAGTACCAGTTTCTAAAAATATAGATATTTCTGTACTTAAAAGAGATTCTGCTAATGCAAAATATTGATTGTTTTTAGCACCAATAGAACTTAACAATAATTCTACACTTTGATTAGATTTAGGTGTTTTGATATTTTTTAAAGCTTCATTTCATTGAGATTTATCTGGATATTTAGTTTCAATATTTTTGATTTCTGGATTTTTATTATTAACAACGAAGTAATTTACCATATCATCAGCACTAAGTTGTGAGAAAGTATCATATACTCCTCTAAGCTCATTTTTAATACTGTAAAGATCAATAGAATCCATTAAACCATCTTCATATAAGAAATCAAAACTCACAGAATTAAAAGGAATTAATCCACCTGCTAGTGAAATATTATTTTCAGCTTGAGTATAAGCAAAACACATAGCAACTAAATTAGGATAATTAGTTCTCATTTCATTTAAGAAATATTCTGTAGAAGTATTTAAATCATATTCAGGGTTTCCAATTTGGAAAAATTTAACCATATCAAATTTAGTTTTTTTATCTTTGCTTAATAATAAACTTGAACTATAAAGTGATACAAATTCTAAAACATCTTGAATGAAGTTACAAACATTAGTAAAATAATCAACAATTAAATTAACAACTTCTTGGCCCAAATTTCAACTTATGGCTCTTTGTAATAAGAAACTGTAAAGAACTGGTATTTTATAAATTGAATTATATTTTTTACCACTCATCATTGAATCATTTGCTTCAATAACTTCTTTTGATAGTTGTGGACTTAATCTATTTAATTCGTCCATAAATCATTGATCATATGATTTTTCATCTTCTCCAATAGATAATAATGTTCTAAATAATAAAGGTTTTTTCTCACCATTTTCTGCTTGGATTTTATTTAAATTATTATCATCATTAATGATTGATGAAAAGAATGAACCAATTATTGAATCAATTCTAGATTGAGTAAAAACAGATTTAGTTACACCATTAACTTTTTTTCACATGTCTTTATTTTTAAAAGATGAAACATCTAAAACACCTTGATAAAAATATGGTCCAATTAAATCAGCACTATCTTTGTTATCAATAATATATCTACTTTCACCTTGATTTGATAAAACATGTTGATAGTTTAAATCATGTAAATTAACTTTATCCATTTGGCTTTGAACATTGTCTCTTGTAATATCAACTTGTTCACCACCATCATTTTTATAGTTTATTCTTATTTCAGCATTGTTGTTGATAAAACTAGTTAATTCATCATAAGCATTTGCTTTAGTTAAATCAATTGGAAGTGAATTTCCAGATGGAGAAGTAATTACTACTGTATTTTTAGTATTTCTATTTGGAAAATATTCTTTTTCTAAATATTGTTTTAAATCATTTTTGTTACTAAAGTTTATACCGTTAAAATGATAACCTTCTTTAGTTTGAAAGTAAGAATCATAAGCTTCATCTTGTGTATTAAAAACTTGATCATTTGCACCTTGATAAATAGTATTTTTAGAATTTACATCATAACTAATGTGTTTTCAAACTTCTTGGTTTGTTAAACCAAGAACACCTTTTGGGCCAACATAATCAGCTAGATTAACATCAGTTTTAACTTGTTTTCTTGATATAAGTTGATTGTATACTTCATTTCTTAGTACATTTGGATCATTATATGTTCTTGTTACTCCATTTAAAGTAACACTTCATTTAGAATTATTTCCTTCAACATTTATAGTTTTTGAATTTTTATCAACATAGTTCATTAAAGAATTATATGAATCAAAATCTTTGTCACCAAGACTATATGCTCCACTATATAAGTTCATATTCATTGAATTGTTTCCAACAGCAATTGATGAAATAACTGGAACAGTTGCTATAGTCGAAGAACCAAGTAATAGTAAAAGTTTTTTACTTGAAAATATTTTATTCGATTTCTTTTTATTTAAGTGGTTTAATATTTTTTTATTCATAATAAACTCCTATCTACCAGGTCCCATTACATTGTTATTTCATCAATTTTGAGTTCTTACTCTTTGCTGTCTTCTAGTTTTAATCTTATTAGTAGAAACATTACAGAAATATAAAGAAGTGAATCCAACTAAAGCTATAATTATTCCCAATGAACTTCATGTACCAATAATTACATCTCTATAGAATTTTGATGTTGAATTATTAACTGGCGGAAGTATTGGATCAATTGGATTTAATCCATTAATTGTGTATACATAGTCTTTAACAAATTTTGTTAAATCATCATAACTTACAAATCCATAGTAATTACTTGAGTTAATAGGATTTACATCATATGTTGTATATTTTGATACATTTCTTGTTTGATAATTTGGTATGTAACAAACATATAATTTTGTAATTTTATTTTTATATAAAGTTTCAGTTGTAGTTGATGGTGTTGTTCCATTTGTTTGGTAGAAAACATAATCTTTACTAGCATCAACATTTATTTTCTTTAAAGCATTTTCTCAAGCTTGTTTTTCAGATACTGAATAATCACCATTAACACTGTTTATAATTTCTGATGTTAATAAATTCCCACTGTAATCATAGAAATCATACCTTTTTGACGGTTTTCCAAGTTTATCTAAATAAAACTCAGAATTTAATTCTTCAGTTGAACCAATGACTCTTGAACTTCTATCTGATAAACTAATGTTAAATTTATTTCCATAAGTTATATATCTACCATACTTGATTGTTGCTGGTGATTTGTCTTTGTTATATAAATAAACAACATCATTAGAATCAGCTATTGAATTTTCATTAACATTTTTAATTAAAGTTGTTGATGGATCTCCAGTTTCTGAAAACTTCTTAAGACTTTTATTGTATTGATAGATTGCTTCAATAGTTCCATATGGACTATTTAATAATGATTTATCATCATCTTCTCTACGGTTTAATTGTTTTTCAAGTTGTTGTTCTGTAACATTATTATTAAGAAAATACAATCTATCAATCATTTTTACATTTGGATCAAATTTACTAGATGCTGAATGATTATAAAAACCAAAGTTTGAATATTTTTTAACAGTATTATATTTAACTAGTAAATTCTCTTTTGTTAGATTTAATGATTTATTTCTATCATATCCATATGTATTAGAAATATTCATAAATGAAGTTCTAGCTTCATTTCTTCAATCATAATTTGATTTTGAAACTGAACCAAGATAGTTTTTTATACCTCTTCTTGGATCAACACGGAAATCTTCATAATCTTTAATTTTAAGAATTATTGTGTCTGATATTAAAAATAATGGTGAGTCATTATATGAAATAGCATATTTTATGTTGTCACCGTTTTTAGCAAAGTTTTCTTGGAAGTTATATTTGTAATTATCAACAATATAATCACTAAGTGTTGAAGCTGATCTACTAGTTCTTGAATTAGAATATGTTTTTTCTAATTCATTTTTAACAGCACCTCAAACTTTACCTTTGATTTCAGTTTTAAGTTGTTCATAATTATCACTATATCCTGTTGATAATTTTGATTCACCTAGGAAATTAGTGTTAACAATTTTTTGTGCTAAATCTGCTAATTTTCTAGCACAATCTTCCATGCCTTTGTTGTTGTTAAAATATAACATTGCTTTATTATATGTTGCATCATATGCTTCTTTAGCTTTTTTTGAAACATCATATCAACTAAAGTTGTGTTGATTAACTTGAATTTGGAAAGAATCAATTTTATCACTTCCCCAATATTTTTTAAGTTCAGAGTAAGATTCATTTTTCAAATTATTTAAAGCTGAATCTGAAACACCATAATAATCTCTTAGGATGTAACTATTATATTTAGTAAAACCAAAACCAAAAATTCATTCATAATGAACAAAGTTACTAGTTAAAGTAAATAAAGAGTTGTCATAAATTATTTGAACCATGTCATTTATTAATTTATTTGTTTGGTCTTCAATAAGACTTGTTGAATGTCAAGTGTAGTTATTTTTACTATATTTAACTCCATCAGATTGAAGTCTCATAACATCAAAACCTGATCCATCAATTGCTGCATTTGAGAATGCTAGTTCTTTTAATTTATTTAAATCATTTTTGTTTAAAGGGTTAATGTTATATGTTGGTTTGTTTAAATCTGAGTAATCTTTTATTTCATAATATGCAATTCCATTTGAGTAGCTTTCTATATCACCAACCATTGCATTTGTTGCTTCCATTTCAGAATCATAGACATTATTATTGTTATCTATATATTTAACAACAGGGTTTTGAACATGACTTCTTTTAGCTTCTTGAATATTTGAAGTATATTTACCATCAATTTTTAAATAAGCTGGTACAATTTTACCGTTACCTGATTCAATGTCTGCTAATTTCGAAACATCAATAGATGTAAAATCACCAACATTTGTTGCTTCTTCAATATCACCCAAGTATGTTTTTTGGGTAACAGAATTCAATATTTGTTGGATTTGGTCATCAGTTGATAATTTATTAGCTTTTGGATCACTAACCAAAAAATTATTATATTTTACTTGTAAATTTTTTCCTTTTGAATTTAATAATTCTTGAACAGCACCAACTAACATTGATGTTGTAATGCTAGCTGAAAAGATTGAGACAAACCCCATCGACAACACTTTTTTCATAGAAAACTCCCTTTAAAATTACCTAATAGTATATTAAGGTAGGAAAATTTTTTATTTTTTTAAAAATAAAATAAAAAATAAATTAAGTTGTTTATTAAAAATAATTATTAAATTAAGGTCTTTCTGTTGTTAACATCACTAACAACATTGAAAGCAAAAAACATATATATGCAAAAATATATATGTTAATTTGTGTGTATAACCTAAAAATAAGATTCTAATTGTAGATCAAAACCTTAGGTATATACAAAAATCCTAAATAACATATATTAACAATTAAACATTAATTTACTTTTTTCATTCCTTTCCATATTTATACCATCACCCTTCTTACAATAGATATAGCATAAAAAATAAAAAAATTCAATCATTTTTTATCTATATAAGTTAATACTTTAAAAGAAAGTATATTTTATTCAAAATTTTTAATAATCGTTGGTGTTGTCTTTATTATCTTAGAAAAATAATTTACAGATTAAAAAATGCATGAAAATTATTACTTAAAATTTTTTAAATTTTATTTGTTTTATTTATTTAATAAATGTATTAATTATTAAGTTATTAATCTTTAAAATCTGAAATAAATATTTTAAATAATTTAAATTATTTGTTTATTTAAAAAAAATACTATTCCATAATTATGGAATAGTATCCCTAACTGACATGTGAAGTGCAACACTTCAATGTTACATTAAACTCTCGACTTTGAAATATAAGTTGAGAGTTTTTTTGTTTTAAATATTTTCTTGATACATTTGGTAAGCTGTTTTATAACCAAACATTTTTCTTGGGATGTTGTTTACTTTTCATTCAAGAGTTTTTATTTTATCTTCACTTACTAAACTGAAGTCAGTTCCTTTTTTATATCATCTTCTAACTATCCCATTTATGTTCTCGTTGGACCCTCTTTGGAATGAAGAATAAGGTTGGCAATAATAAACTTTAAAGTTGAATTGTTTTGCAGTTATTCCCATCATTTGAAACTCTAACCCATTATCAACAGTGATGCTTTTTATTGGGAGTTTTTCATCTCGAATAATGGTATACATTTTAGCCATCATTGATCTAGCGTTCTTCCCTTTTATTTTTCTAATAATTGCCAACCTTGTTTTTCTTTCCACTAATGTCAATAAGTGGTAATAACCACTTTGCCTTTTACTAACTATTAGATCAGCTTCTCAATGTCCAAATTCTTTTCTATTGTTTATCTTTTCTGGTCTTAGACTATAAGGAATGCAGTATTTTCCATCAATTTTAGAAAATATACCTATTTTTCTTCTTTTTCCTTTAACATATTTTCTTCTTAAACAATCTCTTCTTTGTATCTTTCAAATCTTGCTATTGATTCATCTAAATACTTGCCTAGCACTTGGAACTTTAACTAACGGATAGTTTTCTTTTATTCAAAAAATTGTAGCTTCTACACCATGAGATTTAGGATTAAATTTTTGAATAAAAAGATCTGTGAAGTTTTTGTACTTCAACATAAAAAACATATGACAATTTGATTTTCTTCTAATGTATTTTTTGTGAGCAGTTGATGAATAATAAATCCCTGTTGAAGAGCTCGATTGACATGTGAAGTGCAACACTCAAAAAAGAGTGTGCACTTCATTTGTTTTGTTTGTAAGTGTTCACTAATAAAAAGATAATGAATATTAGGAGTGCTTATGAAAACTTATAAACATTTAACAAAAGAAGAAAGATGCTTAATTTATTTTCTTTGAAATAAAGAAAAATATTCTATGAATAAGATTGCAAAAATCTTAAATAAAAACAAATCAACAATATCAAGAGAATTAAAAAGAAACACATCTTCAACAGGGATTTATTATTCATCAACTGCTCACAAAAAATACATTAGAAGAAAATCAAATTGTCATATGTTTTTTATGTTGAAGTACAAAAACTTCACAGATCTTTTTATTCAAAAATTTAATCCTAAATCTCATGGTGTAGAAGCTACAATTTTTTGAATAAAAGAAAACTATCCGTTAGTTAAAGTTCCAAGTGCTAGGCAAGTATTTAGATGAATCAATAGCAAGATTTGAAAGATACAAAGAAGAGATTGTTTAAGAAGAAAATATGTTAAAGGAAAAAGAAGAAAAATAGGTATATTTTCTAAAATTGATGGAAAATACTGCATTCCTTATAGTCTAAGACCAGAAAAGATAAACAATAGAAAAGAATTTGGACATTGAGAAGCTGATCTAATAGTTAGTAAAAGGCAAAGTGGTTATTACCACTTATTGACATTAGTGGAAAGAAAAACAAGGTTGGCAATTATTAGAAAAATAAAAGGGAAGAACGCTAGATCAATGATGGCTAAAATGTATACCATTATTCGAGATGAAAAACTCCCAATAAAAAGCATCACTGTTGATAATGGGTTAGAGTTTCAAATGATGGGAATAACTGCAAAACAATTCAACTTTAAAGTTTATTATTGCCAACCTTATTCTTCATTCCAAAGAGGGTCCAACGAGAACATAAATGGGATAGTTAGAAGATGATATAAAAAAGGAACTGACTTCAGTTTAGTAAGTGAAGATAAAATAAAAACTCTTGAATGAAAAGTAAACAACATCCCAAGAAAAATGTTTGGTTATAAAACAGCTTACCAAATGTATCAAGAAAATATTTAAAACAAAAAAACTCTCAACTTATATTTCAAAGTCGAGAGTTTAATGTAACATTGAAGTGTTGCACTTCACATGTCAGTTAGGGATTAAGCATCTTTCTTCTTTTGTTAAATGTTTATAAGTTTTCATAAGCACTCCTAATATTCATTATCTTTTTATTAGTGAACACTTACAAACAAAACAAATGAAGTGCACACTCTTTTTTGAGTGTTGCACTTCACATGTCAATCGAGCATACTATTCCATAATTATGGAATAGTATTTTAACTTTATTTTAAATAACTAAATTATTATGGACCAAAGATATCTGTGAATCCGTTAACTTTTTCTCTTCTTTCTAATTTATCATAAGTTGCTATTACAAGAATTTCTTTATTTACAAAATCATGTCTTTCGCCACTAATCATTCCAAACAAAATATTGTTACCAGGATCTGTATACATTGTTTTTCTTAAATAACCACCAATGTAGATTTCAACTTTAATTGCTTCACCATTAAAATATAAACGTCCATTTTTAGAGAAATTTAAAGCTACATCAACTTTCAAAATTTTATCATACTTATTGTAATAAGCACTTGGTGTACCACCACCAAACACAATTGAGTCATACATACTTGAATCATCTTCAATGGTTAGTTTAGCTGGGGTTGTTTCATAAAAAGCATAAAATCCAATTGTAATTAAAGCATGGTATTCACCAGCATCATTATGAGTAACATTGTTTAATGTTAATGTTTGTTCAGTTTGTCCATAAAGAGTTTTTCCGTTTTTATATCATTGAAAGAATACTTTATCATTTGGGGATAAGTTATAAGCTTTATAATCAAAAGTTATTGAAACATTGTTTTGGGGTTTTATAGAAATGTTTGATGGTTGTCTTGTAATTTCAATTCTTTTTCTTTTATCAGTGCTACTTCCAGAATTATTACCCTGTCCATTTCCTGTGTTATTGTTTTGTCCATTGTTGGAATTTCCATTATTGTTATTTGAACCATTTTCTCCTTGATCTGGTTTACCACTTTCATTTCCATCAACAATTGGTGGATTTAAATTATCATTATTTGAACCACCTTGTGATATGTCTCCTTCATTAGAACTATTGTTATCACCACTTGGAGTATCAACAGAGTTGTTATTTTGTTTTTCTTTTAAAGTTAATGCTGCATTAACTGGAATACAAGATGTAAACATGATACCAACTGTAAAAGCACTAGTTAATAAAACACTTTTTAAAGTAAATAAACGCATAGTATAAAACCCCCAAAAAATTACATATTTTAATATAGCACATTAGAAATTTAATTATTCACAAAAAATGACAAATTGAGTATTATGATTTTTTTTATAAAAGAAATTATTAATTTACTATTATCGTTTATAAACTGTCAATTAAATAATAACAAAAAATTTATTTTTTACAACTTATTTTTTTATGTTCTTAAAAAAATAAAATATTTTAAAGTTTTAAACAAAACAAAACATTCCCATATTTGTTTTGAACAATTATAGGAATGTTCCCTAACTGACATGTGAAGTGCAACACTTCAATGTTACATTAAACTCTCGACTTTGAAATATAAGTTGAGAGTTTTTTGTTTTAAATATTTTCTTGATACATTTGGTAAGCTGTTTTATAACCAAACATTTTTCTTGGGATGTTGTTTACTTTTCATTCAAGAGTTTTTATTTTATCTTCACTTACTAAACTGAAGTCAGTTCCTTTTTTATATCATCTTCTAACTATCCCATTTATGTTCTCGTTGGACCCTCTTTGGAATGAAGAATAAGGTTGGCAATAATAAACTTTAAAGTTGAATTGTTTTGCAGTTATTCCCATCATTTGAAACTCTAACCCATTATCAACAGTGATGCTTTTTATTGGGAGTTTTTCATCTCGAATAATGGTATACATTTTAGCCATCATTGATCTAGCGTTTTTACCTTTTATTTTTCTAATAATTGCCAACCTTGTTTTTCTTTCTACTAATGTTAATAAGTGGTAATAACCACTTTGCCTTTTACTAACTATTAGATCAGCTTCTCAATGTCCAAATTCTTTTCTTTTGTTTATCTTTTCTGGTCTTAGACTATAAGGAATGCAGTATTTTCCATCAATTTTAGAAAATATACCTATTTTTCTTCTTTTTCCTTTAACATATTTTCTTCTTAAACAATCTCTTCTTTGTATCTTTCAAATCTTGCTATTGATTCATCTAAATACTTGCCTAGCACTTGGAACTTTAACTAATGGATAGTTTTCTTTTATTCAAAAAATTGTAGCTTCTACACCATGAGATTTAGGATTAAATTTTTGAATAAAAAGATCTGTGAAGTTTTTGTACTTCAACATAAAAAACATATGACAATTTGATTTTCTTCTAATGTATTTTTTGTGAGCATTTGATGAATAATAAATTCCTGTTGAAGATGTGTTTCTTTTTAATTCTCTTGATATTGTTGATTTGTTTTTATTTAAGATTTTTGCAATCTTATTCATAGAATATTTTTCTTTATTTCAAAGAAAATAAATTAAGCATCTTTCTTCTTTTGTTAAATGTTTATAAGTTTTCATAAGCACTCCTAATATTCATTATCTTTTTATTAGTGAACACTTACAAACAAAACAAATGAAGTGCACACTCTTTTTCGAGTGTTGCACTTCACATGTCAGTCGAGCAACATTCCCATATTTGTTTTGAACAATTATAGGAATGTTTTAATTTAAAAATAAATTTAATCTAAATATTTTTTAAAACAATTATCTTTTTAGTTTAAAAATTTTATTGTGTTAATTAGTCTTTGTACTTTTTAACAAAAGCTATTAATTTTTTAGTTTTATTGTAATCTATTTCATTATTGAAAAATTTAATCTTATTATTCTTTTTAGCGTTATTTATCATTACTGGTTTTTCATATGTAAAAGCTTCAAATGAATATTTTCCATGATATCTACCAAAACCACTTGTCTTAACTCCACCAAATGGTAAATTGTGATTTAGGATATGGGAAATAGAATCATTTATACAATATCCACCAGCATTTATAACTGAAACAAATTTATTTGCTAATGATTCATGATCAGTATAAATATAAGCGGCTAATGGAGAATTATCAATTTTGTTAATATAGTTTATTATTTGTTCAAACTTTTCATCATAAGCATAAACAAAAATTATTGGACCAAAAATTTCTTCTGTCTCAATCATTGGGTTAATTGAATCAACTTTAATAATGGTTGGTTCAATTAACATGTTTTGATCATCAAAATTACCACCAAAAACAATATTGTTTTTGTATTTATTTAAAATGTCTTTTAATCTATCATATTCTTTTTGATTGATTATTTTAGGAATGTTTTTGTTTTGTAAACAATTTGGATATTGTTTATTTATTTCTAATTTTAATTTATCAATGAAATCAGTTATTGTTGATTTATAAAATATGTGGTTAATAGACACACAAGTTTGACCAGCATTCATAAACTTTGCTCAAGTAATTCTTTCATAGATTGAATCATTGATAACATCATTAACAACACAAGGACATTTACCACCAAGTTCAGTAATAAATTCAATATTGTTTTCAACACACTTTTTAGCTACAATCATTCCAACTTTTGTACTTCCTGTAAAAAATACCAAGTCAAATCCCATTTTATAAAGATCGTCATATGAATTGATATCTTTGTCATCAATGTATCTAACTGTTTGTTCATCAAAAGTAACTTTTATTATTTCACTTATAACTTTATTTATATTTGGTGTGTTTGGAGATGATTTTAAACATATTTTATTATTAGTTGCTAGAGCTCCAACCATTGGAATAAAAGCTAAATTAAATGGATAATTAAATGGAGAAATAATTAACACATTCCCTTTTGGTTTTCTTAAAATAAATGATTTTGTGCCCATTGTTTGATATGTTGATTTTACTTTTATAGGCAAAGATCATTTTTTAATGTGTTTTAAAAAATAATCTATTTCATTTATAACTTCACTGACTTCTGATAAAAAAGATTCTTTTTCAGATTTATTTAAATCTTTTTTTAATGCTTCATACAAATGATTTTCATACTTTAAAATTGATTCTTTTAATTTTGTTAAATCACTAATACTTTTACTATAATTAATTTTTGATTGCATTTTCATTTTTTAACCTCGCTCAATTATAACTATTGTTTTAGTTAGATAAATACTATTATCTAGTGTTATTTTATAATACTTGCAAATATAATACAATAAAATATAATATAAACCTTTTAGTTATCAATAAAGATTAATAATTGAGATTAAAAAATAAGGTTAGTTGTGTTTTGTTTAATAAACTATTGTTTTTTTATTTCAACTAAACAATTATCAATTCAACTAATAATTGAGTTACACATTTGAATACCACAATTAACTGTTGATGTTCAATATCAGTGGTTATTTACATAATTATTATTAATTGGTGCTACATCAATTATGTTAACTTTAATTAATTCTAAAGATGCAATTTTATCAATGAATGATTTTCTTAACTTTTCAAGAAATTCTATATTGTGTTCTTTATCTGTGTGAGAACCAAAAAACATTCTTATTAAAAATAAGATTTTAATATCACAAAGTTTACTAATATCTAATTTATCATTATCAAAAAAAGTTTCATAATAACGATCACCTTTTTCAGTAATAGAATAAATAACTTTATTAGGTTTGTTTTTTTGGATTACAACCTCTGCTGCTATAAGTTCATTGTTTTCCATCTTTTTTAATTCTTTATAAACTTGCGATTGTAAAATACTTCAAAAATTCTTAATTGATTTATTTATTATTTTATCAATGTCATAACCTGTTAAAGGTCTGTTTTTTAATAATCCTAAAATTGCATAATCTAACATAAGAATTCTCCTTTATTTATTTTTTTAATGGTATTTAATTTATAAAAAAAATAAGTCAATAATTTTGATACATCAAATAAATTACAATTATAGCTTTAGCTAAAACAAATAACTTATAAATCAAATTAAAAAAACATTAATATTTTATAAATTGGTTTAAACATTCTGCATGTTTTTCTACACAAAAAGTTATACTACATAAATGTAAAATAAATATTAAAAATTTAATTATTTATAAATTTAATAAAAACCAAATTTAACATTTAAAATTTGTTAAAAACAAAAAAGTTATTCTTTCAAATAACAATTATCTAATAATTAGTTCAAATTTATTATTATGAAATAATAAAAAAAGAGTATAAACTTGGTAGTTAATACATCTTCTTTATGTAATTAAATGTAAAACTATATGTTAATTTTGTCTAAAGTAAAAACAAAACAACAATTAGATTTTAACTATAACACCATTAGCTTTTACATATAATAAGTTTTCATCTTTAATTAATTTAGAATAAGGACATGTTTTATGACATTTAACCATAAATTCTTCAGCTTGTTTTTGATCTCAATCTTTAAACACACCTTCTATTCCAACTTTGATATGAAAACCTGTTGCTTGATCAATATATAATTGAACAGTAACTTCCACTTGAGGTGCTTTAGAAGAATCAATACCTAATTGTTGTGCTACAACTAATGCCGCTTGTGAAAAACAACCTGCATATCCTGAAGCAAATAATTGTTCAGGGTTAATAGAACTTCCATCCCCTCCCAATTCTTTAGGAAATGATAATTTTGTTTTAAATTGATTATCACTAGTATAAACATTACCATTTCTACCACCAATAGCAATTCCTGTTACTTGATATTTTTTTTCCATAATTTTTTACATCCTTTCTATTAATAAAAAATAATAACAATAATTCAATATTAATATATAACTTAGAAAAAATAATATAAATTTAAATTCACTTTCTCTTAGGTTTGAAACATTTATTTTTAAAAATAAATTATTTTCTTTTTATTTTATTAACTAAGGACATATCAATATGACAATATCCATTGGGGTTTTTTTCAAGGTATTTTTGATGATACTCTTCAGCCTCATAAAAATTTTCGACATTTTTTACTTCCACCACTATAGGTTTTGAATAGTTATGTTTTATTTTTTCAATATAATCATTAGCATATTTTAAATCATTTGAATCATCACTATAAAAACCTGTTCTATATTGTCTACCAACATCATTACCTTGTTTATTTAAAGATGTTGGATCAATAATAATAAAAAGAATATCTAATATATCACCGATGGTATAGTTTTCATCATCATATTTAATTTCAACAGCTTCAACAGCATCAGATATTCCATCACAAACTATTTCATAATTGGGATTATCTATCATTGAGTTTAAATACCCAACTCGTGTTCTTATATTTTCTAAAGCAAGTTTATAAAAATGTTCAACACCTCAGAAACATCCACCTGCAACATAAACTTTTTTTATCATAATTCACTCTACCTTTATTTTTGAATGGACTTTATTATACATTGTTTTTTAATATAAAAAATAATTTAATTTGTGATTATAGTTAACATTATTTTTCATTTAGAAATTATTATAACCAAAAATATGATTAACATATTTGTGTGGATTAATTTAACAATAATTTAATTGTCGTTTTATCAAAAATAACAATAACAAAACATTTTATAAAAATGTAATTTTAAAATTCAGATGTTTTATTTGATAAAAAATAGAAAATATTAACTAACAAACGTTAAATAAAAAGATTTTTATTTAGCTTATGCTTATTTAATTAAACTAAACATACAATATTAAATTAGAATTAAATATAACTACAAAAACAATCATTAATTAAATATATATGATTTAGAATATAAAAATTATTTAAATTATTTAAAGAGGTAATATGGAATCAATAAATAGATATTTAAGTTATGATCAGCAAATTAAAAATCTTGAATCTAAAAATTTAGAATTCCCAGATCAAGAATCAAAAGAAATATTTATTGAATATTTAAAAGAATATAATTATAGTCATTTTATTTTAGGACTTAAAAATAAATTAATGTTTGATAAAAACAATAAATACAAAAAAGGATTTACATCAAATAACATAAGATATCTATTTGATATAGACAGAAATATTTCTGCTACACTTTGAAAATATTTTAAGGGGTTAGAATTACATTTTAATTCAAGCGTTGTTAAGGTTCTAGCTGAAATAATCCAAAAGAAAACTAATACTCCATATTTATGTTGTCTTAGCGAAGAAGACTTTCTTGAAATCTTTTCAAATTTAAATAATGTTAAATATTTTTCAACAAAAAGTACACTCATAGATAAAAAAAGATATTTCATAGAAGAGTTTTACAAAAATTATGACATCGTTTATTTTTTTGATGAAGTAGCTAATTCTAATCTTGATAAAGAACATGACGAAATAATTAAAAAAATTGATAGATCATGAATCGCACTCAAATTTAACACTACAGATTTAAAAAAGAAAAAATGAGTTTATATTCAACTTTTTACATTATGTTCAGCATTAACATTTTCTCAACTTCAAAAAATTTTTAAAGCATTAAACATTAGTTTAAAAAACAAAATAATTGATGAATTTTTAAAAAATTTGAAAACTCATAAAAAAATGAAAATGACAGAGTTTGACATTTATGAGTTAATGGATTTGTTTAACAAGTTAAGAAATGCTTTAGCTCATAATGGTTGTATGATCAAATTTAGATATAAAATAAAAAACACTTCTAAGCTTTTTAATTTTTTCGATATACAAAAAAATGATAATGATAATGTTACAACTTTACAAATTAATGATTTTATAAATATAATTGAAAACATTAGAGGTTTGGTTGATAAAGAAATAATAAAAAATGAAATTCTTAATGGAATAAGTTCTAAACTTCAAAACCGAAATAAAAGAGATTATATTTCTCCAATACTTTATCAAATATTAGAAGATGAAACCCATTTAAAAATTCCAAAAAGCATTAAAAACATACAGTAAAACTAAATTTAACTTTTAAATATTAAAACCCCAATTAGCAAGCTGGCTAATAGGGGTTTTAAAAAATTTTTATAATAAATTTTATTATGTTAAATAAGCTAATTAGAGTTAATTTTAATTTTGATTACTATTTAATTCTATTTTCAATACTTCATCAAGTTTTTTTGAATAATCACCAAACAAACATGTAACACAGTTTTCTGAAAGCATTGAACCTTTTGCTCCTAATTTTTTAATGTTATCTTGGCTAACCTTTTCAATGTCTTTAACAAAAACCTTTATAGAATTTATATTAGCTTCTGTGCTAGTAATATTTTCTTTACCACCAACACTAGTATAAAAATCATTTATTTCAAAAGGTATATCATAGCTTAAAGTTAGTTCATTATTTACAATAGTTGCATGTTTTTTAGCTTTTGCTTTAATTACAAAATATGCTATCCCAAAAGTAAAAACATATAAAAAAATTAATTTTGTTTTTTTCATTTTATTTCTCCCTAATAAATGAATCTCTAAGTTTTTTTATGTATATTTTTGGATCATATGGATTGAATAACTGAAAATCTGAATTAATAACAGACACCTTTAAATTTCCCTTAAAATTAATTTTTATAGGTTTTCCATCAATTATTATTTTAGTGTTTTCAAGTTCAGCATTACTTTTTAAATTAACATTAAAATCTGATGGAACAATTAATGGGGATTTTAGTGTCATATATCTTTTTTGAGTTATTGGTTCTAATTCTAAAATTTGAATTGCATTTAAACCATTATACATAATGGCACCATGTGCATTTTTATTATGAGCAGTTGAACCCATAGGGGTACATATTAAGATTCCAGAGCCTTTAAATTTTTCTAAAAAAACATTTTTAACATAAACACTTGATTCAAATGTTCTATCACATCTTATTATCACTTCATTTAAGCAACGATATTCTTTATCATCTAAACAAATTTTTAAAACTAAGACATGGTTAAAATTTCTAGGATTTGCTATTTTAGATTTTAATGTATTAAGATTACTCTTATTGAAAAAAGAATAATATCCTAAATTTCCTGCATTGATTGCTACAATCTTTTTATTTTTAAAATCATTAAAATGTTTTAAAAAAGTACCATCTCCACCAATTACAAAAATATAATCTGTTAAATCAACATTATCAACATAATTTCAATCACTTAGTATTTGAGAAAGTTTCTTTTTTAAAAATAATGCTTTTTGTGATTCATCATTAATAAAAACAGTATAATTCATGATTACATTTTTCTATCTTTTGTTTCATCAAAAAAGCAGCATTTAGTAAATTTATAAAATTTATTTATATTACTATAATATCTATCACTTGTTGGGTCATCTTTAAAAATGCTTCATTCTATAGGGTTAAAACCTATAACTAGTTTAATAGGGTTTTTATTATTTGTTGTTTCAAGTAATATTGGATAGCTTAAAATCATTGGATTTTTAATAATCACATACATTAATTCTTTTTTGTTAAGTGTCTTAATATCAAAACCTAAATCTTTTAAATGTTCTGAATGCGGGTTAACCAATTCTATCATTCCATTCGGAAGTAAAGCTTCCATATCTAACAAATCTTTTTCTGTTATAGGTTTATAAGTTAGGTTTGATTTATCAACAATAATGTTGTTTTTTTCAATAAAATCTAGTGCATAATTACTTGCTTTACACTGTGAAACATAAAATAATTTTTTCATATTTTAATAACCTCTAGAAATTATATTTTTCATAATATGCATTATTAATATTTTACAATAATATATAAATAATGACAAAACAACAGAGGTTTATAAAATGAAAATTATTGTTTCAGGAATCCAATCGACAAATTCTTTAACTCTTGGAAATTATCTTGGGGCTTTAAAAAATTTTGTTGATATGCAAAATGAAGAAAATAAATTATTTGTTTTTATAGCTGATCTTCATTCCATAACAGTTAATTTTTCTCCAGAGTTATTAAAGGAAAATAGAAGATCAACAGCATGTTTATATAAAGCTTGTGGTTTGGATTTTAAAAAAAATTATGTTTTTTACCAATCAAGCGTTATTGAACATTCTCATTTATCTTATTTATTAATATGTCATACATATCTTGGAGAATTAAATAGAATGACTCAATTTAAAGATAAATCACAAAAAATGACATTAAGTAATCAAACGCAAAACATTCCTGCGGGATTGTTATATTATCCAACACTAATGGCTGCTGATATTTTATTATATGATGCTGATATTGTTCCTGTTGGAAAAGATCAAAAACAACACTTAGAATTAACAAGAGATATTGCAATTAGATTTAACAAAAAATATAAAGATGATTTTTTTAAAATTCCAAATTTCTTTACAAAAGAAAATGGTAACAAAATAATGGATTTACAAAATCCAGAAATTAAAATGAGTAAATCAAATGAAAATACAAAAGGAACAATATTTTTGTTAGAACCATTAGATTCAATTAGAAAAAAAATTATGGCTGCAAAAACAGACTCATTAAACAAAGTAAATTTTGATTGAGAAAATCAACCAGGAGTTACAAATTTACTAACTATATATTCAGCATTAACAGATACAAATATTGAATCTATTGTTCAAAAATATGATGGTAAAAACTATGGTGAATTCAAAAAAGATTTAGCTGATATAGTTTGTTCTAAATTAGAGATTATTCAAAATAACTATAATAAAATAATTAAAGATAAACAAATAGATGAAGAATTAAAAATAAATGGGACTAAGTGTAAAGAAATAGCTAACAAAAAAATTAAACAAATCCACAAATTACTTGGATTAGATAGTGAGTAAAAAATGAAAAATAAAGAAAGAAAATTGATAGTGACAGATCTTGATGGAACGCTTTTAAGAAGTGATGAAACTATTAGCGATTACACTGTTAATGTAATTAAAAAAATAATTAAAAAAGGACACATATTATGTATAGCTACTGGCAGACCATTAAGAAGTTCATACCACATATATGAAAAACTTGGTTTAAAAACAGTAATAGCAAACCTTAATGGTTCAATCATCACTAATCCATCTGATAACACTTTTTTACCAATTAACTTAACCTTTGGAAGGGGTTTAATACATGAAATATTTAAGTATGAAGAACTTAAATCAAAACTTGGATGTGTGTTAATTGAAAATATAGATGGTACATATGTTTTGTCAGATGTTAAAGACCATAGAGTTCACAAAGAGTTTTTAAAAAAATTTCATATAAATCCTAATGAACCGGTTTTTTATACAACATTTGATGATATAAGTATTATTCAACGTGATATTAATTCAATATTAATGTGAGTTAAAGATGTACCAAATATAGATGATTATACTTTTAAAGTTAAAGGTTTAACTGGAACATTACTAGTTAGAAATTGGTCCATAAAAGATTATACAGATGGTTCTGTTTTAGAAATTAATTCAATTTTTGGCAATAAAGGTACAGCATTAAAATTCCTATCAAGTTATTATGCTATCCCATTAAGAAATTGTATTGCTTTTGGTGATGGTGAAAATGATATAGAAATGATTCAAAAAATTGAAAATGGATATGCAATGAAAAATGGATCTTCTGTAGTAAAAGTCCCAGCAAGTAAAATAACTGAATTTGATAATGATAATGATGGTGTGGCCAGAGAGTTAGCTAAAATATTTAATATTAAAGTTTAATATGATAACTCTAATTTGATGTGAAGATAAAAATGGAGGTATAGGATTAAATAACTCTATACCATGACACATAAAAGAAGATTTAGAATTTTTTAAGGCAACAACTTTAAACCACACAATTGTAATGGGAAGGAAAACATTTGAGTCAATTGGAAAACCTTTAAAAAATAGAAAAAATATAATTATTACAAAAAATAAAGAATATAAGATCAATGACCAATCAGTTGAAATATATAACAATATTCAAGATGTATTAAGAAAATATAAAAATGAAGATATTTTCGTGATTGGTGGTAAACAAATATATTTCTTATTTAATAAATATGCTGATAGATTGTTAGTATCAAAATTATTTGAATCTTATAATTGTGATACATATATGAATGATTTTGATTATTCAAATTTTTATTTAAAAAAAGTTGATAATAAATCAGAATTTAAAATATATCATTATTTTAAAAAATAAAAAACTCTTAACTTATATTTTAAAGTTAAGAGTCTCATACAAAATTAAAGTGTTTATCTTACATATAAATTAGAAACCATAGTAATTAACTATGGTTTTTTAAATATATTTAAATCTTATTTTTAATTAAGATTGATATCCTTTAAAATCTGTAATATCAGCTTTTATTTGATAATCACGCTTACTTAAATATTCATGTTTACGAACAACACCATTTTTAGTAACAAAGGCTGTTAATTTAAATTCGCCTGCTGGAATATTTATTTTATAAAAAGAACTAACAATATCTTTATATACAAGATTTTCTGTTGTCATTTTATTAACGTAATTTTGAATACCCAATTTATAATCTGGAGTAAAATTTAGTTGCGCTATAAGCTTTTGATTTAAAGATTTTGAATTAGCTTCAAATATAAAACTAAATGCAGAAATACCATTGTTTTTATTTTCAAAACCACTTCAAGCATAATTTTGAATTTTAATATCAACATCTGTAGCTGATAATATTTGGCCAATATCAACTGTTGAAAAAATATTATCAACAATATTTTTTGGTGAATAATAATAGTATTCTAAGTTGTTATTAATTATTGATTGTTCAACTTTATTTCTTAAAGAGTAAGGATATACTTTAGAGTTTAATTCGTCTAAATATTTATTTCAATTTTGATTTTCAAAATCCTTTCCATTATAAGGATTAACAAATTCACGACTATATTCATTATTGTCGATTGATAAATGAATTGATGTTTGAACTAGTGTTCCATCTTCTTTTGGATAAAGTAATTCAAATGGATAATATCCCATTACATACATTGAATTGATTTTTCCATTATTAGATAGTTTTACTTCAAGTTTATCTAAATTCAAATTTGAAGGAACAGAATTTTTTTTAATTGATTTTTTTACAACATCAGCTGAGAAATTATTCACATCTCAACTAGATGTATCAAAATCTATAGAATTTAATACTGATTCATTTATTTCTGCTACTGGTGGTTTTGGAACAGGGACACTGTTATCGTTGTTATTGCCACCACCTTGGTCTAAAGACCCATTTAGTTTTACTTTATATTCTTTTGAAACAATATATGCTGTAGAACCTGAAATAGCTAGAGATGCACATAGAGTTGATAATCCTAGTATCTTGTTTATTTTTTTCATGTTACCCTCGAATATAGATATATTTTAGCAAATATATTTTTATATAACGATTAAATTATTTTTATCAACTTTATATTTTTTGTTTAAATTTAAGTCATTTTACACAAGATTTTAATGCATCTACAAAATCATTTAATGTTCACATACTAAATAGCCATTTGCTATTTTCAAATTTTTCATCTAGCTTAATGTGTTTAAAAAACTTTAAAGGGAAAGATTCAATTTTATTATCAGTATTGTTTTTATAAGTAAACTGAAGATTTATACTGATAAAAAAATGATCATCTATAAAATCAAAATCATAAGATAATTCAATTTTGCTATCTTTGATATTATATAAAATTCTTTTAAATATTTTTTTATCTACATAAGAATTTTCTACAAGTGGTGATAATTTACCATTAAGATATTTAACAACCTCATTTATCACAGTTTGTTCTTGATAATAAATATTACCTTCATTTAAATATTCAAAAAACATATCAATTAATTTTGGAATATTTTTTGTTTCTACTAATCCGTTTTTATTAACAGTAAATTTAGCAGTTTTAAGTCCAGAAACTAATCCATCAATTTTTGTTATCAGCAATTTTAATGAATCAATATTAGTACTATCACTTATAGATTCAATTATATTAGATGATTTATCTATTAATAATTTTTTAGTTTCTGTTGATAATTTTAAACTATCTATAATTTCTTTATATTCATTTGATGTCATAACATACTCCGTCTTATTAAATTGTATAAAAATAACTTGGAAGTAACCAAGTTATTTTTTAGTCTTCATATTCCTCTATGTCGCCAATTATGTCTTCTATATTTTCTTCTTCAGAATCTGAATCTTCTTTTTGATAATGTTCATCATATTCTTCTTGTTCTTCATTAGAATCATCTTCTAATTCTTCATTTGAATATTCTTCTTCGTGTTCATCATATTCATCAGATTCTTCTATTTCTTCTAACTCTTCATCTGATTCTTCATCATATTCATCATCTGACAATTCTTCTTCATACTCTTCTTCATTATCAGACTCTTCTATTTCTTCATCTGAATATTCTTGTTCATCATCAGATTCTTCTGTTTCTTCTAACCCTTCTTCATATTCATCATCATTAGATTCATCATATTCATCTTGTTCTTCATATTCATCATATGAATCTTCTGTCTCTTCTTCATATTCATCATCTGAATCTTCTTCAGAATATTCTAATTCTTCATCTGATTCTTCTTCTTCGTATTCTTCTTCATAATCAGGGTCATCTATTTCTTCATCTGAATATTCTTGTTCATCATCAGATTCTTCTTCATATTCATCATCTGACAATTCTTCTTCATACTCTTCTTCGTTATCAGATTCTTCTATTTCTTGATCTGAATATTCTTCTTCATATTCTTCTTCATATTCTTCTTCATTATCAGATTCTTCTATTTCTTCATCTGAATATTCTTGTTCATCATCAGATTCTTCTGTTTCTTCTTCGTATTCATCATCTGAATCTTCTTCAGAATCTTCTAATTCTTCTTCTTCGTATTCATCATCTGAATCTTCTTCAGAATCTTCTAATTCTTCTTCTTCGTATTCTTCTTCATAATCAGAGTTATCTATTTCTTCATCTGAATATTCTTGTTCATCATCAGGTTCTTCTGTTTCTTCAAATTCTTCATTAGATTCATCTTCATATTCATCATCATTAGATTCATCATATTCATCTTGATCATCATTTGAATCATCTTCTAATTCTTCATTTGAATATTCTTCTTCATACTCTTCATCATCAGATTCTTCTGTTTCTTCTAACTCTTCTTCATATTCATCATCTGACAATTCATCTGAATCATCTTCATATTCTTCATCTGACAATTCTTCTTCATACTCTTCTTCGTTATCAGATTCTTCTATTTCTTGATCTGAATATTATTCTTCATATTCTTCTTCATTATCAGATTCTTGTATTTCTTCATCTGATAATTCTTCTGAGTCGTCTTCATATTCCTCATCTGAATACTCTTCTTCATCATCAAATTCTTCTGTTTGTTCTAATTCTTCATCTGATTCTTCTTCATTATCTGAATATTCATCTTCATATTCTTCATTAGAGTCGTCATTTTCAACTATTTCTTCTTCAAATGAATCTTTGTCTACTTCAGAATCAACTTCAGTTTCAACATCTAAATTTTCATTATCATTATATTTTTCATCAATTCCAATGTTATCGTTTTCACTAAGTTTTGAGTCATCTAATAATTCTTCATTGTTTACTTTATTATCATTAATATCATTTATTAGATGATTTACATTTGCATCATCTAATTCATTATTTTGATTTTTATCATTTAAATTAGAATGGTCAATAATATGATTTTTAGTTTCACTAAGATCAAGCTTACTATTGTTTGAAACTACAACATCATCAATATTTATCTTAGTAACATTAATTGTTAGTGGTATTTTCTTTGAAATTAATTTTTCTAATTCATGGTCAATTTCATCATCAATTTCTTCTTCAATTTCAGACTGTTTTAACTCATTTTTAGCCTCTAAAAGCTTCTCAAAATTGAAATCATCACTATTTAATACTAAATTTTGATTTTTTTTTAAATATGATGCATCGCTTATTTCGCTTACATCATTAAATGAGTTCATTCTAGTTGTAAAATCTGTTATTGGAATATCAGAAACCTTTTTTTCATGAAGCTTATTATTACCATCTAGCAAGTATATTGTTTCTCTTCCACCAATCATAAATCCAGAGTGGATTAAGTATGGGTTTGATTCAACTTGAGAAAGGATTCTTTTTCCAATTTTCGCCCGACTTGTTAGTGTAATATCTTCAAAGTGGATTCTTTTGGCACCACGATTAGAAATTAACAAAATAAAACTTTCATCTGGTTCAACTGGCATTAAAGCTCCAACACAATCATCATCTTTTAAATTAATGTTTTTAACACCAGAGGCACTTCTACCAACAACTGGTACCTCATTAATTTGATATCTCAATCCATTTCCATTTTTAGATACTGTAATAACTTCTTTGTATTCATCTTTAACAACAAATGCAGTTATAACTTCATCATCTGATTTTAATCCAATATAAGATGATATTTTTGCATTTCTAGCCATTGTTAAATCTTCAATCATAAAACGTTTTACCAAAGAATTTTTTGTTGCTACAAATACTTCTGTTTTAATGTTTGAATTTTTAGAGATAGCAAAAATAGCTATAGTTTTTTCAAATGAATCTATTGTGATAATTTCATTAATGTGAATTCCATTATCTTTAGCTTTTGTGAATTTAATTTTATGTGCTGGAATAGTAATACATTTCCCTTTTGAAGTTAAACAAACCAATGTTTCCAAAGTACTTAAAGAAATCATATTAACTGGTATATCGCCTTCTTTAAACTTAAATTTATCTAACGTAACATCAGTTATTGAAATATCTTTAATGTATTTAATGTAATTATCTCTAGTAACAATACAAACACCATGATTTTCTTCAATAATGTCAGTTTGTTCAATAGCTATGTCTTCAATTTCATCTTCTATAGAAGTTTTTCTTTTGAAACCTAATTTTTTATCAAATTCATTAAGTTTATCAATTAAGAACTGGTTTCTATAGTTTTGATCTTCGATTAGTCTTTTTTTAATATCAATAAATTTTAATAATTCATTGTACTCGTTAATAAGCTTTTCTGTGTCATATGAAGTTAAAACATATAAACGTAAATTAACAACAGCCTCAGCTTGGTTTTGATTTAAACCAAATGAAGTCATAATTTTTTGTTTAGCTTCATCTTTACTTTTTGAAGATTTAATCAATCTAATTAATTTATCAATATCTTTTATTGCTTTGATTAAACCTTCAAGAATTTCTTTACGATTTAAAGCTTTTTTCAAATCAAATGTTGCTGATCTTATTATTATGTCATTTGCATGTTCTAAATAAGAATCAATTATTTGAATAATGTTCGTTTGGCTTGGTTTTCTATCTTTAATTAAAATAATATTTGCTGAATAAGAGATTTGTAACTGAGTTTTTTTGTATAAAAAGTTTTTTATTATTTCTAAATCTTTATCAGTTTCAAATTCCATTACAATCGAAACACCATTTTTGTCTGAATCATCTCTTACCTCTTTAAGGCCTGGTAATTCATTATTTATTCTTAACTCTTCAATTGACTTTACAATATTAGCTTTATTTGTTTCATATGGAATTTCTGTAACTACTAATTGTTTTGTTTTCTTATTACTTTTAACAGTTTCAGAAATTCTTGCTCTAATATTAAACTTACCTTTACCTGTAGCAAAAATTTCTAAAATTCCATCTTTCCCTTGAATAATACCACCAGTTGGAAAATCTGGACCTTTAATAATTGATGCAATTTCTTTAATTGAACAACTGTTATGTTTAATTCTATAAATAATACCTTGTAAAACTTCACTTAAGTTAAATGGGGGAACATTAGTCGCATAACCTGCTGCAATACCTGTTGAACCGTTAACTAAAACATTTGGCAAAAGAGATGGTAAAATAGATGGTTCACTTTCAGAATCATCAAAGTTAGGAATGAATTTAACTGTATCTTTATCAATATCTTCAAGCATAAGCTCTCCAAATAAAGAAAGTCTACACTCTGTATATCTCATCGCTGCTGGTCCATCACCATCAAGAGAACCTTTGTTACCTTGCATATCAAGTAATGGGATATTGTTCTTTCATTCCTGAGACATTCTAACCATAGCTTCATAAATTGAACTATCACCATGTGGGTGATATTTACCAATTACTTCCCCAACTGTTCTAGCTGATTTTTTATATGGTTTATCATGATGAATTTTTAATTCATTCATAGCATATAAAATTCTTCTTTGAACAGGTTTTAAACCATCTCTAATGTCTGGTAATGCTCTATCTTGAATAATATATTTAGCATACTTACCAAAACTTTCAGACATAATGTCTTCAAGTGACCTGTTTCATATTTTGTTATTATTATCAAAAATATTAGACATTTTCTCCTCCATTTAACTTATTTATATAGTTTTTGCCATAACAGTATAAGATTTTGAATTAGCTTTCTAATTCAAAATCAACATTATCATTTATCCATTCTTTTCTTTTCGATGAATCTTCTCCCATAAGTATTGAAACACGACGCTCAGTTAAAGCAGCATCTTCTATTGAAACTTGAATTAATTGTCTAGTTTCAGGGTTCATTGTTGTCTCTCATAATTGATCAGCATTCATTTCCCCTAAACCTTTATATCTTTGAATTTCATAAGAACTAGCTGTTTGTTTTAGATCATCTAATTCATAATCTTCTCAAGCATATGTCGATTTTTTACTTTTAGTATTAGTGAATTTATACAATGGTGGTAAGGCAATATAAACTTTACCTTCTTCAATTAGTGGTCTCATATAACGATAAAAGAATGTTAATAATAAAACTCTAATGTGAGCACCATCAGTATCAGCATCTGTCATAATAATTACTTTCCCATAGTTTGATTTAGAAATATCAAAATCACTACCAATGCTTGCACCAATACATGAGATAATTGTCCCAATTTCTTCGTTTTTTAAAAGATCTTTAAGTTGTGCTTTTTCAACATTAATTACTTTACCTCTTAGTGGTAAAATTGCTTGGAATTTTCTATCTCTACCAAGTTTAGCACTACCACCAGCTGAGTCCCCCTCAACCAAAAATAATTCTGTGTGAACATTATCTTTTGATTGACATGGAGTTAATTTACCAGATAAGATTCTTTCTTTTTTTTGCCCTTTTAATTGTTTAACTTCTTCTCTTGCTTTTCTAGCAGCATCTCTAGCATCTCTTG
The DNA here is from genome assembly GCF_900660615.1 of Malacoplasma iowae. GTDB lineage: Bacteria > Bacillota_I > Bacilli_A > Mycoplasmatales > Mycoplasmoidaceae > Malacoplasma > Malacoplasma iowae. The sequence continues at coordinate 579,017 of NZ_LR215023.1, read as the reverse complement.
AAAGTTGTGCTTTTTCAATAATTAACTTAGCATCCTTTTTGTTTTCTTCAAGTCAGTAAGTTAGTTTATTTTTAACTATTGTTCTTACAGCTACATAAGCTTCTTGTGTAAATAGTTTGTTTTTTGTTTGTCCTTCATATGAGATTAATTTTTCTGGAACCTTAACTGAAATAATACAAACTAAACCTTCTCTAAAATCACTACCTTCAAAGTTTTTTTCTCTTTCTTTAATTAGCTTTCATTTTCTTGCATATTCGTTAAGTGTTTCAGTTAGTGCTGTCTTAAAACCAGTTTCATGTGAACCACCTTCTTTTGTTTTTACTGAATTTGCAAAAGAAATAAAAGTTTCAGAGTTGCTATTGTTATATTGAAAAGCTACTTCAACTTCAATTCCTTGATCTTTTCCCTCCATGTAAACAATTTGTGAAAATGGAGTTTGAGTACTATTGATAAATTGCACAAATTCAATCAAACCGTTTTCAGCTAAAAATTCTTCTTTTTTATGAGTAATCTCATTTTCAAAAACTATTTTTAAACCCTTTAATAAGAAAGCGGTTTCTTTAACTCTTTCCAAAATAGTGTTTGCATTAAAAGCAACATTTTTAAATATTGTTTTATCTGGCATAAAAGTAACAGATGTACCAGTCTTATTAGTATTACCAATTATTGTTGACTTTTGAACTATTTTTCCACCATCTTTAAATTTAGATTCATATATCTTACCATCTCTTTTAACAGTAACTGTTAACCAAGAACTTAAAGCATTAACAACTGAACTACCAACACCATGCAATCCACCAGAAACACCATAAGCTGAATCATCAAATTTACCACCAGCATGCAAACTTGTAAAAACAGTATCAACTGTAGACATCTTTGTTTTAGGGTGAATCCCTGTTGGAATACCTCTACCATTATCTTCAACAGTGAAAGACCCATCACGGTGTAATGTCATTTTAATAGTATCTGCAACGCCTGCTAAAACTTCATCGACAGAGTTATCAAAGATTTCTCAAATAAGGTGATGTAATCCTCTTTGATCAGTTGAACCTATATACATACCAGGTCTTTTTCTAACTGGTTCTAAACCTTCTAAAACTTTAATATCGGATTCTTTATAAGACATATAACAACCTCAATAAAATAAATATAAACACAAAAATATTAAGACTAGACTAAAAGGAATATCTTGTATTTTTAAAATATTAACAAAAATAATTCTTAAGTACTTTATAATTATATAGTACTATTCTAATATCAAATAAAATTTTTATTTTATCTATTTGGAGGTTGTGTGGTTACCGCTAGTTTTTTTGGTTTATCTATGCTTTTTTGCCTAATAGGTTACTTTTTAGGAAACATTTTATTTGGTTTAATTATTTCAAAAATAAAAAAGATAGACCTTAGAAATGTTGGAAGTGGTAATGTTGGAGCAACCAATTCATTAAGAGCTTTTGGGAAAATAATTGGGGTTTCTGTTATGTTGTTTGACATGATTAAATGCTGACTCTCAATATTTATTTCTGTTGTTCTATATCATTTCATTGTGCCAATGTTTTTATCAAAAGATAATAGCTATTTATATGAACAAAATGGTTTTATTATTTACTTAGCTGGTCTTTTTTCAGTTATAGGACATTGTTTCCCAATATTTTATATTTATGCACTAATTAAATATAAGGGAGATTTTAATATTGCTAAAAAATATTCAGGTGGAAAAGGTGCTGCTTCAACCGCTGCTTTATTATTTTCTATTTCGCCATGAATTTTTGTTACTGCTTTTTGCATTTTCTTTATTGTTGTTTTAACAACAAGATATGTTTCATTATCATCAATTATTGCTGTTTCATTATCATGTTTTTTAACACTTATTCCACACTTAGATTACCTTTACATTTTAAACATTCCAAATTTAAGTATTATTGATTCCATTCCAAATGTTAATCAAGCTTATAATGTAGTAAACATAATAAATTATCAAAATAATTGATGATACATTTTAAGCATATTTTTAATCTTGCTTTTTACATCATCTATTGTTGTTTATAGACACAAACAAAATATAATAAAACTAATAAATAAAAATGAATCTAAAATTTTCTAACATATTTATATAAAAAATAGAAACAATATTATAATATATTTATGTAATATGCTCAGATGGCGGAATGGCAAACGCAGTAGACTCAAAATCTACCGACAGTGATGTCTTATGGGTTCAAGTCCCTTTCTGAGCACCATTATATATAAGAAGAGCATTTTGCTCTTTTTTTTATTATTTTTATAAAATCATGGAAATAAATAAAAAAGCTAAAAGTATTTTTTAGATTCCCTTTTAGCATCCCTTTCTTTAATAGTATTTCTTTTATCTACTACATTTTTACCTTTAGCTAAACCAATTAGAACTTTGATTTTATTTCTTTTTCAATAAACTTTTAAAGGTACAAGTGTTATTGAATCTTTTTTTATTTGCAACTGAAGTTTTATAATTTCATGCTTATGAAGTAAAAGTTTTCTTCTTCTATCTTGATCAACATTAAAGATATTCCCATTTTCATATGGTGCTATATGCATATTAATTATAAAAGCTTCATTTTTTATAAATGTAATATATGACTCATTAATAGAAGCGTTTTTTGATTGAAGAGATTTAACCTCAACGCCTTTTAATTCAATTCCAGCTTCATAAGTGTCTGAAATTGTATAATTAAAATTTGCTTTTTTATTAACAACCAAAATCTTCATGTTATTCTCACTTTGTAAGTTTTAATATCAATATATTATTCTATTTTATTTTATAGAAAATAGAATAAATTAACGATAAAAAATATTATCAATATTATCTTTTGATTTATTTAATTGTTTTAAAATAATTTTATTTTCTTTTTCTTTATCCTTGCTTAAAACAACACTAAACTTTTTAATTTTTGTTAAAACCTTTATATCTTTAATAGAAAAATTAAAAAATGAAATTCCAAATCCTTTATTATACAAAGACATTATTTCATTTAATTCTTTTGAATTATCTTTAATGGTTGAATTGGCTAAATTAAAGTTAAAAATAACATTATGAGGTTCTAGGTTATGTTTTTTAATTTTTGTATATATTTCAATTACTGAAAATACATTTTTTGATAATTCATTAACAGGGTAGTCAATTAATATTTTAGAATTAGTTGTTTTAATATTTTTTTTATCTTCTTCAATTAAATATTGATTGAATAGTTTCAATGAGTGATAAGCTATATATCTAATTACAAGATTAAGTTTTTCTTGATTATCACTAAACTTATTATGAAGTTGATCAAAACTAAAAATACTTTCTTTTAATCAAAAAATCTTAGGTATGAAATATTTTTCATTATTCAAACTAGATTTAATAAGCGATAATGATATATTGTTAAAATCATGTTCTTGTTTAACTTTTTCTAACTTATTTGTTTCATCTATATTATTTTTTAAAATATTGCTTCTATACAATTTAACAATATTGATGTCATTATTAATTGCTCAATATTTTTTTACATCCTCATTAAAAGAACTTAATTTATAAAAATCATTTGAATGTATCCCATATAAACTAGCATATCCAACAATTTGAATATCATAGAATTGGTTGTTAAAATCAATTTTATTTGGAAACATTTTTAACACTTTTTCAAGTTCATATAAAAAATCATCTTCTGTTCGATTATTTTTATTATTGTTTGCAATTGATTTATTAAGATTTATTTTATTTTTATCTTTAACTTTAAAAAACAAACCATATTCATTATTGAAAGTTTTAAAGTAAAAACATGTATCTTTAAAATTATATAAAACATATCTAATTAATGTTTTTTCAGCTTCAACAACAGCTTGTTTTCCTTCAGTTGTTAACAAATTTTCAATATTAATAAAACTAATTGTTAAAAAAACACCAATGTCTGTTTTATTTGTTTTTATATATTCATCAAAAGCTATTTTAGAATAATGACTATTAACAAAATAATCATTATCATAATGAATTGATGTTCTAAGTTTATAAGTGTTGTCAATTAAATTTGTTAAATAATTTCCAATTGCATACATAAGCAAAAACAAAGGATAATTAATAGCTATGTTAATTAAAATTGATGTTAAATTATTTTCATTATAAAAAATAAGAGAAACAGCACACATTAAACAAAACATTAAAAAAGATAAAATAAATACATATTTGAATTTGTTTCCAAAAAGGAATCTCACAACTCCTACAAAAATTGTTGCAATAACATAAAAAACCAAAAGAAAAAGTATGTGTGGTTGAAACCCATAATCTGGTAAAAAAATGTTAGAAAATAAAAACACTATAAAACTACCAACCATACATATGGATGATGTAAATAAAGCAAAGAGAGTTAAGACAACTATCTGTGACAAGACTAAATAATTTGGATTAACTTGTTTCATTATAATTATTAAAATAGGCGATATTGATGAATATATAATCCCAAGAATTAAAAATATTAAAATTTTTTTAATTGTATCAACATTCTTTTTGATAAGTGTTTTTTTAAGTAAGTTATAAAAAACAAAAAAAATTATACAAAATATCCCAACTGAACTTAACACATATAACAGTATTGTTAAAAATTCTTGTCCTGGTGTATTTGTACTACCAATTGTTATTATATTCATGTTTGATACAAGTGAAACTTTATTCATACTAATTATTATAAATAATAAATTTATAATAATTAATAACAAACTAACTTATTGGTTATAATTTAATTTGTAATTTTTTAATGAGGTAAAAATGAGATCAATTATAGGAAGTGTAATCAGGGCAAATAAAATTTTTAGAATTATTGAAAACAACGACAAGATATGCGTTGGTGTATCTGGTGGTAAAGATTCTATGTTGCTATTAGAAACTCTTGGAATTTATAAAAACATAATAAAAAAAGAGTTAAATTGAGACATAGAAATTTATGGTGTTCATTTAAAAATGAATTTGTGCGCAATAGAATATGAACCAATTATAAAATATTGAAAATCTAAGGGGATAAAATTTGTAATTGCAGATACTCAAATGGGTGAAATATTAAGAGCTCAAATGAAAAAAGGTAAAATACAATGTTCTTTATGTTCCAAAATGAAAAAAGCAATTTTAATTGATGAAGCAAAAAAACTTGGTTGTAATAAAGTTGCGATGGGTCATCATGCAGATGATGCTATTGAAACATTTTTTATGAATATGATAAATGAAGGTAGAATTGCCACTTTTAAACCAAAAATGTATTTGGATAGAAGTGACATCTGATTTATTAGACCATTTATTTTAGCAAGAGAAAGTGATATATCAAGAACAGCTAAAAAACTTTCTATGCCAATTGTACCTTGTGGATGTCCAATGGAAGGATTTACTCAAAGAGACTCTATGAAGGATTTTTTAAGTCAAAACTTTTATAAAAATAAAAAATGAAATGCAAGTTATAAAAACTTTTTAGTATCCCTTTTAAATGGAAAAGAATCTAGTTTATGATTTAATGATGAAAATGCTAAAAACATTGATCTTTTAAGCCAAATTAAAAATGATGGAAACTATTAAATATCATAGTGATGCTATATTTCTTATATAAAGAAAATAGCATTTTTATTTCATTAACAGTAATATAACATTAACAAAATAAAACTTTTTAAAAATAAATTTAAAGAAAATAAGTTGGTAATAAAAAAATAGTTTGAAAATAATTTTCAAACTATAGCAAAATAGTTAATATATCAAAATTCTTTGAATATAATTATTTTTTTGAATTTTTCATATTCATTATGTTTTTAAAAAATACACCAACATTTTTAAAAGTATTAACAATTACATTATTACTTTCTTCTTTATTATTAACTAATATTTCATCAATAACTGGATCTTTGATTGGTGCATTTGTGTCAATATCAAAATTTTTAACATCCGAATGGAAAATCATACCTATTATTGGAAGTTTATCTTTTAATAATTGAACCAAAGTAACATCAGAATCTGACTTAGTTATCATATCAGTTCTAAGACAACTCATTTTAATATGTTCATAATAATTGTAAGAACATAAAGATGTTGTATATAAATAAAATTTGTGAAGTTGTTTACTTCTTAAATGTTTTAAAAATTTATTGAATAAAAGTTTACTTAATCCTCTTTTTTGGTGTGATGGTAAAACAGAGAAAAACAACAATTCACTTGAAAAACCTACAACACGTTAAACATCATCTAAAATTTTTTTATATGTTTCTATTGTTTTTATTTCTAATCTATAAAGAGCTAATTCTTTTTCAGTAAATTTTTTTGATTCTATTTCATTTATAATTTTTGAACAATCAATTAAATGTAAATTTTTGTCACTAATCAAATTTTTACTGCCATCATTAATTCTTGCTAATAAAACACCAACTATATCATCATTTTCTTCTAAAACTATTCCATAGTTTGCTTTATCAATTATATTATTTAGTGAGTATTGAGAAATTAATTCATTAAACTCTTTGCTAGTTGGAGCTATAGAGTCATAATTAAGAATATTTGAAGAATGTTTAACTAATTTGCTTAAATCATCAAGTTTAAAATTTCTTAAAATCATTATATCTCCTAAATTCACACGTTCATTTATATTATAATCTATTAGTATATAAAATATTATTATATAAAATATTATGAAATATAGGACTATTATGAAAACAGAAGAAAGATTATTAGCAGTAACAGATCAAAATAAATGTGAAGGATGCAAAATGTGCATTAATGTTTGTCCAACAAATTCTATAAGAATTGTTAATAATAAATCAATTATAGATGACACTTGTATAGCTTGTGGTGCTTGTGTAAATATATGCCCAAAAGAAGCTATAGATCTTAAAATGGTAATAACTAAAATAGATGAGTAATTATATGATTATAAAAATAGTTAGTGTTGGTTCAATTAAGTCCAACAATTTAAAACAATTAATATTTGAATATCAAAAAAAGATTAATCACTTCGTAAAATTAGAATTTATTGAAATTAAAGAATCACTTATAACAGATGAAAACAACTATACAATAATTAACAATGCATTACAAAAAGAAGGTGTGCAAATGATGAAATATATTAATAAAAAATCATTTGTAGTTGTTAATGCTATAGAAGGAAAACAATATAATTCTACAGAATTTTCAAACTTCATTTCAGAAATAATAGATAATCCTATATATAGTGAGTTGGTTTTTATAATTGGTAGTAGTCATGGAGTAAGCAATGAAATAAAAATTAAAGCTAACGCACTAGTATCTTTTTCAAAAATGACTTTTCCTCATCAATTATTTAATCTTATTTTATGTGAACAATTATATAGAGCTTTTACGATTAAAAAAAACATTAAATATCACAAATAAGTTCATTATTAAAAAATTCAATATTTTTAATTTTTTAATTATTTAAAAAATAACTTAAATATCTTAATTATGTTTTTTTAAAAATAGGTCTTTATTAAATTAAATTATTTATAGTATTTTAATTTTTAATTATCATGAATTTATTTTCGTATTTAGTTTAATTTTTTTAATTTCGAACAAATTTTATAAAAATTGCAACATTTACAAAATGTTACAATTCCGGTTTTAATTTAAATATTTAATAGTTAAAAATTATAAATATAATTTTATATTTTTTAATTAAAGTTTAATTGCTATTTTTAAAACACCATCTTTTTGATTAGCAAAAAAATCATAAGCTTCTACAATTTTATCAAAAGGCATTGTATGAGTTACAAGTTTAGTTAAATCTACTCTATTGTTTTGAATCAATTCAATTAATCTTCTCATTCTTTCTTTACCACCTGGGCATAGTGAGAAATTAATTGATCCATCACTTAAACCAGCACCTATTGTATCTAATGGGATTGTTAAATCATTGCTATAAACTCCCAAAGATGATAATGTGCCACCCGGTCTTAATAATTTCATACCTTGTGCAAAAGTTTCTTGTTTTCCTAAACATTCAATTGCTGAATCTAACATTCTACCTTCTGTAATTTCTTTTACTTTATCAATTACATTTTCTTTTGTGTAATTTATTGTATGAGTAGCACCTAATTCTTTTGCAATAGCTAAACGTTTTTCATTTCCATCAATAGCAATAATTTTTGATGCTCCTAATAATTTTGCACCAGTTGCTGCACATAATCCAATTGGACCCATAGCAATTACACCTACAAAATCTCCTAATTTAATTTTTGCATTTTCAGCACCAGAAAATCCTGTAGACATTATATCTGGACACATTAAAACTTGTTCATCAGTTAAGTTAGATGGCACTCTTGCTAAATTATACATAGCATCTTTTACTAGTACATATTCAGCTTGACACCCATCAATCTTATTCCCAAATTTTCAACCATTAGTTAATTTATAACCAAATCTTTCTTCTGGACCATCTTGTGATGATTGTCCACATTGACATGCTGCTGAATGCCCACTAGGAGTTATAGCACCAGCTAACACTATTTCATTTAATTCAAAACCTGTTACCATATCACCATATGCTACAAGTGTTCCTACAGCCTCGTGACCAATAGTTAATCCTGATTTGACAGGATATTCTCCTTTTAAAATATGAACATCTGTACCACAAATAGTAGTTGTTGAAACTTTAATTAATGCATCATTAGGTCCAACAGTTGGAACATCTTTTTCAACTATTTCTATTTTTCCTTTTTTAACAAAAACTAAAGCTTTCATTTTTTTTGGTAATTTTACCGATTTCATTTTTTCACCTTCTTTCTCCTAACTCAATTTTATTGCTAAAAAATTATTACAACATAAAAAAAATAAAATTTTTTATAAAAAATAATTTTATTTAATTAATCAAAATAAAAATTTATAAAAAATGTACTAAAAATGGTGTTGTTAATTTAGTTTCTTTGCTTTTGGTTAAATTTTTTCAATATTTAATATTAAAAAAACATTAAAAATGAAGTAATGATCATTTTTAATGTTTAAAATTTTTTTGCTATATAAAAGTTTATAAAACAAATTGTTTTATCTTATTAAAACCATGTTTTCATGAACTCATTTATTTAGTTGACTTCTGTTATCAAAATACATACCTTCAAAAAATATTTTAGTTCCTAAGCTATCAAAATGTTTTTTGAAATTAAGTGTTTCATTTAAATATTCTGTTGCATCACTTAAATTATAGAAAGTATAAGTTCTATTAGTTCTTACATCTTTTATTTGATAAATATTTTGTACTGTAGTGCTATTTGGTAAATTACTATATTTGTTTGAACTTAAACCAATATTTAAAACTTCTTTACTTGCTATATTAAATTTAGTTTTAAATGTTTCATATAACTTTTGTAACGATTGATAGCTTGCTGTGGTATAAACAGATTCTTTAAAATTTTCACTATTTCAAATATTTTGATCTTTAATACCTTCTTTTAGATCGTTTGCTGAGTTGTCAAATAAAACATCAGGCATTTCTCCATTTTCGACAACTTTCATTCCATCTCAATATTTTCCAGGTAATTTAGTAATTTCTCCTGCTTGTCCTTGTGCAATATTATTACTATCAACAGATGGAAGTTTAACAAAATAAGCTGGTCTGATATTATCAACAATATTTTGTATTAATGTTACATTATTATCACTATCAGGAATAACATAACCATAATCATATGATGCACTTAGAGTTTGAATGTATGGTGACTCTTTATTTAATTTACTAATATCAAAAGATCCATTTTGATTCATAGTAATATTTAAACTTTTAATAACTTTTTGTGTTAGTTCTTCAATTGTTTTTGAAGTTGCATCTTCATTACCTATTAAAGCAAAGTATTTATTAAATTTATGGTTTCTTGGAGAATCATCACCATTAATATAATTTAATAATATTCTTCTCTTTAACTCACTAGAGTCATAGTATTTTATACCATTATAGTAATAATATTCTTCTACTTGTGGAAGTGTTATTGCTACTGGGTCAATTAGTTCCATTTGATTAATATTTGAAATTTCATAGTTAACAAAACCAAAATACTTAGAAACCGATAATCCACCATTTCAATAGAAACTTGTACCATCTGCTGTTGTGTATTGGTAAAAGTTTTGAGTATAAGTTTCTTTAAATAAATCATAAATAAAGAAAACTATTTCAGTAATTGTTAAAACACTTGCAAATATTTCTAATGCATAATTTAAACCTGTAAGAACTACTTCTTTAGCTTTACTAAATTTAGAAGAAACTCCAGATCATCAAGATTTTTTTTGTGATTTAAAACTAGCATTCTCAGGTCTATTAGGTCTATCAGGTGTGTTTGGACGATCTGGTGTGCTAGGACCACCATCAGGACCATCTGGAACATTAGGACGATCAGGCGCATCATTAGTAAGAATTTGAACTAATTCTTCTTCAGCATTAAATTGATAAGCTGAACTTAATGACGCATTGTCAACCGGGTCCATAATTACTGATCTATCACCTTCTCTGCTGATTGGTCTAACTTCATTACTTTGTCTTATAATTTCTAGCACAGAATAATCTTGATCAGGTGATGAAACTCTAAATCCACTTGGCGCATCTGTTAATACAATTTTTAGTTCAGTTGATAATTTACCATCAGCCATAATATATGGGTTTATAAATTCATCATTAAGGTCAAATAATTCATTTGAAAGAAATAATTTGCCATCTCTATTTGCATTACCTAAATTTAGAGTTCTGTCTCACATGTCACCATCTGGGGTAACACTTGGTGGTCTTGTACCTGAACCTCCACCAATGCTTCCACCGCCAGTAGCTCCGCCAGAACCACCACCAATGCTTCCTCCACCAGAGCCTCCACCGATGCTTCCTCCTGAGCCACCGCCAGAACCTCCACCAGGGCCTCCACCGATGCTTCCTCCTGAGCCACCGCCAGAACCTCCACCAGAGCCTCCACCGATGCTTCCTCCTGAGCCACCGCCAGAACCTCCACCAGATCCTCCGCCAATGCTTCCTCCTGAGCCACCGCCAGAACCTCCACCAGATCCTCCTCCGATGCTTCCGCCATCTCCGCCAGAACCACCACCAGAGCCTCCTCCGATGCTTCCGCCATCTCCGCCAGAACCACCACCAGAGCCTCCTTCAGAGCCTCCGCCAATGCTTCCACCATCTCCGCCAGAACCGCCACCAGATCCACCTCCGATGCTTCCGCCATCACCACCAGAGCCTCCACCGATACTTCCACCATCACCAACATCTGAGTTTATAGTTGTGTAAATATAATCAGAATTTTCATCAAGTAGTTCAAGTGTTGGATTATTAATAGCTGATGGTACTGAGTTTCTTTCACCATAAAGTTTATATAATGAATTTCCAACAAGAGCTGATGTACCAAAAATCATTTCAATTAAATATACAAGTCTTCTAGCAAATTCACTTGTACTAGAAGTAGCACTTTTATTTAAATAATTTAATTTATATTTTCTATCTAAAACAAAAGCTAAATATATTCTATATGAGCTAACTTTACCTTCGTTAGCTTTGATAAAGTTTACAAATGTTGATAATGCTTTAGAACCACTAAATTTACTTAGTTGATCCAAGTAACCATTAGTTATTATTGCTCCAGATTCTAAAAAGATTTTTATTTCAGTATTTAAAACTGATTCTGCAAGAGTATAATATTGGTTATTCTTTGCCCCAATAGAACTTATTAATAATTCCATATTTTGTTTTGTTCTAGGTGTAGTAATTGTTTTTAAAATTTCAACTCACTTAGTTTTATCAGGTTCATCATTTTGAATTTTTTTAATTTCTTCTTTTTGGTTATTTACAACGAAGTATTTAGCCATTTCTTCTGTGTTAAGTTGAGAGAAAGTGTCATAAACACCTCTTAGTTCAATTCTTACTGAATATAAATCTTCAGCTGCTATTATATTGTCTTCAATTAAGTAATTTAAATCAACAGAATCAAATGGAATCATTCCACCAGCAAATGAAATATTACTTTCAGCTTGCAAATACACAGCAGCCATCGCAATAAGATTTGGGTATTGTGTTTTAATTTCATTCAAGAAATATTCTGTAGAAGTATTTAAATCATATTCAGGATTTCCAATTTGGAAAAATTTAACCATATCAAATTTAGTTTTTTTATCTTTACTTAACAGTAAACTTGGACTATAAAGTGATACAAATTCTAAAACATCTTGAATAAAGTTACAAACATTAGTGAAATAGTCAATAATTAAGTTAATAACATCTTGACCTAAATTTCAACTTATAGCTCTTTGTAATAAAAAACTATAAAGAACTGGTATTTTGTAAAAAGAATTATACTTTTTACCACTCATCATTGAATCATTTGCTTCAATAACTTCTTTTGATAGTTGTGGACTTAATTTTTTAAGTTCTTCTAAAAATCATTGATCGTAAGATTCACCTTCTTCACCAATTGATAATAACGTTCTAAATAATAATGTGTTTGTAGATCCATTTTCTGCTTGGATTTTATTTAAATTATTATCATCATTAATGATTGATGAAAAGAATGAACCAATAGTTGAATCTATTTTAGATTCATTAAAAACTGATTTACTTACACCATTAACTTTTTTTCACATATCCTTATTTTTAAAAGATGTAACATCTAAAACACCTTGATAAAAATATGGACCAATTAAATCAGCACTATCTTTATTATCGATAATATATCTGCTTTCACCTTGATTTGATTGAACATGAACATAGTTTAAATCATTTATATTAACTTTATCCATTTGGGTTGAAACATTATTTCTTGTAATATCAACTTGTTCACCACTATCTGTTCTATAATTTAATCTTGTTTCAGCATTATTATTAATAAAACTAGATAGTTCATTATAAGCACCATCTTTAGATAAATCAATTGGAAGTGAATTTCCAGATGGAGAAGTAATTACTACTGTGTTATTAGTATTTCTCTTTGGAAAATATTCTTTTTCTAAATATTGTTTTAAATCAGATTTGCTATCAAAGTTTATTCCATTGAAATGATAACCTTCTTTAGTTTGAAAATATGATTTGTAAGCTTCTTCTTGGGAATTAAACACTTGGTCATTTGCACCTTGATAAACAGTGTTTTTAGAATTAATGTCATAACTAATATGTTTTCAAACATCTTGATTTGTTAAACCAATAACACCTTTAGCACTTGCATAATCAGCTAGATTAACATCAGTTTTCACACGTCTTGTTGTAATGTATTGATTATAAATTTCACTTCTCAATTTATTTGGATCACTATATGTTTTTGTTACTCCATTTAAAGTAACACTTCATTTTGAGTTATATCCTTCAATATCAACAACTTTAGAATTTTTATTAACATAATCCATTAATGAATTATATGAATCAAAACTCTTATTTCCAAGATTATAAGCACCTTTATAATAATTAAAATTTGTTGAACTATTGCCCACAGCAATTGATGAAATAACTGGAACAGCTGCTATAGTTGAAGAACCAACTAATAGTAAAAGTTTTTTACTGGAAAGTAATTTTTTGCAGTTTATTTTTTTATGATTTATTCCTATTTTTTTGTTCATAATAAACTCCCTATCTACCAGGTCCCATTACATTGTTATTTCATCAATTTTGAGTTCTTACTCTTTGCTGTCTTCTAGTTTTAATCTTATTAGTAGAAACATTACAGAAATATAAAGAAGTGAATCCAACTAAAGCTATAATTATTCCCAATGAACTTCATGTACCAATAATTACATCTCTATAGAATTTTGATGTTGAATTATTAACTGGTGGAAGTATTGGATCAATTGGATTTAATCCATTAATTGTGTATACATAGTCTTTAACAAATTTTGTTAAATCATCATAACTTACAAATCCATAGTAATTACTTGAGTTAATAGGATTTACATCATATGTTGTATATTTTGATACATTTCTTGTTTGATAATTTGGTATGTAACAAACATATAATTTTGTAATTTTATTTTTATATAAAGTTTCAGTTGTTGTTGATGGTGTTGTTCCATTTGTTTGGTAGAAAACATAATCTTTACTAGCATCAACATTTATTTTCTTTAAAGCATTTTCTCAAGCTTGTTTTTCAGATACTGAATAATCACCATTAACACTGTTTATAATTTCTGATGTTAATAAATTCCCACTGTAATCATAGAAATCATACCTTTTTGTTGGTTTTCCAAGTTTATCTAAATAAAACTCAGAATTTAATTCTTCAGTTGAACCAATGACTCTTGAACTTCTATCTGATAAACTAATGTTAAATTTATTTCCATAAGTTATATATCTACCATACTTGATTGTTGCTGGTGATTTGTCTTTGTTATATAAATAAACAACATCATTAGAATCAGCTATTGAATTTTCATTAACATTTTTAATTAAAGTTGTTGATGGATCTCCAGTTTCTGAAAACTTCTTAAGACTTTTATTGTATTGATAGATTGCTTCAATAGTTCCATATGGACTATTTAATAATGATTTATCATCATCTTCTCTACGGTTTAATTGTTTTTCAAGTTGTTGTTCTGTAACATTATTATTAAGAAAATACAATCTATCAATCATTTTTACATTTGGATCAAATTTACTAGATGCTGAATGATTATAAAAACCAAAGTTTGAATATTTTTTAACAGTATTATATTTAACTAGTAAATTCTCTTTTGTTAGATTTAATGATTTATTTCTATCATATCCATATGTATTAGAAATATTCATAAATGAAGTTCTAGCTTCATTTCTTCAATCATAATTTGATTTTGAAACTGAACTAAGATAGTTTTTTATACCTCTTCTTGGATCAACACGGAAATCTTCATAATCTTTAATTTTAAGAATTATTGTGTCTGATATTAAAAATAATGGTGAGTCATTATATGAAATAGCATATTTTATGTTGTCACCGTTTTTAGCAAAGTTTTCTTGGAAGTTATATTTGTAATTATCAACAATATAATCACTAAGTGTTGAAGCTGATCTGCTAGTTCTTGAATTAGAATATGTTTTTTCTAATTGCTCGATTGACATGTGAAGTGCAACACTCAAAAAAGAGTGTGCACTTCATTTGTTTTGTTTGTAAGTGTTCACTAATAAAAAGATAATGAATATTAGGAGTGCTTATGAAAACTTATAAACATTTAACAAAAGAAGAAAGATGCTTAATTTATTTTCTTTGAAATAAAGAAAAATATTCTATGAATAAGATTGCAAAAATCTTAAATAAAAACAAATCAACAATATCAAGAGAATTAAAAAGAAACACATCTTCAACAGGGATTTATTATTCATCAACTGCTCACAAAAAATACATTAGAAGAAAATCAAATTGTCATATGTTTTTTATGTTGAAGTACAAAAACTTCACAGATCTTTTTATTCAAAAATTTAATCCTAAATCTCATGGTGTAGAAGCTACAATTTTTTGAATAAAAGAAAACTATCCGTTAGTTAAAGTTCCAAGTGCTAGGCAAGTATTTAGATGAATCAATAGCAAGATTTGAAAGATA
This sequence comes from Malacoplasma iowae, assembly GCF_900660615.1. GTDB lineage: Bacteria > Bacillota_I > Bacilli_A > Mycoplasmatales > Mycoplasmoidaceae > Malacoplasma > Malacoplasma iowae. Next base: position 563,497 of record NZ_LR215023.1, on the reverse strand, counting down.
CAAAGAAGAGATTGTTTAAGAAGAAAATATGTTAAAGGAAAAAGAAGAAAAATAGGTATATTTTCTAAAATTGATGGAAAATACTGCATTCCTTATAGTCTAAGACCAGAAAAGATAAACAATAGAAAAGAATTTGGACATTGAGAAGCTGATCTAATAGTTAGTAAAAGGCAAAGTGGTTATTACCACTTATTGACATTAGTGGAAAGAAAAACAAGGTTGGCAATTATTAGAAAAATAAAAGGGAAGAACGCTAGATCAATGATGGCTAAAATGTATACCATTATTCGAGATGAAAAACTCCCAATAAAAAGCATCACTGTTGATAATGGGTTAGAGTTTCAAATGATGGGAATAACTGCAAAACAATTCAACTTTAAAGTTTATTATTGCCAACCTTATTCTTCATTCCAAAGAGGGTCCAACGAGAACATAAATGGGATAGTTAGAAGATGATATAAAAAAGGAACTGACTTCAGTTTAGTAAGTGAAGATAAAATAAAAACTCTTGAATGAAAAGTAAACAACATCCCAAGAAAAATGTTTGGTTATAAAACAGCTTACCAAATGTATCAAGAAAATATTTAAAACAAAAAAACTCTCAACTTATATTTCAAAGTCGAGAGTTTAATGTAACATTGAAGTGTTGCACTTCACATGTCAGTTAGGGAATTAGAATATGTTTTTTCTAATTCATTTTTAACAGCACCTCAAACTTTACCTTTGATTTCAGTTTTAAGTTGTTCATAATTATCACTATATCCTGTTGATAATTTTGATTCACCTAGGAAATTAGTGTTAACAATTTTTTGTGCTAAATCTGCTAATTTTCTAGCACAATCTTCCATACCTTTGTTGTTGTTAAAATATAACATTGCTTTATTATATGTTGCATCATATGCTTCTTTAGCTTTTTTTGAAACATCATATCAACTAAAGTTGTGTTGATTAACTTGAATTTGGAAAGAATCAATTTTATCACTTCCCCAATATTTTTTAAGTTCAGAATAAGATTCATTTTTCAAATTATTTAAAGCTGAATCTGAAACACCATAATAATCTCTTAGGATATAACTATTATATTTAGTAAAACCAAAACCAAAAATTCATTCATAATGAACAAAGTTACTAGTTAAAGTAAATAAAGAGTTGTCATAAATTATTTGAACCATGTCGTTTATTAATTTATTTGTTTGGTCTTCAATAAGACTTGTTGAATATCAAGTGTAGTTATTTTTACTATATTTAACTCCATCAGATTGAAGTCTCATAACATCAAAACCTGATCCATCAATTGCTGCATTTGAGAATGCTAGTTCTTTTAATTTATTTAAATCATTTTTGTTTAAAGGGTTGATGTTATATGTTGGTTTGTTTAAATCTGAATAATCTTTTATTTCATAATATGCAATTCCATTTGAGTAACTTTCTATATCACCAACCATTGCATTTGTTGCTTCCATTTCAGAATCATAAGCAATATTATTGTTGTCTAAATATTTAACAACAGGATTTTGAACATGACTTCTTTTAGCTTCTTGAATATTTGAAGTATATTTTCCATCAATTTTTAAATAAGCTGGTACAATTTTACCGTTACCTGATTCAATGTCTGCTAATTTTGAAATATCAATAGATGTAAAATCACCAACATTTGTCGCTTCATCAATATCACCCAAGTATGTTTTTTGAGTAACAGTACTTAGTATTTGTTGAATTTGATCATCTGTTGATAATTTATTAACTTTTGGATCACTAACCAAAAGATTGTTATGTTTAAATTGTAAATTACTACCTTTAGAATTTAGTAATTCATGAACCGTACCAACCAACATTGATGTTGTAATACTAGCAGAAAAGATTGAGGCAAAGCCTACCGATAGCACTTTTTTCATATATACTCCCTTTATAATCTATCTTTTATATAGTAAAAAAGTTAAAATTAGTTCTAATTTTTCTGAAAATAAATTAAATTGATAGTTCAAAAAATCATTTAAATTAAAGAAGCATAAGTTGAAACATCACTAACAACTATATTGATTTATATATCTATAATTTAAATAACATATGATAACTAACTATTATTAATCTAATTTTTTCATCCCCCATTTTATCTTCATCACCCTTCATACATTAAATATAACATAAAATATACTATATATACATATATATATAATTTATTACTATAAAATAAAGTAAATTTATTTGATTTTGTAAATTTTTTTATGTTTTTTTAACTTTTGAAAATAAAAAATAAGAAAATATATTATTAAAAAAATATTTTTCATCAAAATTTACTACCCAAATTCTTTGATCAATAGACAAAAATAGCATTCACTCAAATTAGAGTGAATGCTATTGCTCGATTGACATGTGAAGTGCAACACTCAAAAAAGAGTGTGCACTTCATTTGTTTTGTTTGTAAGTGTTCACTAATAAAAAGATAATGAATATTAGGAGTGCTTATGAAAACTTATAAACATTTAACAAAAGAAGAAAGATGCTTAATTTATTTTCTTTGAAATAAAGAAAAATATTCTATGAATAAGATTGCAAAAATCTTAAATAAAAACAAATCAACAATATCAAGAGAATTAAAAAGAAACACATCTTCAACAGGGATTTATTATTCATCAACTGCTCACAAAAAATACATTAGAAGAAAATCAAATTGTCATATGTTTTTTATGTTGAAGTACAAAAACTTCACAGATCTTTTTATTCAAAAATTTAATCCTAAATCTCATGGTGTAGAAGCTACAATTTTTTGAATAAAAGAAAACTATCCGTTAGTTAAAGTTCCAAGTGCTAGGCAAGTATTTAGATGAATCAATAGCAAGATTTGAAAGATACAAAGAAGAGATTGTTTAAGAAGAAAATATGTTAAAGGAAAAAGAAGAAAAATAGGTATATTTTCTAAAATTGATGGAAAATACTGCATTCCTTATAGTCTAAGACCAGAAAAGATAAACAATAGAAAAGAATTTGGACATTGAGAAGCTGATCTAATAGTTAGTAAAAGGCAAAGTGGTTATTACCACTTATTGACATTAGTGGAAAGAAAAACAAGGTTGGCAATTATTAGAAAAATAAAAGGGAAGAACGCTAGATCAATGATGGCTAAAATGTATACCATTATTCGAGATGAAAAACTCCCAATAAAAAGCATCACTGTTGATAATGGGTTAGAGTTTCAAATGATGGGAATAACTGCAAAACAATTCAACTTTAAAGTTTATTATTGCCAACCTTATTCTTCATTCCAAAGAGGGTCCAACGAGAACATAAATGGGATAGTTAGAAGATGATATAAAAAAGGAACTGACTTCAGTTTAGTAAGTGAAGATAAAATAAAAACTCTTGAATGAAAAGTAAACAACATCCCAAGAAAAATGTTTGGTTATAAAACAGCTTACCAAATGTATCAAGAAAATATTTAAAACAAAAAAACTCTCAACTTATATTTCAAAGTCGAGAGTTTAATGTAACATTGAAGTGTTGCACTTCACATGTCAGTTAGGGAATAGCATTCACTCAAATTAGAGTGAATGCTATTTTCAGATTGTTAAAACATAAATTTACAAATTATTTTTTAAATTTCTGTATGTTTTGATGTTTTTCTTTTTAGTGATTTTAATTCTTCCTGAAAAGAAATTTTTCTTTCATAATAGTGCTTATTAATTTCGTCGTTAGTTAAATTTGATAATGACCTTCTATAATTATTTTTCATAGTTATTATAGATTTTTTAAAGCTTCCATTTTTTCTCTTAGTTGTTTTCTTTCAGCTTCTATTCTTTCAATGTTTTGTTTAATTTTCTTTTCATATTCTTCAATTCTTTTTGACATTGAATCTTCTAATTCTGCTGCACTAAATTTTGGAACTGCTGGTTGAACAAGAGTTTCATCTATATATTTTTTTTCCATGTTTACTTCTCCATTACTTAATTCAGATAAGTCAAAATTATTATTTCCACTTTCAATTACAGGTGGAATATAGCTTGTGAAATTTTCATAATCAATTTCTGTATTTTGACTTGGAACAATTGAGTTAGTTCTATTAAATGCATCACCTATAGTACTATAGTTTTTATCATACTCAAGTGATTGGATTGTTGACGGAGATAAAGCTGATACATCTCCCATTGGTGAATGATACATTCTAAGATCTTTAATATCAATATAAATATTAAAGATATCCATTTCATTGTTACCTTTAGATAACACATAGTCTCTAATATTCAATACAAGTCTTTTGTACAATTCACATAATTGAGTTTTTCAGTTTTGATCAACATCATCTGAATATTTATCTTTATCATCCCCAAAAATACTATCTGGAGTATCGATTAATTCAGATTCAATTGTTATTCCATTTTTTGCAAAAATTTCATTAATTTTGTCAACTATGAAACCAAAAACATTTCCTTCTCTAACTTTTTTAGATTTATTACTTAAGATTCTATGAACATCAACCAATGATAAACTTGGTTTAATTGATGGTATGCACCCTTTTATAAAGTTAGCCAATTCTACAAAGTATGAGAAAATAATTTTTTTATTATAAACAGTACTGTAGTTTACAAATTGTTCAACTTGTTGAACAAATTTATTTTTAGATGATTTATCAACTCAGATTGATAATGTATTTAAGAATTTTTGGTTAACTATAATTTTATTAGATTTGATAGCAAAGAATTCTGCTAAATAAATATAGAATAATGAGTTGTTAAATTCTAATTTAATGTCTAATTGTAAAATTAGATCAAATAAAGATTCAGCTTTGTTTGCTGTTTGTCTAACAAAGTCACTTTGTCCAATAGAAAAAGCATCTAAATTGTTAACAGCTAAATATAATAAATCATTTAGTTTTAAATTATAGTTATTTAATACTAGCATTCTTCAAATGAAGTCATAAATTGATTTTAATGCATGAACATTCAATTCATAGTCATTTTGGAATTCATTGTAATCTTCATAAGAAAGCTGATTTTCGTTTTCAGTATCGAAGTATGATTCAGGAATTGAAATTTCATTAGATCCATCTCTAATTGATCCATCTGTTATCTCAGTTAAACTTTCTAATGTATCAAAAGATTTAATTTCATCTGGAGTTTCACTTTGATTTGAAACAATTATGTCATTATCAAATACATTATTTGATGATTCCATATCACTTCAATTATCATCATTATTTGAATCAACAATATTTGCTGGAATAGTTTCTACTTCAACAATCTCTTCTTCTGGGTTTTGATCTGTTTCAATTACTTCAATATTGTTTCAATCAATATCATCTTCAATTTGAGTTTGATCAATTATATCTAAACTTTCTTCTTCAGTTGGTTCTATAATTTCAGCTGGTGATTCATTTGCAAACATAACTTCTGGTTCGCTTGGTTGTGTTACAACTTCAACTTCATCACCTCAACTACTATCAATTACATCTTCAAAATTTTCTTCAGGAACAACTTCGTTTTCGCTACTATAATCAACAACATTATCTTCTAAAGTGTCATTACTTACAACTTGAACATCTTCTTGATATTGAACATTATCTTCAGTTGGAACAACTTGTTCAACATAAATTTCATCTTGAACAGGCATTTCTTCTTGGATAGGTGTTTCTTCTTGAATAACTACTTCTTGATCAAATGGGATTTCATCTTGAACAACAACTTCTTCTTCAACTGGAACTTCATTTAATGAAATTGTTTCATCTTGTAATTCATCATTTGAAACAATAACTTCTTGTTCAGGCATTAAATCATCATTTTGATATTCATTAACATTTTCAAAATTGTTTAATTCAACAGTGTTATTTTCTTCATTTGTAACAAATTCATTATTTTCTGGAACAAGTTCTTGATAATTTTCTTCTACATTTTGATCATTAACAAAATTTTGTTGTTCATCATAATTTTGTTGACCATCATCAACATAATTATCTTGGTATTGTTCTTGATCATAATAATCAACTTGTTCTTGTGCGTTTAATGAATCATCATAATTATTTATGTCACTAACTTCAGCATTTTGAGATTCAAAAACTGAAGGTGTTTCTAATGACGGGTTAAGAGCAATATCATTTTTTAAGTAAGTGTTGTACACAAAGAAGTAGACATTTTTATTTTTTTTGAATACTTTTTTAATTACTTTATAAATACTTTTAACATCAGGAATGTTTTCAATGATTTGTTCGTTTGTTCCAAAATCTTCTTTAACACAAATAAAATAAACTTTTGATTGATCTATAGCATTCTCTTTAATAAAATTTTGTAGTTCTACATCAGTAGCTACATCTTTTAATGATTTATTAATGTCTAGAATTTCAGCATCGTCGCTTGTTAAGTTGTAATCTTCTAGAACCAATTTATTGTCTTCAGAAACAATTAATTTTTTAAAGTCCATATATATACCTCGATAACACTATACATAAATTATTATAAGTTTAAAAAAATTCATTTTCAATATTAAAGCATATTTTTGTGTTAAAAAACCAAAATTATGGTATATAATAAAATTTTATAATTTTTTTTATATTTTTATTATTACATGAATATTTTTTACATATTATAGATATAAAAAAATATCTTAAGTTTTACCAAAACAAGAATTGCAATCTATATTTGTAATAAACTTAAGATATTTATTTTTTAATTAATTATTAGTTAAATCTATATTATTGATTAGCAATTTAACAATGTTTGTTAACATCTTTGATATATCATTTAAATTTTCATTAAATTGAACATCATTGTTTGAATCACTATTAAATAAATTATCAGAAACTATTTTTATACTAGAAAACATAATTTTTGTCTTAAAACATATTTGTGCTATTGAAGCTGATTCCATATCAAGACAATTCATCATATAAAAAAGTTTGTTATTAAATTTTTCAAAATTTAATTTGTTAATGAAACTATCAGTTGTTCCGCATTTACCATTTTTAAATTTATATTCATTACTTTTTAAAATTTTAATTATCTTGTCATTAAGTTTGTTGCTTGATGAAAAATATGGTAATTCTTTTGGTGTTTGCCCTAATTCATATTGAAATGCTGTTGCATCAACATCTAAATGATAAAAATCATTTATTAAATAAATATCTTTTATAAATGATTCTTTATTTGGAGATCCACAAGACCCAACATTTATAATTGCTTTAGGGTTAAATGTTTTAATTAAATTCAATGTTGTCATTGCAGCATTTGTTTTACCAACACCTGAAAAAACAAAAACAAACATATTGTCATTAAGATATGTTATGTAAAACTTTTGTTTTAAAGAAACATGAACATTAAAGCTATTTAAAAAAATAGATTTAAATTTATGTAATTCATCCTCTAAAGCAACTATAATACCAATGATTTTAGTTTTCATAAATTTCCTTTAGTTTATTAACAACTAAATCAAAACCTTCATTAATATCTTTTTTACATATTTTAATTAATTTATTTCTTTCTGGTAATTCACCATCAACACGAACATCCAACTTGTCAGCACAATAAACAATCTTAACAAGAATTGATTTATCTTCAGGAATTACATGGTTTTTAATAGCTGTTAAAATTTGGTAATCATCAATGTTATATCTTTTTCTTAAAACGTAAGCTCCAACAGGACCATGAAGAACTTTTCATGAAGGAAATTTTTTAATTTTTAATTTTTTGGCATATTTTAACACAACATCTTCTTTAAATTCTTTGGCATAATCATGATAAAGACCTGCGACATATGCTTTATTTAACAAAGTGTAATACTTGTTTTCTTTAGCAATTTGTTTTGCAAGTTCTGCCACTCTAATAGAATGTTCTAATCTATATTCACCCATAACAGTTTTTAAACGATCAATAGCATATACACCATTTTCATTTATATATTTTTCAACTTCTTTATCAAGGAATTTGCTTTTTGGGTATATTTTCAACGATGAAGAATTAGCATTAATATTTCACATTCCAATTTTTATAAAAGGAATATCATGAGGAATAATTGAATCTTTTTCAATTTTTCTTTTATGACAAATTAATTTAACTGATTCTAAAATTTGTTTGTATTCATGTCATGATTTAAAATTTTTTAATTGGTCATAACCAATTAATAAATATAAATCATAATCTTGATATTCTTGCTTAAAAAAGTTAATAGTATTCAATGTGTAAGAAACATCATTTAACCCTAATTCATATTCACATATTTCAAAATTATTAATACCTTTTATCATTAACTTTATCATGTCAACTCTTTGTTGATCAGAAGCACTAAGGTGTTTATTTTGAGGATGGTTTTTACAAGGAACAAAAAATAGTTTATTAGCTTTTATTTTTTTAAAAGCTTTGATTGCAATTTTTAAATGTCCTTTATGAATTGGATCAAATGAACCACCAAAGATAATAAGTTTTTTCTTGCTCATAGTCTTCCTTTCTATATCACAGCATTATCTGTAATATAAACATTAATTTTTTCAGGTAAATATATGTCAATGATTTCAATATTTTTTAGTGATACCAAACACAAACCATTAAGAAAAATATTATATTTAACATTTATATTTAGTTTATATGAATGCTTAGTAAATTTTATATCTTTTTGATTTAAAACAATATTAAATATTTTATTTTGGTTTTTCAACACATTATCAATTTTATCAAATTTTGTACTATGAACTTTTATGTTTTGTTTAACATAAAAGTTAATACTAGCATTTTCATATATTGATTTAGCATTCAGATAACATAAACCTTCTATAAAATAAGTTTGATTATTATTTTTTATTTGAAAATTTTTAGAAACAAATTTAATATTGTTATTTAATTTATCTATATCTTTGTTTGAAACAAAATTTAAAATAGAGTCATGATTTGGGATACCAGGTGTATCAATTATTGTATTTTTTTCAATTAAAATTTTTGATAAATTAAGTGTTGTATTTTTATATGGACTAACTGTTAAGAGTTCTTTTTCTTTGTTTAATCTAAGTAATGCATTTATTAAAGATGATTTACCTGTATTTGTTTTTCCAAATACATATGTTATTTTTTTATTTTTTGAAGCATCTTTTATATACTTATATATTCTATTAATGTTAATGTGTTCAATTGAGTCATATAAAATTATATCTTTGTACAAAATGTTTTTAGAATCAACTATTTTACTTATTTTTTCTAAAGTTATATTTGAGTTAAATTTCTTTGGTAAAGCATTAAGTTTGTTAACAACTATAATTTTGTTTCTATAATCTTTATATTGTTCTATCAATGTATTATAAATATCAAATAAATCAACAATTATTATTAAAAAATTATCTTTTATATCTATTTTGTTTATTACATCAATAATATGTTTTTCATCAACATTATCATTATTAATTTTTTTATAGTGTTTTATTTGAAAACATCTTTTACAATATAATGTTTTTTCTGTTGGGTTCATAACATATGATGGACTATTTATATCATTTGAAAAAAACTGTCCACAACCCTTACACTTTTTATTATAATAATTCGATTTCATCATTAATTTTTCCATTATCAAATTTGTTATCTATATATTTTTCATGTTGTAATTTTTTATAAATAAAATTTTCTAAAATCTTTAAAAGTAAATTGCTTGAAACACTTTTATTTGAATCAACCATTGGAAGCACCAAAATACTTTTACATTTAAGTCTATTAGCAAGAAAGATATCAGTAATAAATTGATCTCCTATAACCACAACATCATTATATGTAATATTAAACTTACTAATTTCTTTTTTTATTTTTCTTGTAAATGGTTTTTTACAATTATATAAAAAACCATCAACACTTATGGTTTTTTGAAGTTGATTTACAAAAGTTGTAACTCTTTTTTTTGTGTTATTTGAAGCAATGATAATAAGTAATCCTTCTCTTTTAATTTTATTAATAAATTCAAAAACATATTTATTGGGAAACTTGTTAAAATGGGGTACCAATGTATTATCTAAATCACATATTACAAGTTTTATTCCATTAGTTTTTAGAGAGTGAATATCTATATGTGAAATATCTTTAACAAAAATATTTGGTCTTAAATAGTTTAATCACAATGTTGTTTTAAAATTCATTATTTGCTCCAATTATTAATTATAAACAAAATTAAAAGCAATTAGATTATAGATTTACTTTTGAAAAAATAAAAAAACTAGATCATTAAATTTGATCTAGTTATTCCAAAATTTCAATTGTAAGGTTATTAAAATCATTTTTTATAATTAATGAAAGTTCTTCAAATTCTGATTCTGATATATTACTAAATTTTAAATAAATATTATAGTTTTTAAAAATAGAATATAAAGTGTTTTGAATTCACAAAAGATTTCATTTTGTTTTAGCATCAAGTTTATCAATATTATCAAGTATTATTGCTTCTTGTTGTTTTTCATTAATTTTTAAAGTTGATTTAATGTCTGAAACAAATGAAAATTTCAATAAGTAATTTATTTTTTTAATAACAAAATCTTGAATTGACAATGTTTTATTTTTAGAAACTATTTTAGTCATTATATAGATATAAAAACTACTTACTAAAAAACATATTATTGTTATAACCAATAACCCTATTGCTAATGGTGTTGTAATTATTTTATTTATATCAACAGTTTTAATTGCTGTAACAATCGGTGTAGCAATACCTGTAATTAAACAAATAAAAAAACCAATCATACACAATCAACAAAAAATATCAACAATTCAAATTCAAATTGACTTACTATTAATTGAACTAGTGTAATGTTTATAATTGTTACTTCTAAACATGTAACTTATAACAAAAAAAGTTAGTTTGGAATTTTGTTTTAATTGTTTATCAATAAAATTATTAACTAAATAATAATATCTTTCATCAGTGTAAAAATTTGTTATATTTTTTTTATTTACAAATTCAGTATTAGTTTTTTTAATAATTGCATTTATCATTTTTTAATTTGTTACTCCCATTCAATTGTTCCAGGTGGTTTATTTGTTATATCATAAACAACACGATTAACTTTTGGAATTGTATTTGTAATTAATGAACTTATTTCAGCTAATAGATTTAAATCAATTTTAGTTCATTCACAGCTCATTGCATCTTCTGTATCAACAGCTCTTAAACAAATAGTGTAACCATATGCTCTATTATCACCAACTACACCAACACTTTTACTATCTAAAATAACCGCAAAATATTGTCATGGTAACCTAGTACAAGATTGTAACAATTTAGTTCTAAAGATATAATCAGCTTCTTTTAAGATATCAAGTTTTTCTTTAGTTATTTCACCTATAACTCTTACACCTAATCCTGGTCCTGGGAATGGTTGTCTATAAACATTTTCTTTTGGTAAATTTAAAGCAACTCCAACATTTCTAACTTCATCTTTAAATAATTCTTTTAAAGGTTCAACCAATTGAAATTTCATGTCTTTTGGAAGACCACCAACATTATGGTGTGATTTAATAGTTTTGTTTGTTTTGTTACCACTCTCAACAATATCTGGATATATGGTCCCTTGTACCAAAAATTGATAAGATTCATCAAGTTCATTTTTAATTTTTTCAAATACTTTGATAAAAAGATTACCAATAATTTTTCTTTTTTGTTCTGGCTCTTTTATATTTTTAAGTTGATTTAAAAATAATTGTTCTGCATTAACAAACTTAACATTTAAACCAATTTTATTTACCATATTAAAAACTTCTTGCTTTTCATTTTTTCTAAGTAAACCATGATCTACAAATACACACAATAAGTTATCACCAATTGCTTTTGAAACAAGTGTTGCTGCAACTAATGAATCAACACCACCACTAAGTGCACAAATTGCTTTTTTATCTTTTATTGTTTCTTTTATTTTTAGAATTTGTTCTTCAATAATGGATTTAGATTCTCAAGTTGGATTAATATCTGAAATTAAAAATAAGAAATTACTAATCATTTGTTTTCCAAAAGGAGTGTGAGTAACCTCAGGATGAAATTGAACACCATATCATTTTTTATCAATATGTTTAACTGCAGCAAATTTACAATTAGATGTGCTAGCTATTACTTTAAATTTATTGTTTGTGTTAGCAACTGAATCATTATGAGACATTCAACATTTTTGATTTGGTTTAATATCGCAAAATAAATCAATTTGGTTGTTTAAGCAAATATCAACTTTACCAAATTCTGTTGAATGATTGTTTGTAACCATTCCACCATTATTTTTAACCATTAATTGCATACCATAGCAAATTCCTAAAACTGGAACATTTACTTTATTTCAAAAATCTTTATCTAGTTGATAACCATAATCATTATTTACATCACTTGGGCCACCAGATAATACAATTGCTTTGGGTTTTAACTGCAAAATTTCATTAATATTAATATCAAAAGGTTTGATTTGACAATAAACATTACACTCTCTAATTCTTCTTGCTATAAGTTGAGTGTATTGTCCCCCAAAATCTAAAATTAAAACTAAATCATGTTTCATATTTTTATTCCTTATTAATTTTATTTTGAATAATTAGGTGATTCTTTTATAATTTCTAAATCATGCGGATGAGCTTCTTTAAGTCCATTAACTGTTTGGACAATAAAATTAGCTTTTTCTTTTAGCATTTTTAAATCAACACTTCCACAATATGCTAAACCACTTCTAATGCCGCCTGTCATTTGATAAACTATATCTTCTGTTTTACCTCTATATGGAATTAAGCTTTCAATTCCTTCAGGAACAAATTTTTGATTATTAGATTGAAAGTATCTATCAGCACTACCTTTTTGCATAGCGCTTAAACTTCCCATACCACGATATTGTTTATATTCTTTATTATTAATTATTATTTTTTCACCAGGAGCTTCATCAGTACCAGCTAGTAAAGAACCAACCATAACAACATCAGCACCACCAGCTAAAGCCTTCACCATATCACCCGAATATCTTATTCCACCATCTGCTATAATAGGTACATTATATTTTGAAGCAACCTCATAACAATCAAAGATAGCTGTCATTTGTGGAACCCCTATTCCACTAACAACTCTTGTTGTACAAATACTACCTGGACCTATACCAACTTTAATTGCATCAGCACCAGCTTCTATTAATTGTTCAGCAGCAACTCCTGTTGCAATATTTCCAGCTACAACATCAATATGTGGATAAGTAGATTTTAATTTTTTTAAAAGTTCAATTACATTAAATGTATGTCCATGTGCTGAATCAATAAACAATACATCTACCCCTGCATCAACTAAAGCACTAACTCTTTCATTGACATCAGATGATACACCAATTCCTGCTGCTGTTAATAATTTATTATCTGTAGTTAAACATACATTAGGATATTTTTCAGTATCAACAACATAATTTTTTAACTGTTTAACAATGTTAGATTGTTCATCAACTGACATATTTTTATGAATTACTCCAACACCACCAAGTAATGTCATAGTTATAGCCATTTCATATGAAGTAACTGTATCCATAGCAGCTGAAATAATTGGAATATTCAAACTAATTCTTTTAGTTAATTTAGTTTTTAAACTAGTATCTTTTGGAAGAATTGAAGAATAGTTTGGAACCAATAACAAATCATCAAAAGTATAAGCTGTTACAAAAAATTTTCTTTTCATAATTAAAACCTCATCTAACACTAATCAAAGTTTATTATATATTATGCCATTGGATTTAATTTAAAAAGTAACAAAAGATAAATAATAAAAAAACAATAATGAAATAAATTCATTATTCCCTAACTGACATGTGAAGTGCAACACTTCAATGTTACATTAAACTCTCGACTTTGAAATATAAGTTGAGAGTTTTTTTGTTTTAAATATTTTCTTGATACATTTGGTAAGCTGTTTTATAACCAAACATTTTTCTTGGGATGTTGTTTACTTTTCATTCAAGAGTTTTTATTTTATCTTCACTTACTAAACTGAAGTCAGTTCCTTTTTTATATCATCTTCTAACTATCCCATTTATGTTCTCGTTGGACCCTCTTTGGAATGAAGAATAAGGTTGGCAATAATAAACTTTAAAGTTGAATTGTTTTGCAGTTATTCCCATCATTTGAAACTCTAACCCATTATCAACAGTGATGCTTTTTATTGGGAGTTTTTCATCTCGAATAATGGTATACATTTTAGCCATCATTGATCTAGCGTTCTTCCCTTTTATTTTTCTAATAATTGCCAACCTTGTTTTTCTTTCCACTAATGTCAATAAGTGGTAATAACCACTTTGCCTTTTACTAACTATTAGATCAGCTTCTCAATGTCCAAATTCTTTTCTATTGTTTATCTTTTCTGGTCTTAGACTATAAGGAATGCAGTATTTTCCATCAATTTTAGAAAATATACCTATTTTTCTTCTTTTTCCTTTAACATATTTTCTTCTTAAACAATCTCTTCTTTGTATCTTTCAAATCTTGCTATTGATTCATCTAAATACTTGCCTAGCACTTGGAACTTTAACTAACGGATAGTTTTCTTTTATTCAAAAAATTGTAGCTTCTACACCATGAGATTTAGGATTAAATTTTTGAATAAAAAGATCTGTGAAGTTTTTGTACTTCAACATAAAAAACATATGACAATTTGATTTTCTTCTAATGTATTTTTTGTGAGCAGTTGATGAATAATAAATCCCTGTTGAAGATGTGTTTCTTTTTAATTCTCTTGATATTGTTGATTTGTTTTTATTTAAGATTTTTGCAATCTTATTCATAGAATATTTTTCTTTATTTCAAAGAAAATAAATTAAGCATCTTTCTTCTTTTGTTAAATGTTTATAAGTTTTCATAAGCACTCCTAATATTCATTATCTTTTTATTAGTGAACACTTACAAACAAAACAAATGAAGTGCACACTCTTTTTTGAGTGTTGCACTTCACATGTCAATCGAGCAATAATGAAATAAATTCATTATTGCTGTTGTTGACCACCATTAGTGTTGTTGTAGTATTGTTGGTCTTGGTATTGTCCATCATAATCATATTGACCATCTTGATAACCATCATATTGTTGATTAGCATATGCTTGATTTTGGTCATATGAATTATCATAGTTTTGATCATAAGCATTATCATATTGATAACCATAATTTTGGTTATATCCGTTTGGATCATAATATTGATCATTATAGTTGTAATCTTGTTGATGCATGTTGTTATAACCTTGATCAAAATTGCCATCATTATATTGCAAGTTTTGATTATTGTATTGATCATATTGTCCAAAATTATTATTAGTATTATTATTCATATTTGGATCATTAACATTTGGATTAACAAAATTATTAAGATTTTGATTTGTTTGTTGTTGATAAGAACTATCCATTTTTTGTCCGTTATGATCAATTCTTTTTGACATTATTGCACTTGCAGCATCTTTATCACAAATAATAGTAACGTTAGGATTGTTAATTAAACTTGTGATAGGAAACTCTTGATCAAATTCTCTTGCAAAAAACAACTTACTTAATGCTGTTGCTTTTTTAGCACCAAAAGCAATTAAAACAATTTTTTTAGCTGATAAAATTGTACTTAATCCCATAGTTACAGCTTGAACTGGTGTTTTAGTATTTGGTGCAATATATTGACTATTATTTCTAATTGTATTTTCTGTTAAAGAAGTAAGATGAGTTCTTGAATTAATGTCTGTAAATGGTTCATTAAAACCAATATGTCCATTTTCACCAACACCTAAAATAAGTAAGTCCATATAGTTTTTAGAAGCTATCAAATTATCATAAACTGTATAATCAGCAACACAGTTTTCAGGATCTGTATAACTTGCTGGAAAATAAATATTTGATGGATTTATATCTACAAAATCAAAGAAGTTATTTTTCATGAAGCATCTATAAGTATTAGCATAATCTGCTTCGCTTAATCCAATATATTCATCAAGGTTAAAAGTTGTTACATTTTTAAAACTGACTTTATTTTGATTAAATAAATTTATAAGTTCTTTATAAACAGTAACAGGTGTTCCTCCAGTTGGTAAACCAAGAACTGAATAAGAATTTGCTTTAATTTGTTCTAAAACTAAATTAGCAACATGTTTAGCTGCATACTTAATTTCTGGAAAAACTAAAAATTTTGGTCTTATAGAATTATTATTTTGCATGATAATTTATTCTCTCTTTCACAAAATGTAATTTAAAAAACAACAATATAATTATACAATCAATATTAGTAAAAACTATTTTTTTCCATTTAAATTATCAATAATTTCTTGATTAAAAGTTTTTTTATTTTTTAAAATTTTCTTATTATTATTTACAATTTCTTTAATTATTTCAGTATCATTTTTTAAATGATTAGGTTCAATTTTAAAACTTCTAAACAGTGTTTCATAATCAACTTCATCTGTATTGGGATTTTTCTTTAGTTGATCTTTTGGAATATCTGCTATGTTGTCTTTATCAATGATTATTTTAGATAAAGAAGCAGGGCTATAATATGATGTATCTTTATTTTGGTTAAGTTCTTTTTGTTTCTCTATATTATTTTCATCACTATTTGATAAAGAATTCATTATAGATTTGTTTTCAATACTTTCAACAAATGTATTTGTACCATCATCTTCTAATAACATTCTGTCAAACTCATCAATTTCTTCCTGCACTTCATTGTTGTTATCACCAAACAAAACATTAAGTCTTTCTTTTTCGTCTTCCCATAAAGATAAGTCTTTTAATTTATCATCATATTCTAAATCTAAAACTCTTTTGCTTGTATAGATCTCATTTTCACTAAGTTCATAATCATATTGATTATCTTGTAAAAAATCATGATTTTGATTAGCATCAGTTTCAATATTATTTACATCAATGTTATTTCCTGAAAGATTAGAAATTAATTTGTCTAATGGGACATAATTTTTATCCATTAAAGTTTCTTTTTCACTATCATTAACAACATCTTCTAAAACTTGGTCAATTTTTAAATATGGTTTATCAAAATAATTTTGATCAACAACTTTGTCTTTTTTTGGTTCTTCTTCTTTAAATATGTCATTGAATTTAAATTTATAGTCATCTTTGTATTCATCGATATTAGGTTGAGCTTCATAGAAATCATTGTTATTTAAGTTATCATCAAATTGGTCATAACTTGAATAATCACTATCTTCTATATAGTTTTCATAATATGAATCTAAATTAGGTTCTTCAGTTGTTGTTGTTTCTTCAATATTTTTAATATCGACAACATCTCCATCCTCACCAATTAAATAATTTGGAACAAGAGATTCTGGATCAACATCTTTAAATTTCTCTGGAGTTTCTGGAGTTTCTATAAATAATTCATATTGATTAAGTTCTTCTTCATTAATTTCATTATCATAATTGTTTAAATTCAGATTGTTTTCTTGGGTTGGCTGTTCAATCATTTTTTTTTTAGAAATATCTTTAACATTATTTTTTTGTAATGCTTCTGTTATTTCATTAGATTCATTAGGAAGATTTAAGTCACATATCCCATTAATTACATCCCTTACAACATCACTCTTCATTTTTTCAAATAGGTTGTTACCATCTTCAATATAGATGTTTAAAGGACTTCTTTGTTCAAGCGATCTTAAATTAACACCCTCTCTAAGTTTAGTCATCTTATCAATATGTGTTGTTCATTTTTGATCTAGATTAACAAGTAAAATTTCACCAATAACATTTAAAGCATTAATTTCTTTTAAAATATTTGCTTTTGTTTCAACAATTGTATTAAAAATATTAACTAAAACATCTCTAGCATCATTTAATACTAAACCCTCAAAATCTTCTGGTTTAAAATATTCAAATTTTAAAAACTTACTATTAATTAATTCACATAATTTAATATGGTCAATAATAGCTGAGTTATCAACATTTTTATTTTGATATACCAAATCTGTTGCATACTCTTTAGCCATATTGCTTAAGATACCCAAATTTTTTGTTTCCAATAAAATTTGATCACGTTGTTTATATACAAGTTCTCTTTGTAAAGATAAAACATGATCATAATCCATTAAGTTTTTTCTAACATCAAAATTTAAACCTTCAATTTTCTTTTGTGTTCTATTTAAAAATGATGTAAAGAAAGTTCAATCATGGAATTCATTTTCAAGTTTTTGAGCAGCCTTTTCATATCTATCACTTGCAAATCTTTTGAAAATACTATCTTCAAGTGAAGTAAAAAATCTAGATTCACCAGGGTCACCTTGACGTCCAGTTCTACCACGTAATTGGTTGTCAATTCTTCTTGATTCATGACGTTCTGTACCAATTACATATAAACCACCAAGTTTTAAACATTCTGGTGCTACTTTAATATCAGTACCACGACCAGCCATGTTAGTTGAAATTGTTATAGCTCCAAGTTGACCACCTCTTTTAACAATTTCAGCTTCTTTTGAATTATCACGAGCATTCAACACTTCATGAGGTATTTTCATTTCTTTTAATCTTTGATGAATTAATTCAGAATCTGAAACTGATGATGTACCAACAAGAATAGGTTGCCCTGTTTTGTGACGTCTAACTATTTCTTCAATAACGTGATTTCATTTAACTTCTTTAGTACCAAAAATATAATCTGGTTTATCGATTCTAATAATTGGTTTATTTGTTGGAATTCTAACAACAACCATATTATATATTTTTAAAAACTCTTCTGATTCAGTCATTGCTGTACCACTAAAAGCAGATAATCTTTTATATAATCTGAAAAAAGATTGATATGTAATAGTTGCCATTACAACATTTTCTGGTTCAATTTGCACTCTTTCTTTTGCTTGAATTGCTTGTTGTAAACCAGCATTATAACTTCTACCTTCAAGTACCCGACCTGTAAATTGGTCTACTAAATAAATTTTATTATCTTTAACAATATATTCTCTACCATTAGCAAACACATAGTGTGCAACTAGTGCATTAGTAACTTTATGAACAATTTCACTTGATTCAACTGAATATAAATTTTTTAAATTAAAAAATGACTCAACTTTTTGAGTACCAGTATCTGTTAAAGAAATAGTATTTGATTCAAGATCAATAAAATAATCTTCTGGTTTTAAAGATGAAACAATTTTATCAACATCAAGATAAAGAGAATAATCTTCTTTTGGCATCCCTGAAATAATCAATGGTGTTCTAGCTTCATCAATTAAAACAGAATCACCCTCATCAATAATGACAAAAAATAATTCCCTAATAACTTTTTCAGATATACTTCTAACCATGTTATCTCTAAGATAATCAAAACCTAACTCTGAGTTAGTTGTATATGTTATATCTCTAGCAAACATTTCCTTTTTAACTTCTTTTGCAAGTTGAGAAGTGTTATAACCAACAGTTATTCCAAGAGGTTCGAAAGCTTTTGCAGCAATTTCAGCATCACGTTGAACTAAATATTCATTAACCGTAACAACATGCACACCACGTTTTGCTAATGCATTTAAAAATGAAACTAACATAATAGTTACAGTCTTACCTTCACCTGTATACATTTCAGCAAAGTCACCACAATGAGCAACATATGCACCCATCATTTGTACAGGATAAGTTAACATTCCATAAACTCTAAAGATTATTTCTCTAGCAATAGAGAAAGCATCAACAACTATATCATCAATATCGAATTTATTTTCTTTTATACCATTGATTAAATAGTCTGTTCTAATCTTTAGATCTTTTATAGAAAGTTTTGAATATTCTTCACGATTCATTTCTACTTGTTCAGCTATAACTTTTGCTTTGACAAGTATCTTACTTCTTTTTTTAAGCTTTTTTATTTTCATCAAATATAACCTCTCCTCTTTGCTTTTCAACCACTTTGTTTATAACTCCATCCAAAAGATAGACCACTCTATTTGCATAATTTGCAATTCTTTCATAATGTGTAATCATTACAATTGTAGTTTTTAATACATCATTTATTCTAACAAAAGAATCAATAATTGCTTTTGACATTTTCTCATCTACAGCAGCTGTTGGTTCATCTCCAAAAATAATTAATGGGTTTTTTGCAATTGTTCTTGCAATTGATGTTCTTTGTTTTTGACCACCAGATAATTCATATGGATATTTATTTGTTTGCTCTGTTAAACCAACAGTGTCTATAATTTTTGATATGATCTCATTTTCTTTCCCGCTATAAAAATTTTTAGCATCAACATTTCTATCAATGTCTTCTTTAAATTTTTGTTCTGAATATGTGTCTTTTCCTAAATAAGAACCCATTAATACATTTTCAAAAACTGTAAGGTTTGGTAATAATCCATACCTTTGGAAAACATAACCTATTACATCTTTTCTAAAAGAAGTTAAATTTTTATTACTTAGATTATGAAGTTCAAATCCTGCAACATTTACTTGACCATATGTTGGTTTATCAATTCCAGAAATTAAATTCATTAATGTTGTTTTACCAGAACCACTTGGACCCAATATAACAACAAAGTCACCTTTATTAACAACTAAATCAATATTTTTAAGAATCATGGTTGTCATAGTTGGAGAAGTGTAATATTTATAAACTCCATTTAACTCAATAATTAAATCATTTGGAAGTGCTGAAAATTGTCTTTTAAGTTTTATTTTTTCTAATTTTTTAATAAGTTTAAAAATATTTTTATAATATTTTTTAACTTTTTTCATATCCTCTTTTTTACCACTACCTTGTATTTTGTTTATAGATTCAAAAAGAGTATTAATGTTTTTGATAATTTCATTTCTCTTTATTTCTTTAGCATCATCTTCTTTAAATTTACTTACAAATTCTATTTTGCTTTTTTTATTATTTTGAACTTTACTATCTTTTAATTCAGATTTTTTTTCTTTTATATTTATATTGTTAACAATTATTTCTTTAGATTCATTTTTAGTTGTTATAGAATTCATAATCTTACCTGGTTTATTTCTTATTAATTATAAATTATAAAGAAAAATAGTTAAACTCTTTTAAATAAAAAAAGCAAGGCGACCCTTGCTTTAAAGTTTTGATAAGAATTTGTTTTTCTTTTTTCTATTTTTCTTTTCTTTTAAAGAATCAGCAAATGAATTTAATTTAAAATCATCTTTAGCAACATTATCTTGCTTTTTAGTTGTGAATTTTACTTCTTGATTTTCTTTTACTTCTTTTAAGAAATCTTTATCTAATCCTTTTTGTTCTTGTTGTTTTTTAATCATTTTTTGATTTCGTTTAGAAAGATTTAGATCATTTGTTACTAATGGGTTTGAATAATGACTTGATCTTTTTTTGATAATAATTGAAACTACAATTATAAATAAAACAACAGCTGCAATTGATAAAGATAATATTAAAGCATATTGAGTTATTGGACTTAATGGAATTTTGAAATTAGTTATCAATATAGTTTTTGTATTTAATCCGGAACCAGAATCTGATTTTTGATTTGAGCTAAATAAATTATAATTTTGTTGCCCTGCTTGTACTAATGAGAAAGTTGCAACAATCACTCCGGATGTATTATTTTTAATAATTTTTAAGTCATTACCAATTTCATAATTTTCAAGAGATATTAAGTTTATAACATCTTCATCATTCACTTGATTTGCATACATATTTTTATTAATGTTTCCAATTGAATTGGCTTTTTCTAAATCAACTTCTAATCTATTAACTGAAACCTTAATCCCATCCTCTTGACTTGGAACATTTCATGAAAAATCATAATTTCTAGTTGAGATACTTCAACTAACTTTATAAGGATAAATATTTGGATATGATTGATTAATAGCATTTTTTAATTCATCATTAAACTTAACTTGTTGACCATCAAGATATACATTTGTTGGCGCCTTATCTTTTATTGAGATTTCTAAATTAAGTCTTTTATCATTATCAGCAGTATTTAAATTAGATGCATTTATATTTAAATTTTTTAAATCATCAACTAATGGAAATTTTAAATAACTTCCAAGTGTTGTATTTTTTAAATCAGTATTATTATTAACAGCATCTTCTCATTCTTTTCAAACTTCACTTGGTTTTTTTATTCCATAATAGTTTTCTATATTTAAGTTAATATTATAGTTTTCTTGAATAATTTTAAAACCACTTATTGTAACTGGACTTTTTATAATTGTTTTTCTATCCTCTGGGAAAGTATTTGGCAATCCAGTTTTTATATATTTAATAGAATCAATTGTTATTTGACCAGTATATATACTTGCGTTAGAAACTTTTATTTCCCAATTTTCAGGATTTCTATCATACATTGTACCCAATGTTACAAAGTTATCTAATATTTCTTTTTTACCTTGATTCTTTAATTTGGTTTTATCAGCTTCTTCTGATAATTTAGAAAGATCAGTTGCATATCTACTTTGTTTGTATAATCTAATATTTTGATAACTATCCTGTTCTTCGTCTGTTAGAAAATGAGAATCATAACCATCTAATGACATGAAACCAGAAAAAGATTGTGAAAAGCTTAATTTTGAATCAGGAATACCTGTTGGAAAATTATTCTTATTTAATTTAATACTCACATTTAATGTGTAATCATTATCAGATGTAGTTAAAGTTATTTCACTATCTTTAACTGTGTAATTAGCATTATTTTTATCTTTTATATCTGTAACAATAAAATTGTCTATAATATCTTGTTTTGTTACTTGACTTGCTCTTTTTGTTTTTTTCAAATTATTTATTGCTTCAAATTTAGTATGATTTTCTTCTGTATCAATTGTCACAAAATTTAAATTAATTTTGCTGTAATTATAAAATCCTTCAATATGAACTGGTATAGAAAATTGGTTCTTTGCACCATTTTATCAATTTGTGTATGTTACTAAGTAATTATAATCTAATGTACCAAAATCATTACTTGGTTTAATATTATTAACTGAAACAGTTATTGTGCTATTATTTGTTGATGTATTACTAGAAAATTTTAAAAATTTAGTTAAATCATTAGTTTGAAAACTAGAAGGCATTTTTTCTTTAAAACTTGGGTCTTTTTTAAATTCAGAAACAGGGTCGCTTCATTTATTGAACTTTAATGGATTTTGTTCAATAACACCTATATTATTAGATTTTATTGAAAACAATTTATTATCTTGAGTTTTATCCATAAAAACAAAAGGTGGATTAGTGTTTGTAAATCCATTTATTGGTGCAATTATCAATGGGTTTTCAATTCTTCCATCAGACCCTGATGGAAGAACTTTATTCAAAATAACTCTAGAATTTAAATTATTTCCAGAATTAACTATATCAACATAAGAAATAACACTTCCATTTTTAGACTTTGAATTTGAAATATATAATCTATTATTTGTTAAATCATATGAAATATACTTGGCATAATCTCCACCATCTTTTGTAGAAAGTGAAACACTAGGACCTTTTGATAAAGTTTGATTATTAGTATCATAATTAACAACTATAACATTTGAATTTGTTCCAACAGTTGCTACAACAAAAGAATTTGAACCATCATTTTTTGTGTAGTGAAAACCAAAATTTGGTAATTTATCATAACTATCAAAACCTTCGCCAGCTTCAAAATTAATACTTAAATCAATTTCTATCCTCGAAGAATTATCATTTTTTGTAATACCCAATAAATCATCATTAACAAGGGTTGCTTTATATTTGTTTGAAGAATCTAAAAACACTGCTAAATTAATATTGCTATTTGCTTTACCAGGAATTACATATAACAAATGATCATCACCAGTTGATGTAATCATATTAAATGATGGATCTAATCTTACAATACCACTACTTGAAACTTTAACAATTGTTCTATTTTGAATAACTTCTGATTCTTTTCCTTTTTTAGATACAAAAATATTCCCATTAGAAAGTTGATTAATAAAATTTGAACCTTCTTTAACAGTTGCAATATTGTTTGTTATACCATTAGCAGCATTATTCACACTATAAGGTAAATATAATTTCCCAAAATCAGCATCAATAGCAAAAACTGACATATTTTTATTGTCAGCTGTACCAAACAATACAACAAGTTTTTTTGAAGATTGAATATAAGTTCAAGAATGCATTTTGTAAGAACTAATATCATTAACTGAGTATGCAACATTATAATATTGTTTTAATGAAGGATCATTTACTAAATCCAACTCTCAGATAATAAGTCCATCTAAAGATGTTAATACTATTTTCTGATTATTTTGTGTCTTACCAAAAAAACCTAAATTAGTTTGAATGTTTTCAAATGTAGGTTCATTAACAATTGCATCATAAGAATTAAAACCTGTAATTTCTTTACTATTAGCTTCTTTTTCAGCTGCATTTTTAGATACTACAGCTTGTTGAGATTGATAATTAATTTTACTGTTTGCTAAAAAAAGATTAAGAGATAAAACAGAAGAGACTGATATGATACTGCTTGCAAAAACAGAAGAAAAAATTTTCTTAAATTTCTTTTTCATATAAGCCTCCTTTAATAAACTATTTTGCTCTTTTAATTTTACTATATTTAATTCCCTTAGTCTTGGATGCATTAACAAATTTATTACGTTTAACTCTCATTACAATTATTGTAAATAAAGCTAAAACAATTAAACTAATAACAACAGATAAAAGAATAGTATTGAAATCACTTTTAATCTGTCCAGTTGTTTTAAAACCAGAAATTATCATTTGTGGATTTATTGTTACAGTAAATCCACTAGAGTTTTTAATATTTGGATATTCAACAGTATAATTTACAATTACAATTCCGCTTTCATTATCTGGAATTAATTGAATATATTTAATTTCATAATATGTCACATCTGATTTATCGATTTGACCTTGTTCGTTTGTTTTAGAAAATTCTTTTAACAAATTAAAAGATTTTTGAAATTGAATTTTTCCTAATTCTTGATCTGTTGGGAAAGAGTCAACAAAAGAAGAAGGTAATACATAATTGTAATTAATGTTTTGTGGGCTTGAATCATTATATAAATCTTTATATGCAATAGTATTTAAAGAATTTGAAACACCATAATTTCAGTTGTATACAGTTATGTTTGCATTAACATCAACCTTTTCTAATTCTTTAAATAAATTAGGTCTTTTCTGCAACAATTTATTTTGGAAATCTTTATCAAGTTTTAATTTAGTTGTATTACCATCACTTAAAACAACATTAATGTTTGTAAACATTTCAACTTTTGGATTAACACTATAAATAAGTTTATTATCAGTTGATTGTTCATTGTTCATAGTGAAATTAAATTGACTTGAAACATCAACTCAATTATTTTTAGCTGTTGAATAATCACTAATTAAATTATTTATATTCTTGCTAATATTCTCTGTAGTCATTAAAGAAGTTAATTCATTCATTCTTGTTGTATCTAAAGTTATTTTTTCTCCCACATATTCTTCAAGTGTCATAAAACCACTTCCAGATGTTGTATCTTTTTCTTTTCCAACACTTATAGTGTAATTTTCTGCTGGAATTGTTTCTGGAACTCCATTTTCACTAGCTTTGTATTTTATAGTAAAACTCATTTTTCCATTAATGATATTTTCTTTAAATTGTTCAGTTGATTGATCTGCATTATCAACAGTTAATTCTCAATCACTTTCATTTCTTGAATAATATGAATTTAAATTAAGACTATTAATAATATCTTTTTTAGTTATTTGATAAGCCAATTTATTTTTCTTTAATGAATTAAATATATTTGTATTTAATGTTACTTTGTCTCATCCTCCAGTTCTTAAAAAACCACTATATTTATAAGAACCTATAATATTATCAACAGGCATATTCGATGACGAAATACTTGTAAGATTATAATTAATTAATAATGTACCATCATCATCATTTGCAATAACTTGAATTGGAGCATTTTGATTTGAAGTGTCTTCTTTTTGTTGATCAGTTTTTTGTGCTGAAGAAATATTAATATGGTTTTCCTCTATTTTTAAATTTGACCCAGCAATATAAAAACTTTTCATAATATCTTGTTTAGTTATTTTTGAAGGTAATTTAGATTTTAATGCTGTAATTTCATTTCATTTTTGACTATTATCATTAGCATTTTTTACTAATTTAAAACTCAATGAATCTCTAGTGTAAAAACCAGAAGCAGTTATTGGAATAGTAAATGAAATAGAAGTCTTATTATTTCATCAATTTGAAACTTTATATTCAATAACAACACTAATTGTTCCACTTACATCATTGTAATTAACAGGAGAAGATTTAGATAAATTTTTAGTTACACCAGTAATTTCTTTATCTTCTGAGTTTACAAGTTGAACCATTTTAATAATGTCTGCTTCTTTAAGATCAGAAGGTAAATGTTTTTCCAATTCATTTTCTTTTATGGCTTCTTCAATACTTTTAAAAGAATAAGAATCAAGTTTTGATATATCTGTTAATGCAGCACTAGAGTTTACTGTTATTTTTCCACTATAATAATCTACATTGGTTAATGAAGCTGGTTCATTATTAGAAAAAGTTAATTCCTCTCTAATTATGTAGCTATTAGCATCAACATTTGCATCATTAACTATAAAAAAATTATTTATTTTCTTTTCGTTAGCTTTTGTTGTTACACCATTTGTAAAATTTGTAATTTCATATACTGATGAATATTTACCTGATGTATCATCTAACTTATAACAATAAAGTTTTTGTGAACTATTATCAATTGTAGTTACAAAAAGTCTTTTATTTTTTTGATCTACTCTATATGCATAAGCATATTGATTAGAAGAAGTACCACCATTACTTGAATCTTCTGATTTACCTATATCAATTGATGCTTTTTCTATTTTCTTTTTTCCATTATTTGAACTATCACTTTCATTTGGACTAAATCTAAAAATATTTAATTTTTTTGCAAGTTCTAAATCATTAGTAAAACCATCTGTAACAAAAGGTAACACTATTGTGATAATTGAATTATTACTACTAGTAAATGTAATTGGTTCAGCTATTGCATTTTCAACACTTTTTGTAGAATTTATTGTTTGTTTTTCTGTAAGCTGAGTTAAATTAAAATCAAAAATATAAAAATCAACATCTTGATTTCCATTTACTGGTTGTTGATTACTTATAGTTGAAATAGCAAAATAATTTCCATATAGATTAGATACATTAATTAATTTATTACTATTTAATAAAGTATTTAAATTAGAACTATCAATATTAACACTAGAATAGTTTATTGAACTAAATTTAGTTATTGTTTTTTGTGTTGAATCTTGTGATTTAGAAAACACAAAAAATGTCCCATCATTTTGATTTAAAACTACTCAATCAATAGAATTTTTTAATGCATTAGGATAATTAGTTGAAGTTATTATTGATGATGGATAACTATTATTTAATAAATAAGGTGTTCCTGTACTTAAATTTATTTGAAATAAAAATGGAACTAATTCATCAGCTTTGTTTTTATCATTTTCAGTTGGATAATGCCCAACCCCATATACAAACACTGTATTTCTTGTATAAGTGTTGTATTTAATACCTACATTTGAAATTGAACTAGGTTTTGTTTTTTTAGAATTTAAATTAAGCATGAAATCACTTTTCATAATATCAAAACTTCATGCTGTAATATTGTTATATAAAGTTAAATTAATTACATTATTATTTATACTCAATATTCCATTAGGAGTAATATTTGATTGGTTTTTGTTATCTTGACCAAATGTTGGAACAACTTCATTAGCTTTAACTTCATCATTATTTACAACTTTAGCATTTTTTTGAAAACTATTAGAATTAACATAATCAACATTACTACCTATTGAAAAAAAAGTTGGCATAATTAAAATACCACTAAGTAACAATGTTGATAATATTTTTTTCTTTTTAATTCTCATAATAACTCACCGTTAAAAATAATGCATTTTAAATAATTATAATTTTTTTTAATAACTATATCAATTATCAAAAATAATAAAAACCTACACTTTTTTTATCAGTTATAGGTTTTTATTATTTATTATTTTTTTATTTTAGTTAATTTTTTAAATTTCTTTCTTTTTCTAGAAAGTGGGCTGTCAATAACAGAAGGTTTTGTTTTAGAAATTGACAAAATAATTATCAATATAAGCGCTAATAGAGCAACACTTAAAATGATTGCTGGAATATATTGTGATACAGGACTAAATGGAATTTTAAAGTTTTTTATAAATATAATTTTTTGATTATTTGTAACACTATTTATTCTATTATCATTTTGTTTAATAGATTTAGATTGGTTTTGTCCTGGATCTACTTGGTTGATTGAAAAAACAATTGTTATTGTACCAGCTGATCTATTTCTGCTAATTTCTGGATTTCCAGAAATTTCATAATTTTGTAATGTAAATAATGTTAATAAATCATTCTCACTTACTTCATCAGCATACATGTTAGAATTCATAAAGTCAAACTTTGCTTTTTCTATATCAATTGATAAAGAATCATCTGTTTGTGTAATTCCAACTACATTATTATTTGTATCCCATTCAAAAACATAGCTTTGTGAATCTATTTCTCAAGCAACATTATAAGGATATGTATTTCCTAAAGCTTTTTTAAGATTATCATTTGTTTGTTTATCTAAAGTTAGATATTTACCATTAACAATTAAATTTGTTGTTGCATTATCTTTTAAACTAATTTGAAGGTTTAATTTTTTGTCTTTGATAGATGTGTTCAAATTAGTTACTTTTATGTCTAAGTTTTTAGGATTAGCTAATTCAAAATTTAAACTTTTAATTAATGTTGATTGTTCAGCGTTGCCATTATTTAGCAATGACTGATATTCATTTCATAATCCTGTTGGTGTAAGGTTTCCAACATATTTTGTCATTGTTGGAGGGTTTTTAAAGTTATCTGTTAATTTTTTAAATCCTGATATTGTTGTATTAGATAATACATTTTTTAATTCATCAGGGAAACCAGTTCCAACACTAGTATCAATGTATTTAATATATTCAATTTCTAAATTACCATTAACATTATCAACTGATTTTAGTTTAACTTCTCAACTAGAATAACTTGTATTATATGAAAAACCAAGTTTAATAAAATTAGTAAATAAATCTCTTTTACCATTATCTGTTAATTTCATTGAAGTAGTATCATACTCGATTTCTGATGGGAATTTAGAACTTTTTAATAATTTAACATTGTCATTACTATTTTGTTCATCATCAGTTAGGAAATGGAAAGTATATCCACTAGTATCTTTAAAACCTACAAATTCATAAGAATAGTTTAATAAATCACCTGATGTTCCGTAAGGAAATGAATTAACTGGTAATGCAACTTTAACAGTTAACGAATTTGTACCAACAGTTGTAGTTATCATATTTTCATTAATATTAAATTTGCTACCATTTTTATCTTTAATTTCATATGTAAAGAAATTATCTATAATTTCTTTTTTAGTAATGTCTCTAGCATATTTTGTTTTCTTTAATTCTTCTATTTTTTCAAACTTAGTTTGTGTTTCAGTTGTTTTGTTTGTTATAAATGAAAATTTAATATTTGATTTTTTATACATTCCATCAACATGAAAAGGAATTGTAAAATATGAAGTGGTAGATTTATCTCATCAGTTATTAAATTCAACTTTATATTTAGCACTTAAAGTTCCATTGTCATCATTACCAGAACGATTTTGTACTGTAACTTTATATTGTCCAACTGAGTTATTATTTGATTTAAAAGTTAACTTATTTTTTAAATCATTATCATTTACATTAGATGGCATTTTATCTTTATATAAACTTGTATCTGATTTAAAAGCTGAAATTGGATCATATCATTTATTAAACTGTAGTTTAAATTTACCTAGATATTGTCCACTCTGGAATGCTGCTGTTGGTGTATCATTATCCTTATCTGTTTTAAATATATATGGAGTTAATGAATACTTTTTATCTGTAATAACAGGTGTTATTAAAAATGGATTTGTAATTTGTTCAGCATTTGAATTATCATCAACTGGAATTTTTACTGTATTGTTACTATTAGCTGTATCTTTATTTAAATCTCATTTTATAACTCTAGTTTTATCAGGAGATTTGTAATATGAAATATACAAACTATTATTAACTGGATCATAATTTGAATAACGGAATTTGTTTTGGTTATGATCTAACTCTGCTTTTTTAGACAATATACGAGTATTTAAATTTAAAAACAATGTTTTATCATTAGAAGATCCACCAACCAAATTCAAAATGAAAAAACCACTAGCATTTTGATCATTTAGGGTAAAACCATATTTTGGAATCATATCAATACTTTTAAAAATGCCATTTGTATCCTGTGTAAAAGTTACATCAGTATCAAATTTAACAATTTTATTATCCTTATCATACGGGATTAAACTATCATTAGTTGCTATGCAAAAGTACTTATTATCATTACCAAGATAAACTGCTACATCTGTATTAGATCCTTTTTTACCACCAGCAAAATATAAAAACGTTGCATTTTCATATTTTGTTTTTTCTTCAGATGTTCCTAATATTCCGTCTAATATATTTGAAACAGGATAAATCTGAGATAATCCATTATTGTTTATAGTAACAACTGTTCTTGTATTTTTTACTTCATTTTCTTTACCATATTTTGATGCTAAAACATTTCCATTTGATAATTTATTTAATGTTGTGCTACCAGGTTTAACATCAACTATTTTATTAAATTTATTATCTTGACCACCAAAAAGTTGCCCATCAAATATTGAATATGAAAACACTGTCATATTATTATTATTTTCATCTCCAAAAAGGACACATAAAAGCTTATTATTACCAACTTCTGTGTAAGCTCAAGAATGCATTTTATAATTGGAAATATCACCTATACCTTTTTGCTTGTAATAGTTTATAACATCTGTGTTTTCAACAATTGTGTCTTGTCAAACAACTATACCATCATATGAAGTTAAAATAACAGATTTATTATCACTTGTTTTTCCAAAAAAACCTTGTGGTGTTGAAATTGATTGCATAGTTGGTTCATTTGCAATTGTTTGATAATCTGCAAATGAATTAACAGCTTTTAAAGTATCTTTGTCTTTAGTTAAATTATATGAAGTATCTGCTTTGTTTAATTGGTCATTATTAAAAGAAGGAACAAAAGAAAAAACTATAGGAAACAATGCTCCTATTGTAATAAAAGGTACAAATTTTTTAAAAGTTCTTTTACTGTTTTTTCTCATTATAATTACCAACTCAATATATATAATTTTCTATTCTAATTTTGAAAAATCAATTGCTTGATTAACATTTTTCTTTTTCACATCTTTTGGCTTGTCTTTTTTAAGAAGTTTATTTTTTTCTTTTTTATCTACTTTGTCTACTTTTATATCTTTTACTTTTTTGTTTTCTTTGTCTTTTTTATTATTTTTTATTTCTTCATTATTATTTTTAGAAATTAATATCTTGTTTTTTGAAATTGATTCTGATTTATTATTTAAATTCTTTCCAAGGAAATTATTTTTTCTTATTTTAATAAAAACTAGTAAACCAATTGAAATAACTATTAAAACAACTATTGTTGAAGTTATTATAGTTGCATTATCAATTGAAGCAATACCTTGAGTTTTCATCCCTGTTATTTTGATACTAGGATACAACAATACTGGATTTCCATAAGCTGTTTGTAAATTTGGATATTTAATCACATAATTTGCTATAACACTACCTTCTTGATTATTAGGTATTAATGTAACTTTATCAATTTCGTAATATCCTGGATCAGTGTTTCTTGTAGATGATAAAGAATTTAAAAATAATGAACGAATAGGATTAGATGCTGAACTATAAGGTTTAATTAATTGAAATGTTTCTTGGAAACCAATTTTTCCTTTAATTGGGTCAGTTTCAAATGAATTTATAAAATCTGATGGTAACAAGAATCTATATTCATAACCTCTATTTGCTGCATTAGATTCTTCATATAAATTTTGAAAACTTATAGTTGAATTATCTTTGTTTATACTATCATAATTTCAATCGTAATCAGTTAAGTTAATGTTATATTTAATTTCACTAACACCATCAAAATAATTAGGTTTAACTTCGTTTAACTTTGTTAATCACTGACTAGTAATTTTTAGATTTTGTCTTGTACCGTTTGCATCATAAACATAAATATTAGATGGAAATTCTGTTTTAAGTTTTAAATTATATGTAACTGTACTATCAGTTGCTTCTTTTTGAGTTACATCATAAATTTTTGATGGATCTACCCAATTGTTTGTTACAAGTATAGTTTGGTCTATTATTGAATTTATATTGGCATTAACCTCTTCAAGTTTTAAAGAAGAAGTTTTTACATCTGCTAAATTTTCATCCAAACGAATGTTTTCTCCCATATAATCACTTAATTTTATAAAACCTTTCCCAGCTTCTGTATTACTTGTTACTTTAACTGTTAAATTTTCATCGCTTACAGTACTTGGGATAGAACTATCCATTTGTCTATTATATTTAATTGTGAAATTAATTTGTCCATTAATCATGTTTTGGATGTATGTTTCACTGTCTAATTCATCATCAAAAGTTAATGTTCAATATTCTGGTGAAATTTTATAAGATGACCCAATATTTAATGAACTTATTATTTCTTGTTTTGTAATTTGATATGGCAACTTATTTTTAAATTGTTTAAAAATATTATCATTAATAGTAACCTTTGTTCATCCTGATGTTTTAACAAAACCATCATATGTGTAACTTCCAGTTAAGTTTGTTTGTCCAATACTTGGTGATGATATATCAGTTAAGTCATACGAAACTCTTAAAGTCCCGTTAGAATCATCTGGAAAAACATTTATATAAATTTTATTTTCTGTTTCTCCAGCTAAATAACTTGATTCTGAATTGTATATTTTTACATTATCTTTTGTTAGATTTAATTTAGCACCTTTTTTAATAAAACTATCAATTATGTTATCAGTTGTAACAGCTGATGGTAAAGCTTTTTTCAAATTTTCTATTGCAGCTCATTTATCTGAATCATCAGAAGATTTTGTTATTAATTTAAATTCAAGATCTGAATTTTTACTAAAACCTGTAAGCTCAATTTCTTTTATTAAAGTAGTAAAAGAATTTGTTTTGTTTCATCAATTTTTAACTTTAAGTTCAACTTTAACTTTTAATTTTCCTTCTGCATTGTTAGCTACTAATTTATTTCCAATACTATCAACAGGCAATAAAGTTTTAGATTCTAATAATTCTGTATTTTCTGCATTGTTAACCATTAATTTAGTTATTCCTAAAATATCTTGCTCTGAAACATCACTAGGAAGTTTTTTAGTAATGACTTGATCATTAGTTAATTCTTCTTGAATGTTATTAATTGAAAAAGTAAAAAGTTCATTTTGGTTATTTTCAGTATAAGTATCACCAGATTTTGTAACATCACTACCAACATATTTAGAACTTGTAATTTGTGTATTAGATGTTACATTGCTATTGTTTGTATTATCAAAATTAACAACTTGTTTTAATAAAAAGCTTTTTTGTTTATCAGAATTCAATGAGTTATCAACAGGAAAAACATTAACCAATGTAGAACCGCTATTTTTATTATTATTAAAATTTGAAACTTCTGTCATTTTGCTAGAACTTAAATCTACTGCAAATAATTTAGGTGTTAATAATTTAGAAGGATCAGAGTAAGTTGTAGCAAAAATTGTATTTGTACTATTATCAATTTTTAAAGAAGAAATGTAATTATTATTAGTAACATTTATTTCTTTTAATGATAAATTTATTGGTGTACCATTTGTTGGATAAGTAAATTCAACAAATCTTAATTTATCAGAAAAACCATAATGAGTTGCTGAATTATTATAATTTCCAGACATTACTGGTTCAACCATATTTAAAGATATAAGATAAGAATTTTTTGTCTTTGATATAACAAAAGAATCATTAATTAAACTATACAAATTACTTTTTGTAAGATTTACAACACCTTGTGTAGAATCATTTTCAGAATAAACTTCTAAGTCATTAGTTAATTTTCTTAGTTGTCAATCAAAAATAGCAAAACCAACTTTTCTAATAATATTAGTTGATTTTGTTGGATTCGTTGTGGTGGTTGTTTCCTCATAATATTTATATATTCCAAAAAAACCATTAGATAAATTTACAGCTTTAATTAATTTTGTATTATTAATTACTTTGTTTGATGCTGTTGTTCCATTTTGTACAAATTTTTTGATATCATTTGAATTTATTTGCAATGTTGAATAATTTCTATAAGATATTTTTAACATATTATTAAAAGTACTATAATCTTGTGAAGAATCAAAAACAATAAAACTACCTTCATCTTTATCAAAAATAAGACTATCAATATAAGGTGTTAAACCATCTCTATCACGTAATATTGAATTTCCATTAGAATTATTTACTATATAAGGTTTTCCTGTGTCAGCATGAAGTTGGAATAAATATGCTTTATCTGGAGCAGAACTATCATTAGATACAATACCATAAATAAAAATAGTTTTCATAAATGGATTATATTTTGTGTTAATGCTTTTAATAACATAATTTTGATAAATAACTCTTAACAAATCATTGTTCAATAAATTGTATTCTCATAATAAATTAGAATTAAAATCATTCATTACAATCTTTTTTTGATTGTCTGAATTTACAATTCTAAAAACACCATATGGTGTTATGTTGTTGTTAGCATCTGGAGTTACAGGATATTTTAATGCATCAACATTATTTGCCAATAATTGTGATTCACTTAATTGACTAGCACCATCAAAACCTATATGTTGGTTTGTTAAGTTATTATTAAAAACTGTATAAGGCAATGAAATAGTCGGAATAATTAATGTTGTAGAAAATAAAAACACTTTTTTAATTTTTCTTACCATTTTTTCACCACCAATTAACAAATATTAATATTGCTTAATATATTATAAATTAAATAAAAATTGAATACAAACACGTAAAAAAACACCTCATTCACAAAAGAACGAAGTGTTTGGTTTTATAAATGGCGCGCCTAAAGAGATTCGAACTCCTGACCCTACGCTTAGAAGGCGTATGCTCTATCCAACTGAGCTATAGGCACACATTACATTTATATATTATACTATTTTTGGATTTTTTTTACATAAAATTTATTTATTTGAAAATAAAAATAGAACAACAAAGTAAATCAAAACCATTGTTGTCCTAATGTATTTAAAATGTAATATCATTAAAATTATTATAAAATTGTTTAATATTTTAAATAATATAATTCTTTTGTTTTATTTATTAATAGTAATATTGATAGCTCAATTAGATCATTTATACATAATAAATGAAGTTATCGCTTTGGCAATTTGATTAAATTCAACAATAAAAAATAATAGCAAAGGTGATTTTAAGTTGTTTGGATTAATTGTTTTAGTATAAAGCAAACAACCTAAAACTACACATCACACTGACATAACAAATCCATCAGTAAAAAATATATATTTAGATCCACCAGCCTTTATTGAAAAATATAAAATTGAGAAAATACCCTGACTAAATATAATTGGCATCATGACTCATTCAGCTTGTTTTGCCAATTCTTGATTAGCTAACCATTGATTATAAAGATTAGAGTTTTCTATTGGAGGTGGAGGAGATAATATTGGATTAATAAATCATGATAAAGCAAATAAAATCAAAGCAAATACTAAAGTTATTATAGAACCTCAGGTTATTAAACAAATGCTGTTAGATTTAGCTTTTTCAATATTGTTGTTTCCTAATTCACTACCAACTAAAACAGCACAACTTGCAGCCATACCTGGAAAAATAACATTTGCAAATTGAATAATTATTGATACAGTTGTAAATGCATCATGACTATTTTCATCATATATTAATAAACACATTACTAAAAATAATGTAGCAAAACCATATAGAGCATCATTAAAAATTGCTTGTCATGAATTTTTAATTGTCACCTTGAATGTTTTAAAATCTAGTTTTACTTTCTTAATAAATAAATAATATTCTTTTTTGGCATATATAAAAATGAACATTACTAAAAATTCAATAAATCTAGAACATATAGTTGCTAATGCAATATTTCTAACTGCATTATTTAAATCTTTTTCAAAAATAATTAGTAATGGGTCCATTATGATATTGACACACATAGAACACAATGAAGCTATTAATGCATATTTAGGTTTCCCAATTTCTCTATAAGAGTACCCTAAAGTGTATACAAGAATTATTATAAAAAATCCAGGAGCACTTCAAAATAAATAAGTTGCAGCCACACTTGAAATTAATCCAGACTCACTTGTTAAAATCGGATTAAAAACATTTCTAGAAACAGAAATAATTTCAAAAGGCATAACCATCATTAAGATGATAAAAGGAGTAACCAATAACAAACTAACAAGTATTTTATAAATGATAGTTTGTTGTAATTCATTTTTTTGTTTTGCTCCATAGTATTGTGCTGTAACTAAGCCAATACCTGATGTTACACCCAAAGTAACCATGAGCGGAAAATTAATAACCGATGTTGATATACCAACAGCTGTTTTAGCAATTGTTCCAGGATTTGCTATATTAATAACATTATTATCAATAGTAATTTTATTTGGGGCAAAACCAGAAATAAAAAATATATCAACATATGTTACAGCAATAGTAATTAATTGTTGCAATGCTGAAGGTATAAATAATGAAAACATTAAAATAATAAAGGCTTTGTCACCAAATAGTTTATTAACCAATTTGTTTTTTTTACTATTATTTTCATTTAAATATTTAAAATTATCATCAAAATTTTTTCTACTTATTTTTGACTTCATAAAAAATCCAAAATATTTTAATTTTCAACTCAAATTATTATAACTAATTTTGTATTTTAATATATAAAAAATATTTGTTTTCTCATAGCAAAAATTACTTTATGTATAAATACTTGCAACTAAAAAATTAAATATTTCATAATCATAACGATTGGAAAATATTTAATTTTTTAATTCTAAATCTTTTCAATTATTTTTCTTTTAATTTCTGCATATTCTTCTTTAGTGATAATATTTTTTTCTAATAATTCAAATGCAGCTTTTATATCTTCAATATAAGATTGATTTTGTGACATAACAACATTTCCCATATTGTTGTTACTAATAATTGTTTTATTGTTGTATTGATTGTTCATTTGATCTTGGTTATAAATATTTTTATTTTTCAAAAAATGAATGTCATAAAGATATAAAAATAGACTCAAAGGAATAAATAAAAATACAAACAATACAAATGTAAAACTTGAAATAGAATAACCAAAAGATACTTGGTAGTTTGTTAAGTTCCCTCCAAGAGATGCGTTAGTAAAATCAATGTTTGAAACTTTAGCAAAATTTATTAATACAATTCCAGAATAGTTTAAAGATGACGTTGAAATACCACTATTTAAATTATTTTGAAAATTCAAATAATTTCATAAAGTTGTAGCAAGATTTGTTATCGATAATAATAAAGTAATAATCGATAATATTCTAATAAAAAAGAAAAACATACAAAAACAATGGTATGCCAATTTATAGTTTTTTTCACTGAATTTTTTAGCAACAATTAAAGCCATTGACTTACTATTAATACCAATAATAATTGTGATTAATGATAAGACCAATACTATAACATTTGTAAATATTGAATAATTATCTTTAGCATCAAGTGATATATTATCATAAACATTATTAGAAATTATTATAAATAAAATCGCAATGATAGAAACAATGCATAAAAAATAAACTAAATTGTTATTTTTAATATCTTTTGTTTTTTTATTTGTCTTTTCTTGATTATTAAAAAAGTAAATTAATATTGGCAATAAAAATATATTTACATACAATAAGTTATCATTTCAACTAACAAATGAGAAAAAATATCCTATTTGTTCTAAAGTCTTGTTAGAAAATAAATCAAAATGCAAAAAGGAAAGACATTCAAAAAGAATAATCAATATATAAATAAATTGTATTATTGAATTTCTTATTAATCGATCATTAAAATTTTTGTTGGAAATTAAAAAACCTATATTACTAAATAAAGTTAAAACAAAAGAAATTACAAAAAATACAATCATAAATATTCTAGTAACATAATTTGATCAAATTAAAAAGTTATTATTAATGCTTACACTTTGATTAAAAATAGTTACATACAGAATATAATTTGAGATTAAGTAATTTATTATAAAAAACACTAGTAAGTATACAAACAAAAATCAAAGTGAATTTTTTGTTGATTTAAGATTAAATAAATATTCTTTGATACTAAAATGACTGCTTTGTTGGTCATAGTAATCATGAAATTCTCTTTCGTGATAATAATCTAATAACTTTTCTGAAACTCCATCTGATAAATCTTGGTCATCAAAGTCACTTGCTTGTTGTTCTTGATCATCATCAAGAAAATTAACATTATTTAATTCTTCAATATTTTTAAATAAAAAAGAATTATTTTTGTTTATTTTTAATTTCAAAAATTTCCTCCTTTATTATCGTTCAATTATCTTATTTGTCCGCGCCCATGATAATTATAAACACAAACACATTTTTTATAACCGAATATTTAAAGTACATATAGATTTTTAATATTATCCAAATTAATTTTTAAAAGCTTTATTTTTATAATATAATAAATAATGCTTGGTAATGCAGATGTAGTTCAATGGTAGAATGCAACCTTGCCAAGGTCGAGACGCGGGTTCGATTCCCGTCATCTGCTCCATTAAAAATTAAACTGGCTGTTGCCAGTTTTTTTATTTATTAAAATGTTTATATCAGAATAATAATTTTTTAATTATTGTAGTTTACAGATATCAACAATCCATGTAAATAATATGATTGTAAAATAGTTTTTATATCTTATAGAAAATAAAAATAGTGTGTTTATACTGTATATCCACACTATTTTTATCCCTAACTGACATGTGAAGTGCAACACTTCAATGTTACATTAAACTCTCGACTTTGAAATATAAGTTGAGAGTTTTTTTGTTTTAAATATTTTCTTGATACATTTGGTAAGCTGTTTTATAACCAAACATTTTTCTTGGGATGTTGTTTACTTTTCATTCAAGAGTTTTTATTTTATCTTCACTTACTAAACTGAAGTCAGTTCCTTTTTTATATCATCTTCTAACTATCCCATTTATGTTCTCGTTGGACCCTCTTTGGAATGAAGAATAAGGTTGGCAATAATAAACTTTAAAGTTGAATTGTTTTGCAGTTATTCCCATCATTTGAAACTCTAACCCATTATCAACAGTGATGCTTTTTATTGGGAGTTTTTCATCTCGAATAATGGTATACATTTTAGCCATCATTGATCTAGCGTTCTTCCCTTTTATTTTTCTAATAATTGCCAACCTTGTTTTTCTTTCCACTAATGTCAATAAGTGGTAATAACCACTTTGCCTTTTACTAACTATTAGATCAGCTTCTCAATGTCCAAATTCTTTTCTATTGTTTATCTTTTCTGGTCTTAGACTATAAGGAATGCAGTATTTTCCATCAATTTTAGAAAATATACCTATTTTTCTTCTTTTTCCTTTAACATATTTTCTTCTTAAACAATCTCTTCTTTGTATCTTTCAAATCTTGCTATTGATTCATCTAAATACTTGCCTAGCACTTGGAACTTTAACTAACGGATAGTTTTCTTTTATTCAAAAAATTGTAGCTTCTACACCATGAGATTTAGGATTAAATTTTTGAATAAAAAGATCTGTGAAGTTTTTGTACTTCAACATAAAAAACATATGACAATTTGATTTTCTTCTAATGTATTTTTTGTGAGCAGTTGATGAATAATAAATCCCTGTTGAAGATGTGTTTCTTTTTAATTCTCTTGATATTGTTGATTTGTTTTTATTTAAGATTTTTGCAATCTTATTCATAGAATATTTTTCTTTATTTCAAAGAAAATAAATTAAGCATCTTTCTTCTTTTGTTAAATGTTTATAAGTTTTCATAAGCACTCCTAATATTCATTATCTTTTTATTAGTGAACACTTACAAACAAAACAAATGAAGTGCACACTCTTTTTTGAGTGTTGCACTTCACATGTCAATCGAGCATAAAAATAGTGTGTTTATACTGTATATCCACACTATTTTTATTTTGTTTTTTTATATATGCTAATGTGTACTTAAGTTGTTTTAAAATAATTAGCATTAGAATATCTACTACTTGTCATGATCCATGAAATAAATATATATCTAAAAGTTTCTTTTTTGATTAGCGTTAACAAATTCATAATTTTTAATATTTATAATATCAAATTCCAAAGTTATCACATCAACTAAAACTATAACTAATAATGTAATTCTGACTATTAAATAATAACCTATTACAAACAGTATGTATGTTATTGATATCATATCAAATAGATAGAATATAAAAAAACCACTAAAATTTTTAAATTTACCAAAAAAAATCTTTTAACTTAAATAACAAAGTAAGGTATGTTTGTACTTTTTTCAGTGTCAAATTTATTCAAAGATTAACCCATCATTACTGAGTTAATACTATAAATTTTTTTACTAAAGAAAATAAGATTTGATAAACCTTGAATACTCATCTCTGTTTTTTGGAAATTTTGTTTTCTTCTAAAGATAATTCACTTTTAATTTCAATTAAAAGTTCCAATAATCTATATTTATTGTCTATTTTTTTTGGAATGTTTGTGAAATACTTTAAATAAAGTAATTTCTGTAACTCAATGAGTTAGAATAATTATTTAATTCATTTTGAACATTTATAGCGTTTATTGTAAGTGAATAGAACTAGAAACAACAACAGCTAGTAAAATGTTTTCATAATTTTGTTTTCTTTATATTTTATATATGTTTATGATTCATATAGAATTATGTTTTTATACTACGCTAAAATAACAAAATTGATCACTTATGTTCTGTTTGATTTTTTTAATAACTTGACTAACAATATATTAAACTAAAAATCTTTGTTAACTTTTAAAAAGGAAGTGTTCTCATATTTTGAATTAGTGATTAATCATGGGAAGAATACATAATTAAGACATTGTTTTTTATTAACTTTTAGTGTTTCACTTAATTCATTTATATTTACAAGATCAATAATAAAATAAATAACTCCCGCCGCTAAAGATATAAAAAAACAAACAGAACCAATATATTGAATTATTAAACAAATTGGTAAATATGATGATCAAATTTCACCAAACAATTGTTCAGGATAAATGATAAATGTTAATGAGTTAATTACTAAGAATATAAATAAAGAAAAAATTGTTTGAGTAATATGAATTGATTTAACAAAATGATGATTCAAAATGATATCACTAATTTTTCTTTCCTCAAATGAATCAATAGATTTATAGAAAATAAATCAATCAATAATAATTCCAATTAATGGAATGATTGAACAAAATGTGATCCAAGAGTAAATACCAGTTAGATCATAAATTCTTGTCGCCATAAAAACTTTGTTGATATAAAACACTAACAACATACCAAATGATAGTGATGTTGCTATAAAAGTAAAATGAACTACTCCAAAAAAACCTACACTTTGTAAAGTGTAGTAATAGTTTCCATCATTTGGATTAAGTTCTTTTTTGTATAAATAATCGTAGTTATTGTTTGAATATATTGATAAGTATACAAAAGCAAAAAGAAAGATAGTAAAGATAATACTTAAAATAAAACTTCTGTAGCTTATAAAACCTAAAAATCTTTTCATAATCTTCCCTTATTAAAATAAAAGAGCAATTATTTTATGTGTTCTCTTTTATATGATAATACTCCTTTTTTTAAAAACATATAAATATATTTTAGTAACAACAAAATTTTGTATGTTTTTAACATAAAGTTTGTGTTTTTTATATCCACGATAAAATCCATTTACTTATTGTTATTAAAAATATATATAAAGAAAAACCCTATACCAAACAAATGTTGATATAAGGTTTTATTAGATAAGTAAATGGTTTTAAATTATTACATTAAATTATTTTTAGTTAAAAAATCTTTTACAAGTTT
The DNA here is from genome assembly GCF_900660615.1 of Malacoplasma iowae. Lineage (GTDB taxonomy): Bacteria > Bacillota_I > Bacilli_A > Mycoplasmatales > Mycoplasmoidaceae > Malacoplasma > Malacoplasma iowae. The sequence goes on along the minus strand of NZ_LR215023.1, from coordinate 521,489 downwards.
ATTAACTTCTTCAGGAGTACTACAATTAATAGCTTTTTCTGCTAAGTCGATACAGTCTTTATGATTTAAACTAGAGATAAACTTTTTAGCTCTTGGTATTGATGAAGCACTCATACTAAATGCATTAAGACCTTTTCCAGCTAATCCTAATAAAATAGGAATAGACATAACATCACCAGCCATTTCACCACACATAGCTACTGATACATTGTGTTTTTTTGCACCTTCTATTGTGTGAGCAATCATTCTTAGTAAAGAAGGATTGTTTGGTTGGTATAGGTGTGTTAATTTTTCAGACATTCTATCAACAGCAAAAGTATATTGAATTAAGTCATTTGTTCCAATTGAGAAAAAATCTACATGTTCTGCAAACTTATCTGCAAGAATAGCAGTTGATGGTATTTCAATCATCATACCAATTTTTAAATCATTTGAGTATTTAACTTTTTCTTGATCAAGTTCTTTTTTACATTCATTTAAAATTTCTTTAGCTTTTATAATTTCACCAATTGAACAAATCATAGGGAACATAATTCCAAGCTTACCATAAATTGAAGCTTTCAATAATGCTCTTAATTGGGTTTTAAATACTTCTTTGTTATCTAAAGTAAATCTAATTGCTCTATAGCCTAAAAAGGGATTTTCTTCATGATCAAAAGTAAAATAATTTAATTTTTTATCGCCACCAATATCCAATGTTCTAACAATAACAATTTTGTCTTTTTGTTTTTCTAAAACATATTTATATGCTTCAAATTGTGTTTGTTCATCTGGTCAATTTGAAGAGTCCATGTATAAAAACTCACTTCTATATAAACCAACACCTTCAGCACCATATGAATCTAAATTATCTGAGTCACTTGGTTTACCAATATTTGCTTCAACATCAACTATATGACCATCTTTTGTTTTAGCTTTAACTTTTGTAAACTTTAATAATTCTTTTTTCTCTTCTTCAAATGCTAATATTTTTTTCTTTCATAAGTTAACATCAACATCTTTAAATTCAACAACACCAGCATCACCATCTATTGCTACAATTTCATCATCTTTAATTTGTTCAGTTACATTTTTTAAACCTAATACAGCTGGGATTTCCATTGTTCTAGCCATTATTGATGCATGACTTGTTCTTCCACCAATATTAGTTATAAATCCCTTAACAAATTCTTTGTTCAATAAAGCTGTTTCACTTGGTGTTAAATCATGTGCAATAATAATAACTTCTTTATCAATAGATAAAAGATTTGGAAGTTCAATGTTTAAGAAATTAGCCAAAACTCTTGTTTGAACATCATTGATATCACTTGCACGCTCTTTAAAATAAGGATCTTCCATTGAAGCAAAAAAATCATGAGTAGAATCATATATTTTTTTAATTGCATAAGCACCATTTAGTTTTTCGTTATCAACTAAATCTACAATTTGATTTTTTAATTCTGGATCTTTTACTATTTCAATGTGAGCATCAAATACTAATGCTTTTTCACTTCCATTTTTTTTTGTTGCTATTGCTTTAATTTTTTCTAATTGATCAATAGATTTATCAAAAGCTAATTCAATTTTTTTTACTTCATTGCTACTATTATCAATCTTTGAACTAGTAATATTAAAAGTTGGTTTTTTTAATACAAAAGCTTTTGCACAAGCAATACCTACACTTGCGCCAGTACCTTTTAAAATATTAGACATTATAAATACTCCTTAAATAGACTCAAAAATAATATTATAATAAATCAATTGAAAATTAACTATTTTCAACGATTCCTTTAATTCTTGTCATCTCAACCATTGCTCCCTCAATCCCTTGGACACCAAATCCTGAATCTTTAACACCAACAAATGGGAAAATATCTGGTCCACGTGAAGAAGACTTATTAATATTAACAGTTCCTGTGTTTAAGTGGTTTGCAACTAACAATGCTTTTGCTTTATCATTTGTAAATACACTTCCTTGTAAACCAAAATTACTTGCATTGGCTACACTTATAGCTTCACTTATATCTTTAACTCTTATTATTGGCAATACTGGTCCAAATGGTTCTTCTCATGCAAGTTTACTTTTTAAAGAAACATGGTCAACTAAGGTTGGAGTTAATAAATTATGACCAACAATTTGATTTCCAGTTACTATATTAGCTCCATGAACTAAAGCATCTTGGATTAAAGATAAAACATAATCTAGGCTTTTTTTATCAATTACTGGGACAATGTCTGGACTACTAAATGGGTTACCAACTCTAAGTTTTAAAATTTCTTCTCTTAAAGCAATCACTAATCTATCTGCAATGTCATTTAAAACAATAATTCTTTTTATTGCTGTACAACGTTGTCCACTGTAACCATATGCACCTTTAACTATCTCTTTAGCTACTAAAGAAACATCAATATCATCAAGAACAATAGCTGCATCTTTGCCACCAAGTTCTAAAACCAATTTTTTCATTGATGCTTGTTCAGCTATTTTTTTACCAATATCTGTACTTCCAGTGAAAGTGATTCCTTGAATGTATTTATTTGTTACTATATAGTCCCCAATTTCACTTCCCTTACCTGTTACCAAGTTAAACACACCTGGTTCAAAACCAGATTTATCAAAATATCTTGCAAGTTGACTTCCAACTAAAGAGCCATAAGTTGCAGGTTTAAAAACAACAGTGTTACCAACTATTAGTGATGGAATAATTTTAGATATTGATAAATTAATTGGATAGTTAAAAGGAGAAATAGCAAGCACTACTCCAATTGGTACTCTATAAAATTTACCAACTTTATTTTTTACACCATGAATTGTTTCATCTATAACAAATGGTTTATCTATGTTTTTTTCAAAATAATCAATAGTATCCATTATGTATTGGTAAGAACGTTCAACTTCAGATAAACTCTCTTTATAAGATTTACCAACTTCTAGTGTAATTAAATTAGCTAAAAACTCTTTTTCTTCAATAAAGTATGAAGCCATTTTTTTAATTAATTCAACTCTTTTATATCCTGGTGTAAAACTTCATTTATTAAAAGCATTATGTGCAGCTAAAAATGCATCATCAATATCAGATTTACTTAATGCTACAACATCCCCAATATGACTATTATTAATAGGTGAATAAATTTCTATTTTTTTATTTGAATCAATAAATTTACCATTAATATATGATTTTCCAGAGTAAATTTTTTCTTTAAAGTCATTCATAAAAAACTCCAAAATTGTAATATAGTGCAATGAAAAACACATTTCTATTATAAGTTAATTAACAAATATATATTAATTAAAAATAATTAGTGTAATTCTTATTAATTTACTTTATTTTAGGTTTAAATTATACCAAATTAAAATTCATTTTCTAAAAATAATTTTGTTTTTATTTTTATAAAAATTATTTATTAAAAAATAAAAACTAAGATATTAAGCAAATTAATGTAACTTAATACCTTAGTAAATTTATGATTATTTTTTTTGTTCAATTACTTTGTTTTTTATTTCTTCAAAAATATCTTGATGAGAAGTTAAGTATTCTTCTAATTGTTTTCTTCCTTGGCAAATTTTATCACCATTATAATAAAATCACGAACCTGATTTGTTTATAATTTCATACTCAATTGCAAAATCAATAATCTCATTATTATAGTCAAAACCTTTACCAAAGAAAATATCAACAAAGCAAGTTTTTAAAGGTGGCGCTAATTTGTTTTTTACAACTGTTACTTTTGATTTAATTCCAAGAATATCACTACCATTTTTAAGTAGTTCACTTTTTCTTACATCTAATCTTAAAGAACTAAAAAACTTTAAAGCCCTACCGCCTGTTGTAATTTCAGGATTACCAAACATTACTCCAACCTTTTCTCTTAATTGATTAATAAAAACAACACATACATTTGATTTAGCAACATTTGCATGAATCATTCTTAAACCCTTAGACATTAATCTTGCATGGGCACCTATGTTTTGATCTTCCATTGTAGCATTCAGTTCACTTTGAGGAATTAAGGCTGCAACTGAATCAACAACAATTAAATCTATTAAATTAGTTTTTACTAGTGCATCTATAATTGAAAATGCTTGTTCACCAGTCTCTGGTTTTGCTATCAACAACTTTTCAAGATCTATTCCTATAGATTTCAAATATGTCGCATCCAATGTTTGTTCAGCATCAATATATGCTGCTTTCATATTATTGTTAATGCATTGTTTTATAACTTGTAATGCAATTGTTGTTTTTCCACTTGATTCATTACCAAAAATTTCAACTATTCTACCTTTAGGAAAACCACCAATTCCAATAGCATCATCTAAGTGAATACTTCCTGTTGAAATTACTTCAACTTTATCATTGTCATCAAAATAGCAAAAAGTTTCTTTGCCATATTTTTTTTCCATTTCTTTTATTGTTTCATTAAAAATTTTATACTCCATTTGAACCCTCCACTATATAAATAGATATTTTTAGGAGAAACTAACAAATAAAAAATAAATTTTTAAAAAATTAATAAAAATAAAACTATCAAAAGATAGTTTTATTAAACTAAAGTTCTGAATTATTTATTATTTTGCTTTCTGATTTAACTTTATATATTAGCTTAAATAACTCTTCAATTATTTTTGAAGCAATAGTTATTCTATTAGTTGTTCTTCCTTCATCGTTTGAAATCATTTCAAATTCATATGCTTTATCAATAACAATGATACAAAAATAAACTAAGCATTTCTTTTCTTCAGAGTCACTAAAAGGACCAGCGTGACCTGTTACTGCAATAGAAAAATCTGTTTTCAATTTATTTCTAATTGCTAAAGCCATTTCTTTAGCTATCTGTGGAGATACTTCACCATACTTTTCAATTAAGTCAATGTCAATTCCAAGTAGTTTATTTTTAGCTTCTGGAGTATATGAAACTACAGAACCTTTAAATACTTTAGATGACCCTGGGACATCAACAAGTGCTGAAGAAATCATACCACCAGTAACAGATTCTGCAATTCCAAGTTTTAAATTTAATTTTTTTAATTCGTTAATAATTATTTGTTTGTAATCCATCGTAAATCCTATGTGACAATAAAAGTTACTAATAATTATTATATTGTAAAAATTTACTTTTTCACAATTATGATAGTTTATAACCTATATATTAATATCAAATATAACAATATTAATTTTAATTTTTTAAAAAAAATAATATTGTTGATAAAAAGAGTTATTAAATTTTATTTTTATTAACTTTTAAAATATCTTCAAGTTTTTTAATTTGTTTATTTAATGAAGCTGCTGGATCATTATTTTTTTCTTTTTTGCCCATGTATTGATAAATGTAAATAATTGTTGAAAAAAAGATAATTAACGATGATAAAGCAATATTTAAAAATCCTGTAAACATCATAAGGAAATAACTATCAAAATGTTTAGCAATAGCACTCATTGAATAAATTACTGGATAAAAAGTTATACTACCTTGCATTAAGGATAATAAAAAATTCATAAAATTTTTACCAGTTGATTGAAACAAACTCAACCCACCAACAGACAAACTAATAAATGGCATTTGAAACATCATAGACATCAATAATACAATAAGCATTTTTGTTGCTTGGTTTTTTTCTCCATCTTGAACTGGTGCAAAAAAGTTTAATACAGTATCTGATGCTAATGATGAAAATATCAAAACATTAACCATTAAAGAATAAATAATTCCATAAAGTGTTCCAATTCAATAAGCTTTTTTAACCCTATTATATTCTTTGTTTGCATAATTATATGAAAGAATAGGTCTCATTCCATCAACAATCCCAAAAATAGCAAAAAATAAAAGATTATATAAAGGAGTTGCAACTAATTTAGTCAATATGCCTAAAGCAATTGGCCCATTAGTTATTGCATTAAATGTACTATATAAAACTGTTAAGTAAACAACATTAGCAACAGCTAAAGAAATCTCTCTTAAAAATGTGCCAGATCCTAAAGATATTGAAATAATAAGTATTTTAAAATTAATCCTAAATTGTTTTAAAACAACAAAATTCACGTTTGTTGCAGACTTTTTTTGAAGAATAATAATATAAATTATTAATCCGAAACAATTCATCATAAAACTAATAAAAGTTGCAATCCCAGAACCTATTACACCAAGTTTAGAATAAATTAATATTACATCCAAAACAATATTAAACATATTTGCAAAAATTGCTATAAATGTAATTCAAATATTTTTTCCCTCACTTCTCAAAAAGAAAGAAAATAGATTAGATAAACACATAAAAATAATTGTTGAGTTTAAAAAGTATAAATAGCTCCCCGTTTGTTTAATTGAGCCAGAGTAATAATATTTAACATATGAAGTTATTGTTTGTTGTGCATCAGGAATTGAGCTAAGTGAATTTTGTACTTCACTGTTGGGAAAAACATAGTTATATTTTTCACCTACAGGAATAATTGCAGACAATATAGGTTGTTGAATAAAAATCATTAAGACAGTAGCAAAAAGAGAAAAAATAATAGTTGAATAAAATGAAGTTTGATAAACTTTATCTCTTTGATAATGATCTTTTTTAGCATATGCTCTACTATATAAAACTGAAGCACCTGTACTTATAAGATAACCAAAAGATATAACAATTAAATTAAATATCCCAATTAAACTTGCAGCATAACTTATAAAGTTTTGATTATTAAACAAAGTAAAACCTCAAGAACTTTGTTGAATATTATCGCTACGAAGTTTATTTACTATAACATCCATTTGATTTAATATAGGAACATTAAGCGAGTCAAAATATTTTTGATAATAGTCAATTCCCATTTTTGGGATAAGATAAATCATTAGTAATTGATCTATAAAAATATAAATTCCAAATAAAAGAGTTAGCAGTAATGTTGGAATAACTACTTTAGCAGATAATTTTCACATATTTTGTTTAGCATAAAAATCATTGACGTTAGCATCGATTTTTTCACTAAAAATTTTATTAACAATAGACACAGTTACTCCCAACTAATATTTCAAAGATTATATAATAATAAATAAAAAAAGAAGTTTTTTTAAAAAACTTCTTTCCCTAACTGACATGTGAAGTGCAACACTTCAATGTTACATTAAACTCTCGACTTTGAAATATAAGTTGAGAGTTTTTTTGTTTTAAATATTTTCTTGATACATTTGGTAAGCTGTTTTATAACCAAACATTTTTCTTGGGATGTTGTTTACTTTTCATTCAAGAGTTTTTATTTTATCTTCACTTACTAAACTGAAGTCAGTTCCTTTTTTATATCATCTTCTAACTATCCCATTTATGTTCTCGTTGGACCCTCTTTGGAATGAAGAATAAGGTTGGCAATAATAAACTTTAAAGTTGAATTGTTTTGCAGTTATTCCCATCATTTGAAACTCTAACCCATTATCAACAGTGATGCTTTTTATTGGGAGTTTTTCATCTCGAATAATGGTATACATTTTAGCCATCATTGATCTAGCGTTCTTCCCTTTTATTTTTCTAATAATTGCCAACCTTGTTTTTCTTTCCACTAATGTCAATAAGTGGTAATAACCACTTTGCCTTTTACTAACTATTAGATCAGCTTCTCAATGTCCAAATTCTTTTCTATTGTTTATCTTTTCTGGTCTTAGACTATAAGGAATGCAGTATTTTCCATCAATTTTAGAAAATATACCTATTTTTCTTCTTTTTCCTTTAACATATTTTCTTCTTAAACAATCTCTTCTTTGTATCTTTCAAATCTTGCTATTGATTCATCTAAATACTTGCCTAGCACTTGGAACTTTAACTAACGGATAGTTTTCTTTTATTCAAAAAATTGTAGCTTCTACACCATGAGATTTAGGATTAAATTTTTGAATAAAAAGATCTGTGAAGTTTTTGTACTTCAACATAAAAAACATATGACAATTTGATTTTCTTCTAATGTATTTTTTGTGAGCAGTTGATGAATAATAAATCCCTGTTGAAGATGTGTTTCTTTTTAATTCTCTTGATATTGTTGATTTGTTTTTATTTAAGATTTTTGCAATCTTATTCATAGAATATTTTTCTTTATTTCAAAGAAAATAAATTAAGCATCTTTCTTCTTTTGTTAAATGTTTATAAGTTTTCATAAGCACTCCTAATATTCATTATCTTTTTATTAGTGAACACTTACAAACAAAACAAATGAAGTGCACACTCTTTTTTGAGTGTTGCACTTCACATGTCAATCGAGCAAAGAAGTTTTTTTAAAAAACTTCTTTTTAATAACATTTTATCTATTACCAGGTCTTGGTGGAACAGGTGGACGTTGTGGCCCCATTGGCGGACCCATTGGTCTTGGACCTTGTGGACCATTTGGCATAGGTCTTGGTCCTTGAGGACTTGGACCCATTGGTCTTGGACCAGATAATTGTGGAGCTGGTCTAAACCCTGGTTGTGGTTGTGGGCCCATTGGTCTTGGACCTTGTGGAACATTTGGCATAGGTCTTGGTCCTTGAGGGTTACCATTTAATAATGGTCTTGGACCTTGTGGACCATTTGGCATAGGTCTTTGTTGGTTCATTGGACCTAAATTTGGACCAGGCCCATTATTTGGTCTATTGTTGTTTAATAAAGGATTAGGATTATTAATGTTTACAACAACAGGATTAGGATTTTGTTGTTGTCCAGGATCTTTTCTCATATCAGGCATTTCAAAATCTTGATTTTGAAAACTTCTAGAAATTTTATTGTAATAAATAACAAAGAATACTAATAATACAAGTAATAAAACTCATAACCCAGTACAAACTACAGCTGAGTAGAAAATACCACCACTTAACGAATCAGTATCTTTAGCTGTAAATATTTCGTTGAATCTTGGACCTAATATAATTCATAGCCCAATAACTAAACCAGAAAGCATTATAAAAGCTGACCCAAGTCCATAAGAGACAATCGAATATTTTTTAACTTTTGCTTCGCTTATATTTTGCATATAAATCCTTAAAACTATCTATACTTATAATTATATATCACTAAAAATAAAAAACAAACCTATAAAATACTATCTTGTTTTATAATGTGAAGGAAATTTTGAAAACATTTCCTGTAGCACCAGTATCAACATTCATAACATCATATGGGAACATTACCACAGCCTCAAAAACAAAAACACTTAGAATTTGAGTTGATAAATATCTTAATCTTAAATCCACAATAGGATGTAAATAAACAATTGGTTGAAGTCTTGGGTCATTTTTAACATTATCATTAACCCAAACATATTTATTAACCAAATCATCTAATTTATTTTCAGCTATTTTTAAGCTTGTTGATCATATATATTGGTGTCTATTTGTAAGATCTGCTGTATAAACATCATATCTTCTTAAAGTTTCACGAGCTAAGCTAGATCGTGTAGCTCATTTTAAATCATTTGTAATTGGGTTTCATTTAAATTGGAGTTTATCCATGTAAACATCATCACCATAATATTGAGAATCACCAAGTACTTTATTTTTGTCATAAAAAGACATTGTTTGCAATACTTCGTGTTGCTGTGATAAAGCATAATATGTGATATCACTTGCTGCATTTCATTGTCCAATAAATCAATGGAATTGTCCTGCAATAGAATTATATCCACCTGGTCAATCTAATCACACTTTTAATTTGTGTGGAATTGTATAACCAAAATAATACATACCATCAACAAGTTTTGGTTTAGCTCATAAAGGTTGATTTATAGCTTCATATGTGAACACAACTCTATCATTCTTTGTAAATCTAATATAGTCAAATAAAACATCTGTTACTTATTTAGTTGGTATTTTAAAAGGGAAACCTTGAATACCAATATAACTTGGTAAAATGTTCTTTAATGGTAGAATACTTCACAAATAGTCTTTAGTTAAAGTTCAAACAAATTCATATTTAAAACTAACTGTGTTTTTTTCATAATTATATTCAACATTTTTAACAAAATTGCCAGATGTTGTAATTGAAGTTAAAAAATATCTTGTAAATCCAACAAATGTAGTTTGAAATAAATATTTAAGTTTATCAACATTAAAATTTGAATTGTTAGTGAATAGTTGATCAAAGTAGAATCAGAATGTTTGAGGTAATGCCATACCACTACTTGATAAAAATGTTTTTAATAATTTTATAATTGATTCTTTATCTTGAGCAAAAACTGAAAGAACTTCTGGGTTGCCATTAAATTTAATAAAAGTATTTTTTAAAAAATCTAATATTTCTGAAACAAAAGGAACACCTTTAATTAAATCCTTTATTTCATCTGAAGAATTTAAAAGTAAATCAACTATAATATCAAAAGTTTTTCCACTATCAAATATTTTCCCAAGAATTGATTTAATAAAAGATAAATCTCCTGGAATTACTTCTAATAATGAAAAGAATTCTTCTCTTTCTTCAGGAGTCATATTTGGTTTTATTTTATCTAAAACACTTGTAATTAAACCTGAAAAGAATGGGTCATTTCCTAATATAGATAATGCAAATTTCTCAATTGTATTTCTATTATCTTGAATAACTTGAATAACGGTTTTATCATTGCTAATTAAATCTGTTACAAGACCTTGTAATTCTGCTGGAATTATTTTTAATTGTGTTAATAAATACGAAATACTTGAACCTGTATCATTTAAAAAAACATCTAGTTTAGGATTTCTTGAAATACTTTCAAAAACTTTATCTGCTGCTCTTAATGATGCCATTATTAAATTTTGTTGTTCATAAGCATATAAAGATATATTATTGGCAATCTCTTTATTTGTTAATTTACTTCTATAAAGATCAAAATTATCATCATCATAAAGTTGTCTATAGTTTAACTGATTTGTTAAACCCGAAAATTCACTTAAAAATATGTATGAGAAGTTCTTAGGAGTAAAAGTGAAATCTTTTAATTTATATGATTTTATTTTTCTATTTTGCTTATCATAACAATTCACAATAATAGAATCAAATTTAACACCTAAGAAAAATCTATTATTAAAAGAATTAATAGTTAATTTAAAAGGAGAGTTATCTACTCTTAATTCAAAATATGCAAAACTATTTGGAGCAATTTCAAGGCTATAATTATCAAAATTAAAACTTGTTGTTGAAGGCAATAAATTAGTTAATTTAATTTTTACATTAAGATTCACATTTCTAGTGTAATCACTAGCAACACTAATAGTTGGTTCAGTAACAAAAGTCATAGCAAACTTTTTACCATTAGATTTCCATAAAGAATTTAAATAAAACATTAAATCTTTTCTTAAATTTTTTTTATTAACAAATTGTTCATAAGTTCTAATGCTAAATGTTTTGTTTAAAAATTCATTTTTGTTTTGAACTTTATTTAAATTATTTGCCTTTATTACTAATAGATCATTAGTGATAGCAGGTGCACCATTTACAATGTCAGATGATGTTTTACTTAATGATGAATTAATAACATTTTCAGTTACATTGTCTTTAGATGTATTATCATTGGTGGATTTATCTTTTTCATTATTTAATTTTGTTTGTTTCAATGAATCAGTTAACATAGTAACAGACACACTACCAATTGATGCAGCAGCACCAACAGAAAGCAAACCAAATAATTTATTCTTTAACTTCATAATTGCCCCTTACATAGCTATAAATTATCTATTCTAGGTTAATTTATTTTACAATAAAAAAACAAAATTATTAGAAATAAAAAAAATAAAAATATTTAGAAAAAAATAAATTTATTTTCTAATTTATTTAATTAATCAATTTATTGATCTGTGTTTCTGTTTTGCCTTTTACATTATTAAACACAATTTATCTGTATTGTTAATTAATTTAATAAAAAATGCACAAAACTATAAGTATTGTGCACCATTAAATTTATTTTTAAATTTAATTATTAAAACAACATTAATTTAAAATTATTTTAAAACAATTTCATTTATTGTTTTAGAATAATTACCTCAAATTGCTGCTTCGTTTTGTTTAGGTGAAATATCAATTCCAAATATTACACTACCTGTATTTCCTTTAGTGTTGTATTTATATGTTTCACTCTTATCTTGTAATTCTAATGTAAATGTATCTTTAAACTTAAATCCTCTTCTAAGTAAAACTCTTAATCTTACATTGTTTGAATATTTTCCCATTAAAGTATTCACATTTACACGATCAATTATAAATATTAAACCATTTGAAATTTGAATCCCTTTTGCTTTAGCTGAATCATGAATTTTCTTAATGAAACTACTAATAATTCTACCATTTGATAAGTTTCTATGAAGTAAGACAAATTGTGCAGGCCAACCACTATATGTTTTAAAACCCATTTCAAAAGATTGATTTCCAAAAAATTCTTTAGTGATATACATATATTTACCACCACCCAAATTAGTATCTAACAAGAAAGCATCAGGAACATTAACTTGTAATGGGTTTGTATTTTTATTCTGATTTATAGATGAAACAACTTCATATGTTTTAATTTTTAAGTCAGAATTATTATTGTTATTTTTTTTAATAGTATCAATTAATATTTTGTATAAACCATTATAATTACTATTTGATGGTCTTCTAGATGATTCACCATTTATAAACTGAATTCTTATTTTTAATATTTCATCAGTATCCTTGTTTAATCCAAGATCATCATAAATAACATTAAGATCAAACATACTTAAATTAATATTTGAATTATTTATGTTTTCATTATTCAAAACATCTTTTTTAATTCAACTTAATTTTTCAAAAATATTTTTATCATTTATTTGTTCTCACAAGTTAATTTTGTTTGCATCATTTGGTTTTTCATCAAGAATTATATCTTTTTTATTATTAGCTTTTTCTGTAAATGTAATAGGTATCAATTCAAAATTAGATATATTGCATTCTAAAGAAATATTTTTTGATGTAATTTGACGTTCTCTTTTTATTCCATAACTACCAGTTATTTTAATTTTAGGAGTAAACAAAATACTTTTAGAAGGTATTTTAAGAACTATTTTATCATTACTTGTGTTTGTTGAATTAGAAACCAACGGAATTAATAAATCTCCAAAATTGCTAATACCAAACTCTGCATCAGCTAACTTAACATTTGGATCATTTAATAGTTTAATAAGATTATTTTCCAAAAAATTTTTTAATTGATTTTTTGATTGGAAAATAATCTTATCTTTTTCACTATATGTAACCTCTTTTGAAACGCCATTATTTTTTCATTCATCAAATGTTTGATTTCCTCAATTGTTTCAATTTAGTATTTCACATTCAAAAGATAATGTATTTAAGTCAAGCTCGCTTATTTCATCTAGATTTTTTAGCATTGAATTTTTATTATAGTTAATAATTTTATTCAAATTTTTATTTACAACATCAGCTCTTCCATCACCATTTAATAAAATATTAATATTTCCTGTAAATGAAATATTATCTTTTAAAACAGGAACACCTAAATCTGAAATTCCCAAGACAGAAGTTTCAGAATTTTTAGTATTAGTCATCAAAGATAATGGCAATGATGTTACCAAACATAATGAAATACCACCTGATATGAAATTAAGTAATTTAATAAATTTCATCCCTAACTGACATGTGAAGTGCAACACTTCAATGTTACATTAAACTCTCGACTTTGAAATATAAGTTGAGAGTTTTTTTGTTTTAAATATTTTCTTGATACATTTGGTAAGCTGTTTTATAACCAAACATTTTTCTTGGGATGTTGTTTACTTTTCATTCAATAGTTTTTATTTTATCTTCACTTACTAAACTGAAGTCAGTTCCTTTTTTATATCATCTTCTAACTATCCCATTTATGTTCTCGTTGGACCCTCTTTGGAATGAAGAATAAGGTTGGCAATAATAAACTTTAAAGTTGAATTGTTTTGCAGTTATTCCCATCATTTGAAACTCTAACCCATTATCAACAGTGATGCTTTTTATTGGGAGTTTTTCATCTCGAATAATGGTATACATTTTAGCCATCATTGATCTTGCGTTCTTCCCTTTTATTTTTCTAATAATTGCCAACCTTGTTTTTCTTTCCACTAATGTCAATAAGTGGTAATAACCACTTTGCCTTTTACTAACTATTAGATCAGCTTCTCAATGTCCAAATTCTTTTCTATTGTTTATCTTTTCTGGTCTTAGACTATAAGGAATGCAGTATTTTCCATCAATTTTAGAAAATATACCTATTTTTCTTCTTTTTCCTTTAACATATTTTCTTCTTAAACAATCTCTTCTTTGTATCTTTCAAATCTTGCTATTGATTCATCTAAATACTTGCCTAGCACTTGGAACTTTAACTAACGGATAGTTTTCTTTTATTCAAAAAATTGTAGCTTCTACACCATGAGATTTAGGATTAAATTTTTGAATAAAAAGATCTGTGAAGTTTTTGTACTTCAACATAAAAAACATATGACAATTTGATTTTCTTCTAATGTATTTTTTGTGAGCAGTTGATGAATAATAAATCCCTGTTGAAGATGTGTTTCTTTTTAATTCTCTTGATATTGTTGATTTGTTTTTATTTAAGATTTTTGCAATCTTATTCATAGAATATTTTTCTTTATTTCAAAGAAAATAAATTAAGCATCTTTCTTCTTTTGTTAAATGTTTATAAGTTTTCATAAGCACTCCTAATATTCATTATCTTTTTATTAGTGAACACTTACAAACAAAACAAATGAAGTGCACACTCTTTTTTGAGTGTTGCACTTCACATGTCAATCGAGCATGAAATACCACCTGATATGAAATTAAGTAATTTAATAAATTTCATTTTATACCTCCCTTATATTAATTGAAATAATTTTCAAATGTCTTTGGACTGTAATTTTAACATAAAAAAACAATATACTATTATTAATAAAAATTTAATAATAGATTATCAAATAAAAAAAATTATTAATTTTACTTAAAAGTAAAAAATAAGATTTTTTAATTAGTTTAAAAATCAATGATGTTTATGGTTATTAAAAATATGTAACACATAAAAGTGTTACATATAAAAATATTATTTTTTTATAGGTATCTAAAAATTTAGATTATTTTATAAAGATTTCACAAATTACAAAAAATGTAAATTATTATTTTTGTTTTATCTTGTACCATTAACAATTTGTTCTATAGTCTTACTACCATTACCTCAAATAGCAGCTTGATTTTGAGTAGATGAAATATCAGTTCCAAATCTAATTGAATTTAAATTACCTGCTGTATTGTATTTGTATGTAGTTGTTTTTGTTTGAGATTGCAAATTAAAAGATTTTTTATATGTATATCCTTTTTTTAAAGACACATTCAAAGTAATGACATTTTTATATGGTGCCATTGATTCTACAACATTAACTGGTCCAATCGTAAGTATAACGCCATTAGAAATTTTTAGTCCTTTTGTGGTTGCTGATTGTTTA
The DNA here is from genome assembly GCF_900660615.1 of Malacoplasma iowae. Classification (GTDB taxonomy): domain Bacteria; phylum Bacillota_I; class Bacilli_A; order Mycoplasmatales; family Mycoplasmoidaceae; genus Malacoplasma; species Malacoplasma iowae. Next base: position 506,102 of record NZ_LR215023.1, on the reverse strand, counting down.
ATTTTTTCTATAAATCTATTAAAAATAGTACCATTGGATAAATTTCTTTGTAATAATACAAAATCCGCTGCAGAAGCAGTTGTTTTAAAACCTATTTCAAAAGATTCTCCACCAAAAAATTCTTTGCTAATATTCATAACCTTACCATCAGATAAATTCGTATCCAACAAATAAGCATCTGGAACATTAACTTGTAAAGGAGTTGTGTTGTTACCATTATTACTTATTGATGAAACTACCACATAGTTTTTAATGTTTAAACCATTACTGTTATTAGATGTTTTATCAATGCTTTCTAAAATTATTTTATATTCACCATTGTAATTATCTTTAGTTGAATTTCTAGAATTTTCTCCATTAACAAATTCTATTCTTACACTTAGTAGTTCATCTGTTGATTTACTTATTCCCAAATCACTATAGACGACTTCTTCATTTAACATACTTATATCCATATCAGTTCCATCAATATGATCAGCAAGAGAAACATTATCTTTAAGTCATCCAATTTTTTTATAAATATCTTCATCCTTTATGTTAGTTCATGAATTAATTATGTTTTCTGAAGTACCTTTATCCTCAAGTGTTATTTCTTTTTTATAACTAACATCACTATTAAACATAATAGGGACTGTTTCTAAATTAGTGATCTTACATTCTAAAGAAACACTTTTTGTTTCAACCTTGAATTGATTATTATTTCCATATGAACCACTTATTTCTATTTGTGGATTAAAAGATATTTTTTCTGGTGTAATTTTTATAATAACTTTATTTTCTTCAGCATTTTGATTATCACTATACAATCTAGCTTTAGAAACATTTGTTGTAGTAATAGGGATTAATAAATCACCAGAATCATCTACACTAAATTCTGCATCTGCTAATTTAGCATTAGGGTCATCATTTGCAATAGTAACAATGTTTTTTTCTAAATAATTTTTTAATTGGTTTTTTGATTCAAAATTAATAATTTCATTTTTGTTATAAGTAATTTCTTTTGGGTTGGAATTTCCCTTTCACTCACTAAATGTTTGTGTACCCCAATTATTTCAATTTAATATTTGACTACTAAATTTTAATGTTTCTAAATCTGAATCACTTATATATTCTGGATTTTTTAATAATTCTTTTTTATTAGTATTAAAAATTTTATTTAAATTGCCATTTACATCATCAGCTCTTGTGTCTCCCTTAAGAATTTGATTAATGTTTCCCGAAAAAGAAATATCATCTTTTAAAGCAAGAGAATTCAAAATAGGAAACTTAAAATTGTTAATGTCACTTATTATTGATAAAGGCAAAGAAGTTACAATACACAATGAGACACTACCTGATAACAAATTAAGCAAAAATTTAAGACCCAATTTCATTTTCGTACCTCAAGATAACCTTTGAATAAACTTTCAAAAGTGTTTCTTTTTCATAAGTTTAACACAAAAAAATAATCGTGTAATCACTAATAAAAAATTAATAATTATTTCAGCAAAATATGTTGATTAAAAAAAATAAATTCACTATTTTTGGTTTTATTATTTTTTTTATAAAACAAAGCAAATGTTTTATTTTGATAAAAAAATGCAGTACATAAAAATACTACATTTTTTATTTATTTCAAAAACTAATTTAACAAAAAAGTAATAAAACAATTTTAATTAAGATTTTGTTATTTATTTGTTAACCTAACTCATTTGATAATTGATCAGCGGTTTTGTCATAATTTCTTCAAATTGCAGCTTCATTTTTATTAGTTGAAAGATCCATACCAAATTTTACATTTTCAGGATGTCCACCTGTATTATATTTATAGGATTTAGTTTTATTTTGTGTCTCTAAATTGAAAGGCTTTTTAAATTTAAAACCTTTTTTTAGATAAGAATCTAAAGTTACATAGTTTCAATATTTTTGATCCATTGCTTGATTTACCCCAACTACACCAATTGTAAATACCAAACCATTAGAAAGTTTAATGTCTTTTTTCAAAGCAGATTCTCTTATTTTATTTATGAAACTATTAAAAATATTACCATTTCTTAAATTTCTTAAAATCAAAACAAATTCAGCAACTGCTACATTATTTTTAAAACCCATTTCAAAAGATTGGTTATCAAAAAATTCTTTAGTGATATACATAAATTTTCCACCATCTAGATTTGTGTCTATTAAATATGCATCAGGTACATTAAGTTGTAAAGGAACAACACTTTTGTTATTTTCATTTATAGAAGATACAACTTCATAGTTTTTAATTTTTAAACCATTAATATCTTTACTTGTTTTATCTATGCTTTCAATTATTATTTTGTATTCACCATTATATTTATCGCTTGTTGAATTTCTAGATTCATCCCCATTTATAAATTCTATTCTTACACTTAATAGTTCATCAGTTGATTTGCTTAATCCCAAATCATTATATATAAGATCTTCATCTAGCATACTTATATCCATATCAGAACCATCAACATGGTTATCAAAAGTTGTGGTTTGTTTAACTCATCCTAATTTTTTATAAATATCTTCATCTTGTATGTTTTCTCATAAATTTACTTTATTGTTTGTTACACCTTTATCATCAAGTGTTATTTCTTTTTTATCAATTGACTCATTTGTAAATGTGATAGGTACATAATCAAGATTGGTTATTTTACAAACTAATGAGACATTTTTTGATTTAATTTGAAATTGATCATTAGGACCATAAGAACCATTTATTGAAATCTGTGGATTAAAAGAGATTTTTTCTGGTGGTATTTTAAGAATTAATTTACTATCAATATTTTCTGTACTTGAAAATAAATTTAACTTAGTGTCAACTGTTGATGTAATAACAGGAATTAGTAAATGACCTGAATCATCAATTCCAAATTCAGCATCTGCAAGTTTAGCACCTGGAATATTATCCAAAATTTTTGATAAGTTATTTTCAAAATAATTTTTTAATTGATTTTTTGATTCAAAATTAATTATTTCAGTTTTATTATAAACAATTTCTTGTAGTGAAGAATTTTGTTCTCATTGATCAAAAGTTTCACTTCCTCAATCGTTTCAATTTAATATTTCACTTTTAAACTTTAAAGTTTCTAAGTTTGATTCATTTATACTATTAGGATTTTTTAATAATCCTTTTTTATTAAAATTAAAAATTTTATTTAAATTGTTATTTACATCTTCTTGTCTTCCATCCCCATTTAGTATTAAACTAAGATTTCCTGTGAATGAAACATTATCTTTTAAAATAGGAAATGATAAACCTGTCATATCACTTATAACTGATAATGGTAAAGACGTTGCAATACATAATGATGTACTACCTGATAACAAATTAAGTAACGACTTAAAACCAACCTTCATTTCAAACCCCAATCACTATTTTAAATATACCTACAAATCTCTCTCTTTTTGTTAAGTTTAACACAAAAAAATGACCATACAATCCATAAGAAAAATTAAATAATTTACAAAATAAATAAAGAATTAAATGTCAAAGTTAATTAAAAAATAATTATAAAATTACTTTAAAAAACCAACACCATTTTTGGTGTTGGTAATATTAGATTTTTAAAATTAGATAAAATTAATATCCATTTATTATATCAGTTATTGTTTTATCATAATTTCCTCAAATAACTGCTTCTCCTTGTTGTCAAGAAATGTCTACTCCAAATTTTATCTTATTTGTTTTTCCATCTGTGTTGTATTTATATGGTCATGCTCTTGTTTGAGACTCTAAACTAAATTGATTTTTAAATTTATAACCTTTTCTAAGATGTGTATTTAATCATATTATGTTATTGTTTTTTTCCATATTAAGATTTACTTCAACTTTATCAATAGTGAAAGCTAATCCATTAGAAATTTTAAAATTATTTGTTTTTGCAGATTCTTTAATAGTATCTAAAAACTTATTAAGAATTGTTCCATTAACTAAATTTCTATACATCAAAACAAATGGTTGAGCACTAACGCTTTTAAATCCCATTTCAAAAGATTTATTACCCATAAATTCTTTAGTAATATACATATATTTGCCACCATCTAAATCTGTATCTAATAAATATGCATTTGGAACATTAACTTGTAATGGTGTAGTATTTCCTTTGTCATTTATTGAAGATACAACTTCATATCTTTTAGTTCTTGAACCAACTGATTCATTATTTTTAAGTTTATCAACACTTTGAATTATTATTTTGTATTCACCATTATAATTGTTGTTTTCTGGATTTCTAGATTCATTACCATTAATAAATTCTATTTTAATTGTTGTTAACTCATTTGTTGCTTCATCTATACCAAGATCTTTATAAATAACCTCTTTATTCAACATATTAATATCCATTCTTGTACCATCAATATGTTTGTCTAGAGATACACCTTCTTTAGTTCACCCTAGTTTTTTATAAAGATCTTCATCTTTTATATATTCCCATAAATTAATCTTGTTTCCACTAATTCCCTTGTCTTCTAGGGTTATATCTTTTTTAGATGTTGCATCATTAGCAAAAACAATAATTTCTTGTTTTTCATTAATTGTATCAAATACAAAAGAAATGCTTTTAGATTTAATTGATGTACCATTAGGTCCAAAAGTACCACTAATTTCAATTGGAGGTGTAAAAGAAATTTTTTCTGAAGGAATTTTAAGAACTACTTTGTTTTCATTTTTTGTAGAAAATAAATTTAGTTTTGTAGTTGGAATATTTTCTGCAGTAATCGGTATTAGTAACTCTCCAAGACCATTAACTGCAAATTCAGCATTTGCTAATTGCGGATTAGTTACTTTGTCTCCTAAAATAGTTTTTAAATTATTTTCTAAATAAACTTTTAATTGGTTTTTTGATTGAAAATTAATTATTGTTGACTGATCATAATTTATCTCAGTTGGCTCAGAATTTTTTGATCATTGTTCATAAGTGTCTGTTCCTCAATCATTTCAATTTAATATCTTGCTGTCAAATTTTAATGATTTTAAATCACTTTCTCTTACACTTTCTGGATTTTCCAACATTTCCCTTTTATTTGAATTAAAAATATTATTTAAATTATTGTTGACATCATTAGCTCTTCCATCACCTTTAAGAACTACACTAATATTACCTGAAAAAGATATATTGCTTTTTAAAATTGGAAAAACAAATCCTGCAATATCAAAAATTACAGATAATGGTAAAGATGTCATAGAACATAATGAAACACTACAAGACAACAAATTAGTTAACTTATAACTAAATTTCACCTTTTTATACTTCATTACCAAAACTGAAAAAATCTTTTTTAACATATAAGTTTTTACAAAAATCGAATGCATAAAAACACCTATTTAAACCATAGTTCAAAACTTTAATCATTATTTATTTAATGATTAAAATTTTAAATCTCCCCCAAATTCATCAAAACAATAATCACAATAGATTGCTATATTTGTAGAATATTTAACAACATAATTATATGATATATTGCTCAAGTTAATTATATTATTATACACGACCATATAAAGGTTTAAACCTATTAAAATTTTTATATTATTTTTTAAAAATTTATAAATTTTTTTACAAAAAAAATTATATTATTTTACCTTTTTGTGATATATAAAATCACATACAAAGTTTGATTAATATAAAAAATAAAAATACAAAACACTAAGTGTTTTGTAAATTATTTTAATATAGCTTAATAATTTAGTATTAAAAAATCTATTCAGTTAACCCACTTGCAAATTGATCTACTGTTTTATTAAAGTTTTTTCAAATTGCACCTTTATTAACATCTGTTTCACAATCTGTTCCAAAAGATATGGTAGTAAGACTTTTTTTAGTTGTATTGTATCTATATGTTTTATCTGATGAATTCAATGTAAAATTATTTTTAAAAGCAAATCCTTTTTTCAAAGTAACATCTAAATTTATAACATTACCATATGTTGCAACCATTGATGAGTTTCACGTAGTGTTTTTATATTTAAAAGTTACCCCATTAAATAATTTTATATTTTTACCATTTGCTGCTTCAATTATTCTTTTCATAAAATTTTTATAAATCTTTTGATTTTTTAAGTTGTTGTCAATTAAGGTAGTGGCATTATCACTATTTGTTGTTTTAAATCCCATTTCAAATGATTTATTTCCAAAAAAACTACCACTAATATACATGAATTTATTTTCTTCAAGTGTTGTATCTAATAAATATGCATTAGGAACAAGCACTTGTAATGGAGCGTTTTGTCTTGCTTCTTGATTACTTGAAGATGTTATTTCATAATTGTTTATTTTTAAATTAATGTCGTCTGTAGTAGTTTTATCAATGCTTTCAATGATTATTTTATATTCCCTATTATATTTTTCATGATCTACTTTTCTAGATTCATTTCCATTTATAAATTGTAATTTTATTCCTAACAATTCATCTGTTTCTTTATTTAATCCTAAATCATTATAGATAATTTCTTCATTCAATAAGCTTATATCCATATCAGAGCCATCAAGGTGTTCTCCAAGATTTGAATTTTCATCTAATCAACCCAATGCTTTATAAACATTTTCATCTTTGATTACATCATATAACTCAATTGTATTGTCCTTTATGCCCTTATCTTTTAAAGTTACCTCTTTTTTATTAGCAGCATCTCCTTTAAAAGTAATAGGTTTAATTTCCACATTTGTTATTTTGCATTCAAATGAAACATCTTTACTTTCTATTTGGGTATGATTATCTCCATATGTACCACTAATTTTAATTTGGGGAGTAAAAGTTATTTTGTTAGGTGATATTTTAAGAATAAGTTTATCACTTGTTGTTGTAGATTCTGGATTTGAAAAAGCAGAATACATTCTAGCAGTTGCTGGTGTTGATGTTGTTGTAATAGGGATTAAAATATCACCAGCATCATTAACTCCAAAGTCAGCAGCAGCTAACTTGGCTTCCGGTTTATCTTTTAAAATAGTTGTTATATTAGTTTCTAAATAATTTTTTAATTGATCTTTTGATTGAAAAACAATATTTTGTTCATCACTATATACAACTTCTTCTATTTGTTGTTCTTGTTGTTTTCATTGATCAAATGTTTGATCACCTCAATTGTTTCAATTTAAAATTTCACTTGTAAATTTTAGAGATTGAAAATCTGTTTGATTTACTTTGTCATAATTTTTAATTATAGCTTTTTTATTATTATTAAAAATAGCATTTAAATTGTTATTAACATCATCTGATCGACCATCAGTTTTTATTAATTGATTAATACTACCAGAAAAAGTGATGTTGTCTTTCAATACAGGAGCTTCAAATTTATTTCCTGGTTGAATTGGAGTACTTGGAATGCCAGGTTTATTTGGCACATTAGTTGGATAATTATAATCTTTAACAGTCATTGTTAAAGGAAAAGATGTAGCTGCACACAAAGCCACACCAATAGATATTCCAATGAATAATTTAAATTTATTTTTCATCTTTTTTACCTTGAATCACTACCTAAATTTAATTTTATTTTTTTTTTTTTTTTGTAAAGTTCAACAAACAGTACTATATTTTTTATTTATAAAAATTTGTTTTCATTAGTTAAAGCACTTAAAACTTTAATACACCAATTTTCTAAAAAATTAATTTTAATTCCTTTATTTTTTAAATTATTATGTATTTTTTAAAGCAAACTTCTATATTTAAATTATATTCTTTTAAAATAAATATACATTAATTTGTTTTTAAGTTTGTTATATCTACAAATAAAAACCTGTAGTATTTTATAAATTAATACTACATGTAAAAAATTAAATAAATTATATGAGTTGAATTAATAATTTTTAAATAATAATTCAATTAAAGTCTTGTTATCCAATCCTTCATAATAAAAGTTTAGATCAACAGATTTTAAAATTTTTTCGATGTTTTCAATATTATATATTTGATTAATAAATACATCTTTTAGTTTTTTAAAATTAAAAGCAAACAAGCTATCAGTGTAGAATTCAATATTTTTAATTTTAGTTTTTTCTAATTCCAAGCTAACTTGGATTAAACCAGAAGGTAATTTTATTTTATTTGAATAGTTAAAATCATATGTTTTTCCAAAGTTATAATCATATAAACTAAACTTTGTTTCTTTAAGTTCTTTAACTTTTTCTATATTTCTAAAATCAATTAATTCACAAACTGTATTATACTTATTTTCAAAATAAGTAATCATTTTAGAAATAAATTCTTCAATTGAAACATTATAGAACTGTTTAATATTTGTAACTCTGCTTTTAACTGATTCAATTCCTTTTGAAATTAGTTTTGACTTATCAACATTTAGTGCACTAGCTAAAATTGATAGATTTGTATCAAATAAAATACATCCATGAAGTAAATAATCATTTTCATAAAAATAAACTGCATTACCAACAACTTTGAACCCATTAACTTCAATGTCATTTCTACCACTAAAGGTAGCATTAAGCCCTATAGAAACAAAAAAATCTAATATATCTGATAAACATGTAGTAAATTTAAATTTATCTCTTGCTTTTCTTTTTATAAATGTAAAATTTATGTTTCCATCATCATGATAAACAGCACCACCACCGCTAATTCTTCTTACAACTGCAATATTGTTTTTTGAAGTATAAATTTGATTTATTTCACTATGAGCATTTTGATTATTACCAATAATAATTGCATTATTATTCTGTCAGATAATAAAAAGATCTTCATTAAGAAGATCTTTATCATATTTTAATAAATATTCTTCACTTGCCAGATTATAATACGAATTATTATCATTATTCATTCTAATAATTTTCATTATAATATCCAATTAGAATCATTTTTTATCTTTGAAATTTTCCATTAAAAGTTTTTTAGCTGATTCTCAAATTGCTTCACTAACTGTTGGATGTGGATGAACTGTGTTTGCAAGTTCATATACTGTTGATTCAGTTTCCATAGCAAGAGCAATTTCAGCAATTATATCACTTGCTGTAGATGCTATAATGTGACATCCAAGAATTTCACCAGTTTTTTTATCAACCATTAATTTAATAAAACCAAAGTTATAGCTTCCATCAGCTAAAGCTTTACCAATGTGAGACATTGGAGTTTTAACTTTATAATATGGAATATTTTTATCAATTAACTCTTCTTCAGTATAACCAATAGATGCTACTTCAGGATGAGTATAAATACATGATGGAACTTTTAAAGGTACATATTTATTTTGTTTACCTAAGATTGTATCAACAGCAACCATTGCATTTTTATGTGCAGTGTGAGCTAACATAATTCTACTTGTACAATCACCAATTGCATAAACATGGGGTTTAGAAGTAACCATATGTTCATCAGTTACTATAAAACCTCTTTCAATATTTAAATTAAGTTTATTTGCTAATTCAACATTTGGAACTCTACCAACAGAAACTAATGTTACATCAGCTTCATCATATTGTCTTGAACCATCTTTTTCATAAACAATTTTATTATCACTATATTCTAATACTTTTATATCAGTGATAATTTTTATACCTTTATCTAAAAGTAATTTAGTGATTTCGTTTGAAATGTCTTTATCTAGAACTTCAAGAATTCTATCAACACCTTGAAGGATTGTTACTTGACTTCCAAGTTCTGCATATAACAATGCAAACTCAACCCCAATAACACCACCACCAATTACTGTAAATTTTTTAGGAATAGATGTTAAATTTAAAGCTTCATCAGATGTCATTATTTTTTTTGTTTGATAACCAAGTTCAAAACCTGGAAGGTTTAATTTTCTAGGTTCACTACCTGTAGCTAAAATTAATTTATCAAAAGAATATTGTTCACCATTAACTAAAATTGTGTGATCATCAACAATATCAGCATTACCCATAACAACATCAACTTTAGCCATTTTCATTAAACCACCAATACCCATTTGAAATTTTGAAATAACTGAATTTTTTCTAGATTGGATTTTTTCTCAGTTTAATGAAATATTTTCTAAATTAATTCCGTCCACACCAAATTCAATAGCATGTTTAATGTATTCATTAATTTTTGAAGATCTTAACAAAGTTTTTGTAGGAATACACCCTTTGTTTAAACACACACCACCGAAATTTTCTTTTTCAACTATCATAGTTGATAGGCCTTGTTTTGATGCATATTCTGCAGCAATATAACCACCAGGACCAGAACCTATAACTATGAGATCATATTTTTTCACTTTATATAACCTTTTTTAAATTAAATGAATAGTAAAGTGAAATTTTCTAGATATTGTTTTACTAAACCAACAAATCTAGCAATATCACCACCATCAACTCATCTGTGGTCTGCAGCAACTGTTAAGTACATAACTTTTCTTTCTACAAAATGTAGTCCAACTCTTTTAGCTTTGTTTTCAAGTGTACCAATACCAGCAATAGCGATTTCTGGATGTTTAATAACAGGAACACCAAAAGAAGCACCAAGTGAACCATAATTTGAAATAGAGAAAGTACCTCCAGCTAAGTCACTCATTTGAATTTTTTTAGTTCTAGCTTTTTCAGCTAATAATGTAATTTCTTTTGCAATATCTAATACAGATAATCTATCAGCATTTTTGATGTTTGGAACAATTAATCCATCTTTAGTATCTATAGCAATACCAATGTTAACTGCTCCTTTTTGAATAATTTGACCATTAGCTTCATCTACATGTGAATTAAATGTAGGGTATTTAACTAATGCTTTTGAAATAGCTTTTACAATGAAAGGTAATAATGTTAATTTAATACCTTCTTGTTCTAAGATTAAATCTTTGAATTTATTTCTTTGATCTCATAATTCTGTAACATCAATTTCAACAGCTAGATTAGTATAAGCAACATTACTTCAAGATTCTTTCATTGCTTTTGCTATAGCTTTTCTCATTGGAGTTGTTTCAATAGCTTTATCTTCTCTTGTAGCGATTGAAGTTTGAGAAACATTTGCAGTTACAACTTGTGAGTTTGCAACTGGAGCTGTAACAACTTGTTGAGTTACAGTAGTTTGTACTGGTTGACTTGATGATGAATCTTTAGAAATTAAACTTAAAATATCATCTTTCAATATTCTTCCAGATGGACCTGTACCTTTTATTGTAGATAAATCAACATTGTGTTCAAGTGCTAATAATCTAGCAACTGGACTAGCTAATACATCTGCATTGTGATAAGTTGAACTTTCTTCTTTTGAAGAGAACATTTCAACTTGTTCACTTCCAAAAGATGGAAGAACATTATTTGAAACTTTAACTTCACCAACAACAGAAGCTCCTACTTCTTCTTTAGGTTCTTCTTTTTTCTCTACTGGAACTTCAGCTGGAGAAGGAGAAGTTGTAAAACCACTTCCTGTATCAATTAAAAATAGTTCTTGGCCTACATGAATAGTATCTCCAACTTTAATTAAAATTTTCGAAATTGTTCCATTAACTGGAGAAGCAATTTCAGTAGTAACTTTATCAGTTTCTACAACGATAATATTTGTACCATCTTTTACCGTATCACCTTCTTTTACAAGGATTTCACCAACCTTACCTTCGTGAATTCCTTCTCCAATATCTGCAAATTTAAATGAATACATTTTATTACTCCTTAGTGTTAATTAATTCTAGTGCTTTTTCAATTATTTGATCAGGTGTAACTATAAAGTATTTTTCACCTTGTGCTCAAGGAACAGTAACATCTCATCCTGTAACTCTTGCAGGAGCTGCTTTTAAATTATAGAATGCTAACTCATTAACTAAAGCAATAATTTCAGCTGAAACACTATGAGATTTAACAGCTTCATTTACAACTAAAATTTTTCCTGTTTTCTTAACTGATTTAATAATTGTTTTAACATCCATTGGTTTAATTGTTCTTAAATCAATTAATTCAATACTTACATTTGGATGAGTTTGTTTAATTTTGCTAATAGCTTCTAAACAATCATGAACTTGTGGACCATAAGTTACAATTGTTAAATCATTCCCTTCAAACATAACATTAGCTTTTCCAATTTGAACTTCGTATAGTTCTTCAGGAATTTCTTGTTTGAATGATCTATAAATTCTTTTTGGTTCAAAGAAAATAACTGTGTCTGGATCGTTAATAGCAGCAGTCATTAAACCTTTTGTGTCATACGGTGTTGAAGGAATAACAACTTTTATTCCAGGAATGTGTGCATAGATAGCTTCTAAAGCTTCTGAGTGATGTTCAAGAGCTTTAACACCACCACCAAACGGCATTCTCACAACCATTGGAACAGTTCATCTACCTCTTGATCTATTTCTCATTCTTGCAGCGTGACAGAAAATTTGTTGTATTGATAAGAATGAAAAACCTTCAAATTGAATTTCAATGATAGGTTTTAATCCAGCCATTGCTGCACCTACACCAATACCTGCAATTGCAGCCTCAGCAATAGGAGTATCAAACACTCTTTCTTCACCAAATAATTTTTGAAGACCTTCAGTAGCTCTAAAAACACCACCTTCAAAACCAGAGTCTTCTCCTCATAATAAAATGTCAGGATTTTTTTCCATGTTAAGCTTTAAACTATTATTTAAAGCTTCAATATTGTTTACTGTAATTTTACCCATGGTTATTTACCTCCAAAAATTCTTTTAGCTTCTTCTTTTTGTTCTTTTAATTCGTCGTAATTTTCAGCATATGTAAAGTCAAAAATTTCGTCGATTGTAACAGCTTTTTTACTTTCCATAATTGGAACAGATTCATTAATTTCATTTTCAATTTTTTCAACAATAGAATCTAATTCAGATTGAGTGGCAACACCATTATTTAAAATGTATTTTTCTAATCTAGTAATTGGATCTTTTTTGTTGTTTTCTTGTTCATATTCTTCTGTTCTATATACTCTTGGGTTATCAGCTGTTGTATGTGGCCCTTGTCTATATGTAACAAATTCAATTAGAATTGGTTTTTTGTTAGCTAATACGTATTCTCTAGCTGCAACAAAAGCTTCATAACTTGCAAAAATATCATTACCATCAACTTTGATGTAATCCATACCAGCAGCAATTGCTTTAACAGCTAAATCAGTGTTAAAAGTTTCTTTTGCTGTTGGTGTTGAAATAGCTCATTGGTTATTATTGATACAGAAAATAGTTTGAACTCCTCTTACGTTTCCAAAATTCATTGCTTCATAGAATTCACCTTCTGAAGTACCACCATCACCAATAACTGTAACAGCAACATTTGGTTTTCTTTTGTATGCTAATGCTAAACCAATACCTGCAGCTTGTGAATATTGTGCACCAATTGTAATGTTTGGAGGTAAGAAATTAATACCTTCTGGAGCTACATTTCCATATTCATTACCATTTCACAATAACATAAGTTGTCATGGTTTAATTCCCATAGTTAAAGCTACAGCACCAGATCTAAATGCTGGTACATAGTAGTCATCTTTATCCATTCCAAAAACTGAAGCAACTTGTAAAGCTTCTTCACCCATGTTTGGTGGGAAAGTTAACATTCTTCCTTGTCTTTGCATTTGTAGCATTTTTTCATCAAGTTTACGGCTTAACTTCATGAAATAAAATGCTTTTAAAATTTGTTCATTTGATAATGGAATTTTGTAACCAGTTTTAGTTATGTTTCCATTAATATCTAAAACAGAATATGTTTCTGTTTTTTTATCAAATTTATTTATAAACATACTATTCCTCTTTCTATATATTTATACGGTATTAATTTTACTCCATATAATATTAATAAGTAAAACTAATTTGCATATATAACTATTATTTTTATAAGTTAACTCATTTTGAAATAAAAAAACAATAAAAAATATTGAAAAAAGCAATGTTTTTGTCCAATTTAATACTAATAAATAGTGTATATGAAAATAAATATATTCTATTTTGGTTATAGGTAAAAATGGTACTAATTTTATGTGATAAGAGGTGGTTAAATCACTATTTTTTATTAAATTTAATAATTAAATTATTGAAATATATCTTATTGTTTATTTTTTAAAAATTTAATGATGGAATACAATGCTATTTTTAAAAATAATTAAAATATAAAAATAAATAATTTAATAAAAAAATAATATTTTTATTTCTTTAATATTTTTTTAATTATTGGGTAATTGTACCTATAAACATTTTCTAATAACGGAAGTTGTTCTAATATTTTTTTATGTTGTTGTGTTAAATATCCATGATGATTAATAAAATGATATTGAGGAAAAATTTTGTTTAGTTCTAATGTTTCATTATCTTTAAAATGTTTAGCAACTATTGAAGCTGCAGCAATTGTAAAACTTGTTGAATCACCCTTAACAATATTGATTTGATTTATTGAATCATCTTCTATTTTTTCATAATCTGTTAAAACAATATCATAAACACTTTTTAAACTTACTGCAATTTCCAACATTGCTTTTTTAGTATCTTGTTTAGGATTTAATATTTTATTTGGTTCAATTCTTATACATTTAAAATGAATTGTATTATTTAAAATTTCTTCTGCTAGTTGTTTTCTTTTAACAATTGATTTAATTAACTTTGAATCCTTAATTTCATTATTAAAATATTCTGGTTTTAATATTAATCCAACAACAAATAAAGAACCAGCAACACATCCTCTACCAACCTCATCAATGCCCAGTATGTTAGGATATTTTTTTCTTAAATTAAAATCATATTTATAAATTTCATTAAAATTATTTTTCATATTATTAATATTAATTTAATTAGTTTAAAGTAGTTTAATTATCTATTTTCTATACAGAATATTATTAATAAAATATTGTTAATCATGATTTTAATAAAGTAATATAATTTGTTATATTTGAAGTTTAATGAAAGGAAAAATATGTCTATAATAAATACAATCAAAAAAGAACTTTCAAATAATAGTTTTAAAAAACCATTAATAGTTTTTGCAGAAGGGTGAAACCCAATAATACAAGAGGCTGCATCAACATTAAAAAATGAGGGTATCATTGAACCACTTTTAATTTTTAGAACAATTGAAGAATTCAACAATTCAAATAATGTTTCTAATGTTAAAAACATTATCTTAAATCAAAATGATTTATCTAAGTATGCAAATTTCTTATATGAACTTAGAAAAGAAAAAGGTATGACTTTAGAAGAAGCAAATAAGTTAGTTTTGCAACCAAATTACATGTGTTCTTTAATTGTTAAATTGGGCGAAGCTGATGGTGCAATTTGTGGAATAGAATACACTACAAAAGATACATTAAGACCCGCTCTTCAAATTATCAAAACATCAAAAGAATCTAAAATTGTTAGTAGTATCTTAATCCTTGAAAAAAATGATGAAACATTATTTTATTCAGATGTAAGTTTAGTTATTGATCCAACAGCTGAAGAACTTGCAAACATTACAGATAATGCTGTTAAGTTTGTAGAAAAAGACTTAGAACTTGTAAATAATAAAGTTGCAATGTTAAGTTATTCAACTAATGGTAGTGGAGCAGGTGCATCAGTTGATAAAGTAAAACAAGGTTATGAAATATATAAAAATACTTTTGCAAACAAATACACTAAAACAGATGTATTTGGAGAAATTCAATTTGATGCAGCTTATGTTGATTCAGTTAGATCAAAAAAAGCTCCAAATTTAAATTGAAACAGTGGTGCTAATGTTTACATCTTCCCACAAATCGATTCAGGAAATATATCATATAAAATGATGCAAAGATGTGGAGGGTATGAAGTTACTGGGCCAATTATTATTGGTTTAGATAAACCAGTTAATGATTTAAGTCGTGGGGCTGGTTTATATGAGGTTGTATCTTTAAGTTATATAACTGCATTACAAGCCCTAAAAAAATCTCAATAGATAAATTTATAAAAAAAAGAACATTATCAATAGAGTACAATTCTATTTAATGTTCTTTTTTAATTTTTTTAATCTTTATAAGATTTTGTTCTCACAAAAAAATACAACTATCTTCATTAACTTTAAAAAAATAAATTTATAGGTAAAACAAAAAAGAGGTAGTTATAAAATTATATTATTGTTTATTTTTATTCTATTTAAGAAAATAATTAACTTATAAAATATAAACCAATATATTATAGAATTATTTGCATAAACAATTTAATTAATCAAAAGAAAAAATTACTTTGATTAAGTTAATATATTTTGATATTGATGTTTAGTTGAAAAAACACAAACAAGATTAGAAAAACACTACAGTAATATAAAAATATATTATTTCAAATAAATATATACTTTAGTGTCATATTAATTTTATCATCATTTGTTTCATGCTATTTTTAGGACATATAACTAATAGATGAAATAAAAAACATTAAATATGAAACTCAAAATAATTTTTTTAAAGCTTATAAACCTTAATATTGTTTCAAAAACAATATGTACTTATCAAAAAATAAAAAATAGAATATTAGAACCTATTTATTTTAACTATGTGATATTTTTTTATTTAAAATAATTTATTAGATTAAAAAACTTTTGGATTGATATTCCAAAAGTTTTAAAAAATAACAAATATGAATCAATAAATTATATTAGTTAGATTCAATATAAATAGCAAATCCTTCACCAACATGAATTGCTATAACAGCTGGAAAATAATGTATTGAAACTTCATGGTTAAGTTTTTTTGAAATTTCTTTCATTATTTCATTATTTTTTTCTTCATCTATAAAAGTTGTAAACATATAAGCGTTTTTAATTCCTTTAGACATGAAGTTGTTTTTTTCATCTATTCCCTTTAAAGCCAAATCAATTGCTTTTTCAAACTTAATAGTTTTGTCATAAAAATCTAATCCACCGCTAAAAGAAATTAAAATATTATATCCAAGCATAGTTGCAACCATTGCTTTAAACTTACTTATTCTTCCGCCTTTTTCAAGTTGAGATAAGTCTTTTACAATTAGCATTCCGTATCTAGTTTTTTTTCTTGTTTCAACAAAAGAAACAATTTCATCATTAGTGGCATCTTTTGAAACAAGCTCTTTAATACCTAATACTATATTTCTGATACCAACAGAAATATCTTCTGCATCAACTATTAATATATCTAATTCTGGAAAATCTTCTTTTACCATATTTCAAGTGTTATAAGATCCAGAAATTTGTTTAGATATAGGAACTGCAATAAATCTATCATATTTACCTTTTAAATCTTCAAGAGTATTAAATATCTCACCCAATGCTACTTGTGAAGATTTAAGATCAATATCACTTTTTATTTTGTGCATTACATCTAATGTATTAATATCTACTGAATCAAGATAGTCTTTAGTTTTATTATCTTTTGTGATTTCTGTAATATGAAGAGGAATCAAATAAACATCTTTAATTTCGTCTTTATTAATGCCACTAGATGAGTCAACAATAATACAAGTTCTTTTTTTAGCCATAATTTCTCTCAAATTAAATTTATATATGCTTATGATTATAATATAAAAAAGAGATAAAAATTTAAGAACAGTTTTTTCAAATTTTTTTAAAACATTAATTTCAAATCATTATTTGCGTAAAATCACTTGAAACAAGTTAAAAGCAAAAAATGAATAACATTATATGTTTTTGTTTTGTATAAGGTTATTCATGAATTATATGTATAAAAATTTAAACAAACTAAAAATAATATTTTTTATATATGATTACAAAAAAATTTTAGATTTCCTTTTTATTTTTTTTCTTTAATTATTCTTTTATAAATTAAATATTTTTTATCAATTAAAAATCAATTTATTAAAAGAATAATTGCTGTCATTGCTACAAGTAATATCATAAAAATCCAATACGGATTAGTATCTTTTCCAATTTCAATGTACATAAAGTTTTTATTGTTTGTATTATTTGATGTAATTTCATCAATGCTGTAATTTATTAAATCACTATCATTTGTTTTTATTTTTTCTAACAAATTTGGAAACATATCATTTGATGAATTCTTAACAATTTTTTGATTTGTTCCATAAAAAGAAATATTCAAAATAGAATTTGATGATAAAGCACCAACAGTATCAATGTAGTTACTATAGTTTGTGTTTTGTGTAAAAGAAGCTATGTAATAAGAAGTGAAAAAAGAATAATTAGAATATATTTTTACTTTATCATCTCAATTATTTATTCTATTTTCAAGATCTTTAAATTCAGAAGTATCCACTAAAAATAAATTCACATTTCTACCAGTGGTTAAAGATCCTTCACTAGAAGAAGTTTTTCAGTTACAAAGTATGGAACAAAATAAATAGCATCATTAATTTTATAGTGTTGAAATTTTATTTGTCTTTGTGCATTATTAACTGTTATAAATTGAGATACTTCTCCACCAGAAGGTAATGTATTTGCACCAAAACCAAAAAATATACTTAAAAAAGAAAAAATAACTAAATAGATTGGAATAAAAAATTTTCTAGTAAACATTAAATGAAATAAAATATAAAACATTGCAAAAGTAATAATAAGTATTGATGTACCAACAAAAAGAAACAAGAAAAATAATAATGGACTATTCATCAATAAATATAGTTTTAATGGCAACATAAATATTGAAAACATAAAAAATATTAGAAACGAATAAATAGTTGATAGAAACAATAGAACTAAAAATTTATTTTTAAAATTACCAAAATCAATTTTACTTTTTTCAATATTAACTTTAGAAATAAATAATTTATGAGATCATATGCCACCAATTATCATAGCAAAAAAACTATTTGAAACTATTAATATAGTTGAGTGTAAATTAACATAATCAAAATATAGTAACTTAGTACCACCAGATATATACGAAACAACAAACACAAAAAGTGATACTAATTGAAAAATGAAAAATATAGAAGAAAAAATTATATTAATTTTTGACATTAATATATTTTTCAAGAAAATAGAATTATTGAATTTATCTTTTAATTGGTAAATTTTCAAAACTAACTCACCTTATAATTTAAATTATATAAATATTTTTATATTAAGAAAAATATATTAAGAATAAGTTTATAAAAGATGTAAATAAAAATATATAGTATATATTCTCAAAATTATAATAAATCACTATCTTTTTAATTTTCCAAAACAGATCAACTACAAAATATTAAACTAGGATATCGAAATGTTTTGATCCATTTTAATGTCCTAGTTGCTCGATTGACATGTGAAGTGCAACACTCAAAAAAGAGTGTGCACTTCATTTGTTTTGTTTGTAAGTGTTCACTAATAAAAAGATAATGAATATTAGGAGTGCTTATGAAAACTTATAAACATTTAACAAAAGAAGAAAGATGCTTAATTTATTTTCTTTGAAATAAAGAAAAATATTCTATGAATAAGATTGCAAAAATCTTAAATAAAAACAAATCAACAATATCAAGAGAATTAAAAAGAAACACATCTTCAACAGGGATTTATTATTCATCAACTGCTCACAAAAAATACATTAGAAGAAAATCAAATTGTCATATGTTTTTTATGTTGAAGTACAAAAACTTCACAGATCTTTTTATTCAAAAATTTAATCCTAAATCTCATGGTGTAGAAGCTACAATTTTTTGAATAAAAGAAAACTATCCGTTAGTTAAAGTTCCAAGTGCTAGGCAAGTATTTAGATGAATCAATAGCAAGATTTGAAAGATACAAAGAAGAGATTGTTTAAGAAGAAAATATGTTAAAGGAAAAAGAAGAAAAATAGGTATATTTTCTAAAATTGATGGAAAATACTGCATTCCTTATAGTCTAAGACCAGAAAAGATAAACAATAGAAAAGAATTTGGACATTGAGAAGCTGATCTAATAGTTAGTAAAAGGCAAAGTGGTTATTACCACTTATTGACATTAGTGGAAAGAAAAACAAGGTTGGCAATTATTAGAAAAATAAAAGGGAAGAACGCTAGATCAATGATGGCTAAAATGTATACCATTATTCGAGATGAAAAACTCCCAATAAAAAGCATCACTGTTGATAATGGGTTAGAGTTTCAAATGATGGGAATAACTGCAAAACAATTCAACTTTAAAGTTTATTATTGCCAACCTTATTCTTCATTCCAAAGAGGGTCCAACGAGAACATAAATGGGATAGTTAGAAGATGATATAAAAAAGGAACTGACTTCAGTTTAGTAAGTGAAGATAAAATAAAAACTCTTGAATGAAAAGTAAACAACATCCCAAGAAAAATGTTTGGTTATAAAACAGCTTACCAAATGTATCAAGAAAATATTTAAAACAAAAAAACTCTCAACTTATATTTCAAAGTCGAGAGTTTAATGTAACATTGAAGTGTTGCACTTCACATGTCAGTTAGGGAACTAGGATATCGAAATGTTTTGATCCATTTTAATGTCCTAGTTTATATATTTTGTTAAATATTTTTTATATTGCTATAACGAAGTCATATTCCTATGAACCCAATCAAATAATTCATTTTTACTTGAGAAGTATTTTCCTTCAAATTCAATTTTGATTTCAGACGAATCTATTATCTTATTGAATTTAACATTTTCACTTATAAATGACGATGCTTTGTTTATGTCATAAAAAGTATATATTCTATTTGTCCTAGCATCTTTTACTTCGTATAAATTTTGAATAGTAACACCACTTGGTAATTGGTTATATTTACCACTTGTGTTAGCGATATTTAAAATTTCTTTACTTGCTATATTAAATTTAGTTTTAAATGTTTCATATAATTTTTGTAACGATTGATAGCTTGCTGTGGTATAAACAGATTCTTTAAAATTTTCACTATTTCAAATATTTTGATCTTTAATACCTTCTTTTAGATCGTTTGCTGAGTTATCAAATAAAACATCAGGCACTTCACCATTATCAACAACTTTCATTCCATCTCAATATTTTCCAGGTAATTTAGTAATTTCTCCCGCTTGTCCTTGTGCAATATTATTACTATTAACAGATGGAAGTTTAACAAAATAAGCTGGTCTGATATTATCAACAATATTTTGTATTAACGTTACATTATTATCACTATCAGGAATAACATAACCATAATCATATGATGCACTTAAAGTTTGAATGTATGGCGACTCTTTATTTAATTTACTAATATCAAAAGATCCATTTTGATTCATAGTAATATTTAAACTTTTAATAACTTTTTGTGTTAGTTCTTCAATTGTTTTTGAAGTTGCATCTTCATTACCTATTAAAGCAAAGTATTTATTAAATTTAGGGTTTCTTGGAGAATCATTACCATTAATATAATTTAATAATATTCTTCTCTTTAACTCACTAGAGTCATAGTATTTTATACCATTATAGTAATAATATTCTTCTACTTGTGGAAGTGTTATTACTACTGGGTCAATTAGTTCCATTTGACTAATATTTGAAATTTCATAGTTAACAAAACCAAAATACTTAGAAACCGATAATCCACCATTTCAATAGAAACTTGTACCATCTGCTGTTGTGTATTGGTAAAAGTTTTGAGTATAAGTTTCTTTAAATAAATCATAAAAGAAGAACGCAAGTTCAAGAATAGATAATGTAGCAGCAAAGATTTCTAATGCATGATCCAAAACAGTTAATATATTTTTTTTGATTTTTTCAAATTTACTAGTATATCCAGATCATCAATTTTTCTTTGTTTTATTAAATTCAGGGGAAACTTTATGATTAACGTCACTACTTGAACTTGATGAGTGCAACGATATTAGATCAGCTTCATCAGCAAAACTAGAAGCCTGTGATATTTGAACATTATCAATAGGGTTTATAATTGTCGAAGATGTTGAATTTCTACGAACAGAAGATGAAGTTAAACCATCATTAACAATTCATTCAATTTCAGAAGTACCTTGATTTATTATTTCACGTGTAAGTGAATCTATTTGAAGCCAGTACTCTCTTGATGTAATCCCTCCTGATGCAACATTCGGATTTAAAAAATCTGAACGAACTGAATTTATATCACCATCATATCTATGTAAATTTCCTCTATCAATCTGGTCACCAACATTAACACTTACACTATCTCCATGGTTTGTGTCTACAGGATCTAAAATATCAAATATTGGGTTTTTATCAACTTGGATAACTTTCCCTGACTGTAAAGAATCACCAACACCATCATTCTTACTAGTAGTGTATACTCCTCTTAACGATGATGCAACTAAAGAAGCAGAACCAAATACAATAGTGATTAAATATGCAAGTCTTCTTGTGAATTCATCATATGACATGTCATCTTTACGATTAGCAAATACATTAGATTTTGTTTTAGAATCTAACATAAACGCAAGGTAAATTCTATATGCTTTAATTTTTCCTTCGTTTGCTTTAACCAAATTAATAAATAAAGGTAATAGATCAACATCCCTACGAGACTTTTGTAATCTATCTAAATATCCGCCACTAACAATCGTGCCACTTTCAACAAATATAGCTATCTCAGAACCTAAAACACCTTCAGCCATTGAGAAATATTGATTGTTTTTAGCACCAATTGCGCTCAATAAAAAATATAGATCTTGACCACTTCTAGTTGTCTTTATAGTTTTTAACTTATCACCTCATTTTGAAACATCAGGTTCTTCTAATTGGATTTTTTTAACTTCAGGGTTTTTATTATTTATTACATAGATTGGAACCATGTCTTTAATATCTAATTGAGAGAATGTGTTATAAACACCTCTTAAATCTTCTTTAATTGCATATAAATCATTTGCATCTATAATTCCACTTTCTCACAAGAAGTCAAAACTCACCGAATCAAATGGTATCATCCCACCAGCTAATGAAATGTTATTTTCAGCTTGAGTATAAGCATAAGTCATTGCAACAAGATTTGGATAATTTGTTTTAATTTCATTTAGAAAGTATGCTGTTGAAGTATTAATGTCATATTCAGGATTACCAATCTGAAAAAACTTTACCATATCAAATGTGTGTTGTTTATCTTTACTTAATAGCAAGTTACCATTGTATAAAGATGCAAACTCTAAAATATCTTGGATGAAATTACATACATTTGTAAAGTAATCAACAATTAGATTAATCACGTCTTGTCCCAATTCTCAAGAAATTGCTCTTTGCATTAAAAAACTATAAAGCACTGGAATCTTGTAGAATGAATTATATTTTTTACCAGTCATCATAGCATCATTTGCTTTAATAACAGCTCTCGCTAATTCTGGACTCTTAATTCTTAGTTCTTCTAAAAATCATTGATCATATGATTTTTCTTTAACTTCTCCTTCAGTTGAATTATCTGTAACACTCAATAGTGTTCTGAATAACAAAGTGTTGGTATTATCACTTTCTGCTTGAATTTTATTTAGGTTGTTATCATCATTAATAATTGAAGTGAAGAAAGAACCAATAACTGAATCAACTTTAGACTCAGCATAAACTGATTTTGCAACACCATTAACTTTTTTTCACATGTCTTTGTTTTTAAATGATGAAATATCTAAAATTCCTTTATAGAAATATGGACCAATTAAATCTGCATTATCACTATTATCTATAATGTATCTACTTTCACCTTCATTTGATTGAATGTGTTGGTAATTTAAATCTTTAATATTAACTTGATCCATTGTTGAACTAAGATTATTTCTTGTAATATCAACTATATTGTTTTCATTTGTTTTGTAATTTAATCTTAGTTCAGCATTTTCAGTGATGAAATTATTTAAAAGTTCTTGTGCATTTTGTTTAGTTAAATCAATTGGTAATGACTTACCATTTGGTGATGTTATTACCACAGTGTTGTTTGTGTTTTGTCTATTAGGGAAATAGTCTCTTTCTAAATAATTTTTTAAAGATGTTTTGTCAGAAAAGGTAATACCATTAAATATATATCCTTCTTTAGTGTGAAAGTATGATTTGTATGCATCTTCTTGGTTTGTGTATGTTTGATCATTATTTCCTTGGTAAACAATGTTTTTTTCATTCGAAACCGGAGTGATATGTTTTCACACTTCTTGATTAGTTAACCCTAATATACCATTAGGCCCAGCATATTTACTTAAATCAACATCTGTTTTAACTTGTTTAACTTTTACAAGATTTTCAAGTAAAGTTTGTCTCAACTCATTTGGATCGTTGAATGTTCTAGTAACTCCATTTATTGTTGCAGTTCATTTTGAATTATTTCCTTCAAGATTAATAACTTTTGAATTTTTATCAACATAATCAACTAAATCACCATAAGAAGCAAAAAATTTATCGCCAAATGAATATGGACCAAAATACTGATTTAATGTTGAAAAATTTTGCGATAAGGAAACAGATGAAAGTATTGGAACAGTTGCTATAACAAATGGTCCAATTAACAAAAATGTCTTTTTCCTTTTAATAAAATAATTCTTGTTAAATGTTTTTTTAATAAACTTACTCGACATAATATAACCCTAAAAACTTAAGCAAAAGTAAACATATTATTTGGTAGCAAAATTTTAGAAAACCACCATTGAATTAAATTACTGATACTGCATTAACATTAAAATAATTTTCTATTTATAAAATAATTTAATAATAGATTTAAATCAAAATAGTATAATCTAAATTTCACAAACATAATATTTATTTAACTATTGTGAAAACAGTATTAAAAAACATTTATACTAATATAAAAATATTAGAATAAACAAATAAAATATGTCACTTATCCTTGCTTAGCATTCCCTTTCATAAATTTTCCATCCCCTTCTTGCTTTTATACTACTACAAAATATTGTAAATAAAATACTTTTAGTCTCAATTATTAGTAAAAATTAATAATAAAAATTCGATTAAAAGGCCTTTATATCAAGAACACATATGAATTAATGCTAGTTTATTTCCAAAAAATTGCTATTATATTAGGAACAAAAATAAATTTCATGAATTATTAATGTAGCAAAAATCAAATACTAAAAAGTAATTAATGTGACAAAAATTTTTAAGAAATAGAATGTAATTTATATTATGTTCAATTAAACTAACTAGAAAAATAAAAGCATTTTATCTTAAAAACAAACAGACAATCTATAAACCCTTGGTTTAAAAAAATATTAATTAGCAATCAAGTAATAAAATCAAAAATTAATTGTTAATAGGTCAAAACATTGAATTGACCTATTGCAATGTATTATTGAATTTGTATTTTAATTAATAATATTTCATAAGTTAACCTTAAAAACTAAACTAGAATCTTAAAAGAGACAAAATCATTTAGAACTCATTAACTCATTTCATGTACAAAATCACTTTGAACTTGCGAAAAGCAATTTTTATACCTGTTTACAAATATAATCATGTAAAAACCCATTCATAATAGTAAATAAAAAATTGTAGCTATATAAACTACAATTTAAATTAATATTATCTAATTAATAATGGATAAATATATCATGCTACTGTTCCATAAATACAAACATGTGGAATTAGAAGCGTTCACTGTTTTAAAAGAAATAAAAAATATAAATTATCTAAAAAATTTAGCTTCTTTTCAAAACCTTTTCTCACATATAATTGATCTTTATCACCGATGTTTTCAACATAAGTACATTTGGCTTTAAAATCATTTTTATCACAATTAATAAATGGAATAGAATCTAAACTTTGTTGGTAAAAAGTTCATGTTGAACAAATATAATTTTTAAAATCTTCACTCTTATCAATAGGTTTAAATTTATTATCATTTGTAATATTGATTTTAAAATTTTTATAAAATAAGTTACAAGAATATCAAAGCAAAATTGACATAAAAGAAGAACTAGCTATGGTAAAAGGACTTTTAGAAATATATGGATAACTTTCTTTATATTTTGAAGGATTAAATTTTTTTAATCAAGATAGTTGTCAAATACACAAACTGAAAAGTCTATATATTCATAAAAAAATAACTGCTATTCCATAATCTAAAAAAGCTGATCTTTTATTGTTATGATTTAAAATCAATGTAATATAAATAACCAAAAATAAAACCGCAATTCAAACCATTGGTCCAATCAATGTTGAAAGAATGAATAACATAAGGTTAAAAATAAATTTATGTTTGTTTTTCTTTATTTTTAAAAATGAATTATTATAAGACAATAATTTTTTAATTTCATTAGTTTTAGATATTTCATCAATTTCATCTAAACATACATAATATGATTTGGGGTATGAAATATATAAAGGGTATCCTTTTTTTAATTCTTCTATATCAAATTTCTTTTTTTTCTTTTTAGTATTAGTTTTAATTTCACTCTCTGTGTCTAATTTATCATTATTAACTTCATTGTTATATATTGTGCTATTGCCTTCCATAAGAAAACTCCATTTATATTTGCCACTAAGAATTAAAAATGCATCTTATCAAGATGATAGTTCACTATTATTAAATATTCCTACATCAATAAAAAAACTAGATATACTTATGATTATATCAATGACAAGAATTGCATTAGATGCTCAACTCAAACCTTTCATTAAAGCTTTTTTAGTTACTATTTCTGTTACAAATTCTGTAGACTTTTTATTTATTTGCATTATTAAAGATTTGAAAGGAGTTTTATTAGCAAAACTTATAACATTTTTTCATGATGTATTATTTACAATTGTATTAATATATTTTTCAAATTCAATAGAGATTTTTTTTATTATTAATTCAATAGCTTTCTTATATAATTGAATAACATTGGTAAATTTTGCTATAAATTTAATAAAATTTATAGCAGAATTTTTTAACTGATTTCTCGCTTCATCCAATAAGCACTCAGATATAAGTTTCATATCTTTAAATTCTTTAGAGTAAACAACGTCACTTAAATCTTTTACTCTATCTCTTATATCGTAATATTCATCAAAACTTCTTACTGATAGGTAAGTTGAAATACCCGCTTGTACAGTTGCAGCTACAGCAAATGGTATATTACCTCCAAACATTCATCATGCACCTCAATAAAATGCTGCTATAGCTCATGATGCTGCTGTTAAAGTCGCAGATGCAACTGCAACACCATATGTTTTGTCTCTATATATGGATAATCTAGACAAAAATTTCTCTGACTTAGTGAAAAAAGCAATTTGATCTGCAGTAATAGTAATTTTTTCATTATCCTCAAATTCTACAACTATATCCTCTATTTTATTAGATGATGAACGAAGCATAGAATTCATATGTATGTTTTTATCATAATTAATTAAATTATTATTGTTATTTTCCGCATTAAAATTTACTATTGTCTTATTAATTTTTTCTATAATTTTGCCATATTCATAAGGATTATTATTTTTAAAATTATCTAAATTTTCTTTTATAAAATTAACATTTGTAGTTCCGTTTAGTATGTTCGTAGCTATTGATTTAAATTCATCAATATTATTATTTATTTCTGTATAAACATTCATTTTACTATAGTCATGATAATCCAAATTGTTATTTAATCCTTGCGTAGAATTATAAAGAATGCTATTTGGATTTTTAATTTCCGTCAATATATCATCAACTTTAACATTTTTAAAAATTTCTTTCTGTTTGTTTAATGTTAGATCAGAAATTTTTTATAAACTATCATCATAGTCAAAATTATAATTATTTACTATATGTTGACTATTATTACTTGCGTTACTATATATAAAAGGTGCAGAAAATGAAGCAAATAATACACTAAATAAACTTGCTCAAACAATTGATTTATTTCTTTTTTTAATCATATAAACTCCCTAATTACAAGCTAATTATAATTTAAATAAATAGTTTTCCTGGATTAAAAGTTTTAAAAAATAATAAAAATTACATAACTTATCTAATATTTGAAAAACTTCGTTTAAAGTTTTATGTACTGTCCCAATTTTATAGGTAGTGTACAAATTTTTGAAGAAACTAGATCTAGAAAAAAGTTTGAAATAAATTCTAATAAAGAGAGTTACATGTAATAAATAAGATGAAAATTGAAATTTAGTAAAAAATATCAAAGTTAATAGTGTTAATATGCATTTAATTCAATTAAACTTGTAAAAACAAATATATGTATGTACACTTAATCCATAAATAAAATCATAATTAAAAAACTACTCTTAATTAACTCAATAAATCAATTGACTATATAATTTTTGATAGATTATGTTATATAAAATGGTTCTTAAGAATTAATTTAATGGATAACCTAATATAAAAAATGAGTTTCTCCAAAAATTGCATACTATCATAGTTATCATTAATTATATTTATGTTTTCATAATTCAACTTTTTTTAATTAATACCTTTATTTTAAATATGTAATTTAACATATAATGTTTCCACTAAAATAAAATACATATATATCTAAAACAAAAATTCCTAAATTCAATAGTTTGACAAAAAATGAATTGCATCAAATAAAAATGCAATTCATACAACGTAATTTAACTTAACAAAATAAAAATTATAGATTTAAGAGTCATATTAAAAAAACATATTATAAATAAATTAACAAAGACAACATTTTTTAGAAAAATTTTAAAATAGTTTCTTAGATATAGAACAAAATTTATAAATATATTTTTTTTATAAAATAGTTGTAACAATAATCACTAAAACTATAATTGAAATAATAGAGAATCCACTAAAAACTCAAAAACAATCAGTTACTAATAAAGAAAATATTTTAGATTTTCTAATATAATTTTCTTTATCCCTAACTGACATGTGAAGTGCAACACTTCAATGTTACATTAAACTCTCGACTTTGAAATATAAGTTGAGAGTTTTTTTGTTTTAAATATTTTCTTGATACATTTGGTAAGCTGTTTTATAACCAAACATTTTTCTTGGGATGTTGTTTACTTTTCATTCAAGAGTTTTTATTTTATCTTCACTTACTAAACTGAAGTCAGTTCCTTTTTTATATCATCTTCTAACTATCCCATTTATGTTCTCGTTGGACCCTCTTTGGAATGAAGAATAAGGTTGGCAATAATAAACTTTAAAGTTGAATTGTTTTGCAGTTATTCCCATCATTTGAAACTCTAACCCATTATCAACAGTGATGCTTTTTATTGGGAGTTTTTCATCTCGAATAATGGTATACATTTTAGCCATCATTGATCTAGCGTTCTTCCCTTTTATTTTTCTAATAATTGCCAACCTTGTTTTTCTTTCCACTAATGTCAATAAGTGGTAATAACCACTTTGCCTTTTACTAACTATTAGATCAGCTTCTCAATGTCCAAATTCTTTTCTATTGTTTATCTTTTCTGGTCTTAGACTATAAGGAATGCAGTATTTTCCATCAATTTTAGAAAATATACCTATTTTTCTTCTTTTTCCTTTAACATATTTTCTTCTTAAACAATCTCTTCTTTGTATCTTTCAAATCTTGCTATTGATTCATCTAAATACTTGCCTAGCACTTGGAACTTTAACTAACGGATAGTTTTCTTTTATTCAAAAAATTGTAGCTTCTACACCATGAGATTTAGGATTAAATTTTTGAATAAAAAGATCTGTGAAGTTTTTGTACTTCAACATAAAAAACATATGACAATTTGATTTTCTTCTAATGTATTTTTTGTGAGCAGTTGATGAATAATAAATCCCTGTTGAAGATGTGTTTCTTTTTAATTCTCTTGATATTGTTGATTTGTTTTTATTTAAGATTTTTGCAATCTTATTCATAGAATATTTTTCTTTATTTCAAAGAAAATAAATTAAGCATCTTTCTTCTTTTGTTAAATGTTTATAAGTTTTCATAAGCACTCCTAATATTCATTATCTTTTTATTAGTGAACACTTACAAACAAAACAAATGAAGTGCACACTCTTTTTTGAGTGTTGCACTTCACATGTCAATCGAGCTAAAGAAAATATTTTAGATTTTCTAATATAATTTTCTTTATTCATTTTCTTTACTAAAAAAGAAGGTTTCTTGTTTTCAAGATCTTTTCCCTTTTTTTGAATCTTATATTGGGATGCAGAAAAATTTTTTTCTCACTCTTGTTTTCTCTCCTCAGATATTTCTACATTATTTACAAATTCAAAAGAACATTTCAAATACTCTTCAACAAAAAACTTACAATTTCAATTTTTTTTAATATCCAATCTATTGTTAGTAGATGAATCAACTTGCCAACTATTATATAGATTAAACATAAATAATTGCGTCAATCCGCTATATAAAATATAGAATGCACTTGCAGCTATGAAAACAATTCCTTTTGTACTAAGCAAGTCTTTGTTAGAAAAAGAATCAATAGCAGCAAATATAGTTGCAATTCAAAATAAAAATAAAATTCATTCAATAAAAAAATTAGATCAAAAAAACTTATATATCCTTTTATTTGCTTTGTTTACAAAGATACTTTTAGAATACTCTTTGAAATCACTAGTATTTTTAAGTTTATCATAATTATCTTGGGAAATTTTTAACTTAAAAAGTTCACCAGATTCTCTCTTACTGTTAAAATAATCAGTAATATTTTTTCGAATTTCTTGATTCTCAATTATTTCTTGATTCTCAATTTTTGTTTCTTTTTGATTTTCCATATAATTCCTTTTTAATGCAAATATTCTAAACTATAAACATCATCTTTAGATACATATTTTCATTATTATTAGAATTAAAAATAATATTTTTATACATTTAATAAAATTATTTTCTCAGTGTTAGGTTTATATAAATAAAAAAAGCGAGACACCCGATCAGTCCCGCACGTTGCATCATAAACCAGAAGTTATTAGATGTACATTTTCTCGACAAAATAAAATACATATAATATCTGTTTTATTCACAAACCCTTGCACAGCTTTTGTTTTATTATACTCATTAAGCTCTATCAACTAATATAAAAATTGATATATATCATTGCTGGTCAAACAATTTTTTATACCTAACGCCATATAAACATTATTTTAATTTTCACGTTAGTTTCAAGAAATTAAATCATACTTTTATTATCTAATCACCGTACATATATATTAAACAATTTTTAGAAAAATAATTCAAGACTACATTTTTTTAAAAAAAGTGTTATATTCATTCATTTACCTGCAATACTTAATTTAACTTGAATAAATTAACTTTATATAAATATTATATAGAAATAAAAATTATAATTTTATTAGTTGTATAAAATTGATATGAAAACATTTAACACAATAAAAACTAATACTCATAATACACTTGTTGTAAAAACATCAAAATTTACAACATATAGTTTTTATGTTGAAAACAATGATGAAATCAAAAAAATCATAAATGAAATAACTATTAATAACCCTAAAGCAAAACATATATGTTATGCATATAGATTAATTAATAATGAAATAAAGATTGAAGAAAGTAGTGAACCATCAGGATCTAGTGGAAAGAAAATTTTTGATGTTATTCAAAATAACAACTTATATAATTGCTTAATAGTTGTAATAAGATTTATGGGTAAATCAAAGCTTGGGTTAGGGTTATTAACAAGAAGTTATTTTAATGCTGCAAACTCTTTAATAAATGAAACGCAATTATGTAATTTAGTAGAAACAAACATTTATGAGCTTAATGTTAATTTTAATGAATTTAACAATCTGATTAATAAGCTAATAAAAAATAATGAAATTATATTTCAAAAAAATGTATTAGATAGTGGTTGTAAAATTGTAACAACTTTAGATAATTCAGAAATCAAAAATGAGTTAAAACCGATTTATAAAAAATATATTAGAAAATAAAAAAAAGGAGTTAATCCTATTTTAAAACACACTTTTTAAACTTTTAGGGATATCTAATGGATCAATATTTACATTAACAAAAATGTATTTGTCATCAATATCACTAATTTTTATCAAACAGTTCAATAAGTCTTCATTGGTTAGAATATCAAAATAAAGTATATGTCTATTTTTATTATCAAAACCTTCAAGTAATTTTGAATAATCTATAACACCTATATCATTATAAATTTCATTAGGACCATGAATAACTCTTTCAATCGTGTATCCTTTGTTATTAATTAAGAATGTTATCATTGGTATTTTATTTCTAACTATAGTTGCAATTTCATTTAAAGTCATATTGAAAGCACCATCTCCAATAATATTGATAACTCTACTGTTTCATTTAGCCATTTTTACACCAATACTAGCTGGTAAACTAAAACCAATTGACGCATATAAATGGTTGCATAATAAATTCTGTATTCTCTTTTAAATTAAGATATTGAGCAGCAAAACTACATGTTCCCATATCAGACACAACAATATCATCATTACTAATTGTTGAATTCAATATTGAATAAAAATCATCATAAGTAATCTTGTCTTTTGGATCAACACTTTTACTTAAAATATTTTTCGCTTTATAGTTTATACCATCATAATTAAATTCCATATTAGATAATTTTTTAACAACTGAATTCAATAAAATATTATCAATTTGTTTTCCATCATAACATACACACTTATCATCAATGATAAACATTTTTTCTTTATTAAATCCCAATTGAAAATTTGAACTTGATAAATCTGTAAATTTATTTCCAACAGAAATAATTAAATCTGCATTATCTACAAATTCTTGAAGTTGTTTATCTGCTGTATTTTTACCTATATATATTCCTGCAAAAAAATCATTACTTTCATCAAAACTACTTTTACCATACATTGTATTAACAACTGATATTTTTGCATTATTAACAAATCTATTAAAATATTTTTTCAATCTATAACTTGTAATTTTATTCCCAGCAATAATTACAGCTTGTTTTGAATTCTTAATTTTATTATATAAATCATTTGTCACATTATTAACAGATTCAAAATCATAAATTGTTGGGAAATAAATATCTCTATTTATAGGACCAATTTCCATTTTCATAACATCTGTTGGTAACATAATGTAAATTGGTTTTTTATATATAATACAACTTTGAATTGCTGAATTAATTTGATCTATTGGGTTTATAAAATCAATTCACACTTGATGGCAAGTTACATTTTCATAAATTTTTTTAAATTCATCAAATTTATAATTTCCCAAAGTATGATGCACAACTTTATTACTATTAACTAAAAAAGTTGGAGGAACACCAACAATATGAATAATTGGAATATCTTCACTATAACTACCAGCAATTCCATTAATTGCACTTAATTCACCAACACCATAAGTTGTAACAACTACACCAACACCATTTACTCTGGCATATCCATCAGCACAATATGCTGCATTTAATTCATTAACACTTCCAACTCAATCCAATTTATCATTTTTTAATATAAAGTCTAAAAATTCTAAATTAAAATCACCTGGAACACCAAATATTTTTTTAACACCTAGTTTTGAAATTTTATCTAATAAATAATTTGCTACAGTATACATAATAACCTACTTATTGTTTTTAATTGTGTTTATAACTTCTTTATATATTTCTTTTAATTTTGGTTCTCCAAATTTAATTGTGTGTGTTAATAGATGTAGTGCATCTTCATCATCAAATTTTTTTATTTCTTCAAATTCATTTCACTTACTTGGAAGTCCTATACATTTTATAAAATCTTCAATAAAAGTAATTGTTGAATCAAAACTAGTTGTTTTAAAAACTTCTTTTCCCAACTCAATTACTTTATTTTTGAATCATTCTTCTTTTTCGCCTCTAATTTTCATGTAAACAGGAGTAATTAAAGCTAAACCAGCACCATGAGTAATATCTCACAATCCACTAAATGCATGTTCAATAACATGTACACTTCAGTCAGAATCACTTGAAAAACTTGTTATACCATTTAATGACATTGATGTTGTTCAAAGAACATTGGCTCTTGCTAAAAAGTTACTTGGTTCATGTAAACACTTTAAAGAGTTTTTTAATAAAACTCTCATGTTTGCAAAAATCATCTCTTTAGTTCAATCAAAGGTTTGTTCACCAAAATATTGCTCTAACAAATGACTAAAACAATCAAATATCCCAGAAGCAGTTTGTCATTTGTTAACAGTAAAAGTATATCTTGGATCTTCTATTGCAACATACGGAGTTGCATAAACACTAAGCACTGAGCATTTTTCTTTTAATGCTTCATTTGTAATTACACTACCTGAATTATTTTCACTAGCTGTTCCAGCTAATGTAATAATAGATATTATTGGAACAGGTTTATTTGTTATATTACTATTATCTTTTACATAATCCCATGAGTTATCATAATTTGTATTTGTTATTAATGTTGCTATAACCTTTGAAGCATCAATAACACTTCCACCTCCAGCTGCAATGATAAGGTCAACATTTTCATATCTACCAAGTTCAATTGCTTTGTCCAAAGTGGTATCTCTTGGGTTTGGTTCAATTCCAGAAAAAACAACAAATTCAACACCAAC
Organism: Malacoplasma iowae; assembly: GCF_900660615.1. GTDB lineage: Bacteria > Bacillota_I > Bacilli_A > Mycoplasmatales > Mycoplasmoidaceae > Malacoplasma > Malacoplasma iowae. The sequence goes on along the minus strand of NZ_LR215023.1, from coordinate 471,873 downwards.
TGAATTCAAAATATTTGTTATTTGATCATAAATACCATTTTTAAAAATAGAGCTTTTTCCAGATAAAATCATAACTTTTTTAAAACTTTTTAATTTTAATTCTTTTTCTAATCCTTGTATTGCATTATCCCCAAAATAATATTTTGGTTTTAAGTGAAAATAATTCATATTTTTTACCTCAATTTAATCCTAAAAATAATTATATAAAATAAAAACTTTTATTAACTAAAATAAAAAAATATAGAATAAATATGTTGGGAAAAAGTTTATTTATTTTATTTGTAATGAAAAATAATTTAAATTATAAAATTTAGGAGTTTATATATGATGGACAAAAAAATCAAATATGCTTATTTTGATCTTGATGGAACAATAGTTAATAAAGATTGAAAGATATCAGAAGAAAATATTAAAGCAATATATTATTTAAAAAATAAAGGAATAAAAATTGGAATTGCAACAGGTAGAAGTTTTTTTATGACTCAATATGCAATCAATGAACTTGAACCTGATTTACCAACTGTTGCTATGAATGGTGGTTGTATTGTTAACAATGATTTACAAGTTTTAGACTCAAATTATATTGATTATAAAGATTATTTAAATACTATTGATATTTTTAGAAAAAATAATATTCATTTTATGGTTTATACCTTAGATGGGATTTATTCAACAAAAGCTGATATTCCCTTCTTTGAAAAAATGAGACAAGATGTATTAAATAATAGATACAAAAAAACTTTTAAACTAGTTTTTGAACCAAATTATGACAAATTAAAAAGATTGAATCCGATAAAAATTCTAATACCATTTGATAATCAAGAACAAAAAGAATTTTATATTTCTTTAATAAACAATTTTAAAAACTTTGAGATTGTTAGTTCACAACATGATTTAATTGATATTTTTAGTAATAAGACAAGTAAGGGAAAATCAATTAATTGGATATTTAAGGCCACAGAAAAAGATCTAGATGAACTTATTGTTTTTGGTGATAACGAAAATGATGTTAGTATGTTTAATATAACTAAAAACTCTGTAGTTTTAATGAATGGAAGTGAGTTAGCAAAACAAAGTGCAACTTATATTACAGAAAAACCATTTGATGAATCTGGAGTAGCTGATTTTATATTTAAATATTTATAAAAAAAATATTAGGTTTAACCCTAATATTTCCCTAACTGACATGTGAAGTGCAACACTTCAATGTTACATTAAACTCTCGACTTTGAAATATAAGTTGAGAGTTTTTTGTTTTAAATATTTTCTTGATACATTTGGTAAGCTGTTTTATAACCAAACATTTTTCTTGGGATGTTGTTTACTTTTCATTCAAGAGTTTTTATTTTATCTTCACTTACTAAACTGAAGTCAGTTCCTTTTTTATATCATCTTCTAACTATCCCATTTATGTTCTCGTTGGACCATCTTTGGAATGAAGAATAAGGTTGGCAATAATAAACTTTAAAGTTGAATTGTTTTGCAGTTATTCCCATCATTTGAAACTCTAACCCATTATCAACAGTGATGCTTTTTATTGGGAGTTTTTCATCTCGAATAATGGTATACATTTTAGCCATCATTGATCTAGCGTTTTTACCTTTTATTTTTCTAATAATTGCCAACCTTGTTTTTCTTTCTACTAATGTTAATAAGTGGTAATAACCACTTTGCCTTTTACTAACTATTAGATCAGCTTCTCAATGTCCAAATTCTTTTCTTTTGTTTATCTTTTCTGGTCTTAGACTATAAGGAATGCAGTATTTTCCATCAATTTTAGAAAATATACCTATTTTTCTTCTTTTTCCTTTAACATATTTTCTTCTTAAACAATCTCTTCTTTGTATCTTTCAAATCTTGCTATTGATTCATCTAAATACTTGCCTAGCACTTGGAACTTTAACTAATGGATAGTTTTCTTTTATTCAAAAAATTGTAGCTTCTACACCATGAGATTTAGGATTAAATTTTTGAATAAAAAGATCTGTGAAGTTTTTGTACTTCAACATAAAAAACATATGACAATTTGATTTTCTTCTAATGTATTTTTTGTGAGCATTTGATGAATAATAAATTCCTGTTGAAGATGTGTTTCTTTTTAATTCTCTTGATATTGTTGATTTGTTTTTATTTAAGATTTTTGCAATCTTATTCATAGAATATTTTTCTTTATTTCAAAGAAAATAAATTAAGCATCTTTCTTCTTTTGTTAAATGTTTATAAGTTTTCATAAGCACTCCTAATATTCATTATCTTTTTATTAGTGAACACTTACAAACAAAACAAATGAAGTGCACACTCTTTTTCGAGTGTTGCACTTCACATGTCAGTCGAGCAAATATTAGGTTTAACCCTAATATTTTTTTTACTAAGTAAGTCTGTTATATCATTCAACAACGTAAGATTCATTAATTTCTGCTGGAAGTTCGCTACGTTCTGGATATCTTGTATATTTACCTTTTTTAGTTTTTAAATCAGAATCAACAAATTTAAATTGAGGGTTTTTAGCACCATCTTCAACTATTTGAAGTTTGCAAGATTTTTCATGAATAGAAATTTCATCACCTAATTTACAAATAATTGAAGGGATATCAGCTCTTTTGCCATTTAATAAAACATGACCATGGTTTACTAATTGTCTAGCTGCTCTTCTTGTTGGAGCAAATCCCATTCTAAACACTAAATTATCTAATCTACTTTCTAATACTATGAAAAGGTTTAAAGTAAGAGCACCTTTCATATGTTTAGCAATTTTAAACGTTCTTCTGAATTGTCTATCATTTAGACCATACAAGTACATCATTTTTTGTTTTTCTTGTAGCTGTTCACCATAACCTGATAATTTAATTCTTCTATTACCATGTTGACCTGGTGCATATCTTCTTTTCTTACCACCAGCAAATTCATTTTCGTTTTCTAATAATGAAAAATTATAACGTCTAGACTTCTTAGTAATACTGCCTAAATATCTTGACATATATTACCTCTCAAATCTATACACAGAGTTTAGGTATTCTAAATTAAAAAATATAATATTGATATTTTCAGTATTTCAGCAAAACTTACTAATAAAACATTTTGTTATTATATTTATTTAATAAATACACCTATGCTGACTGTGCTTAATAATTATACAATAAAATTAAAAATTTAAGATACATAATACAAACACATTAAATTTAAATGAAATTCAAAGTGAAAACAACTTATACAATTATCAATAATTTTGTTATTTTTTAATCTCTGCATTTTTTACCATTTGATTTCAATTAACTTTAAATGAATTGAACTTTTCGAATTTAATTTTTTTAATTCAATTTATTATAAAATTAGCAATTATTATACTTTACATTAAATGAAGTAAATTATATATGAATTACAATTTCAAATTGATGGTTTTATAACACCAATATAAGGGTTTGAATTTTATTTAAAAAATAATTATATTAAATCATTTTATATTTTGTCTTTTTTGTTTTATATCAAGAATTGCTTAATGATAAATTTGCAAAGGTATCATTTTTAGCTGAAGTTGTGGGTTCATGTGTATTAACTTTTAATAAAATAAGTTCAACTTCATTTTTAGTAAGTTTTATTTTTAAACTTTTCTTATTTTTTGTTATTCTTTCGCAACTAGAACTTTTAACAATAGGAATAACATTAAAATTCTTACAGAAAGAAATTAAGACATCAGTTACTGAACATTTATGTCTACGTGCAATAGCTTTTAATGTTTTGTTTTCCAAATTTTCTGATAATAATCCAAGAGGTCTTCATCCTTGAATTGAAGCATTGATACTCTTATTGTAATTTAACCTATCTAATCTACAATATGTTGCTGAATGTTCTATTTGATTTATTTCAGGGTATACTCCTGTTTCATTGTATAAAATTTCAATCATATCTCTATCAAAATTTGATACACCTATGTGATGTACCAATCCTAGTTCTTTAGCTTTTATCAATCCAATTCAAGCTTTTACATTTAATTCCATATTTGTATGGGGTCTATGTAATAGTATTGAATCCAAATAATCTACATTTAAATTTTTAATTGATTTTTTAACTTCATTAATTATATTTTTGTCAAATTTATCAACTCATATTTTTGTTTGAATATATGGAATGTTAAAATTGTGTTTCTTTGCATACTTTATAACTTTTCCAATTAATTTTTCATTTTTATAATATGTTGCAGTGTCTATAAAATCATATTTATTTTTTATAGCGCACATAATTGCATTAAAAAGTTCTGTTTCATCTCTCATTTGATATGTTCCAAAACCTATTTTTGAATTTAATATACTTTTATCCATAAAATTATTTCCAATTTATTTATAATAAATATTGTATATTTGTTTAACTATATTTTTAAATAATTATAATTAAAATATTAGGTGTCATATGAGTATTAATTTTTCAAATTTAAGCAAAAATATAAATTTTATTAACTTTTCAAAAATAAGTCGTGGAAACAACAAAGAACTAAAATACATTGTAAAAGATAGCGAAATGAATAGATATTTATTCAAAATAAATTCTATAATCCACCTTGATAACAAGGTTAATGAATTTAGGTTTGCAAAAAGAATTGAGCATTTACCGTTTGAAAAAAGTGAAATTGTAGATTTATGTGTTTTTAATCAAAATAGGTACATATGTTCAATATATAAATGAATAGATGGAAAAATATTAGAAGATCAAATTAAAAATTATCCTTCTAACAAACAATACTCTTTTGGATTTAAAGCTGGTAGATCTTTAAAATTGATTCATGATTTGCCAATTAGAGATGAAGAATTAAAACAAGTTGAAGAACTTCCAGTTAGAAAAATAATAGAATATTATCATCAAAATAAAAGATTTGAAAATGACAATATAATTATTGATTTCATATTAAAGAATAATTCAAAAATTAAAGATGAAAAAATATGTTTCCTTCATGGACACTATTCAATAAAAAATTTCATCATTAAAAATAATGATGAAATCAGCTTAATAGATTACAATCAATGTTATTTTGGTGATTATGTTCAAGATTTTTCAAAAAACGAAATATACAACAGCTACTATAGTGAACAATTTGCACAAGGTATCATAGATGGTTATTTTTATAATAGAAAAATTCCTGATACTTTCTGATTAAAATATGCTTATTATGCTGCATATAATTGCATAACATTATTTTTATGAGCTTCAAAACAAGAGGTTATATCTACAAAAATTAAAATTAAGGAAATGATTCAAAATGTTTTAAATCAATTTAATAATTTTGAATCAATAATTCCAAATTGATATAAAAAGAATGTTTTAAGCAAAGAAAGACAAAAATTCATTAACTCTCCATACACTTTGGAAAAAATATTGGGGACTCCAAAAAAAGAAAATAAAAATGATTCAAAAATAAAATATTTTGATGAAATGTATGATGACAATGATGATGATTTGCTTGATGAAAAAATGATGGATTCATTTAAAGAATTTCTTAAAAATGTTGCAAAAAAATAATTTTCATTATCTATTTAAAAATAAGTGCTCTGCAATTACTGTAGAGCACTTATTTTTAAATATCCATTATTTACTAGAACTTTTCATATCTAATAATCTTTTATCAATTTTTCTTCTATAAGCAAACATCTTTGCTTTTTTGTTTAACATTACTTTTTTAACAGGATTACCATTTGACTCTGGAACTTTATAAAAAGAATAATAATTTCTTTGACCATTTTTTTTTTGTTCTTCATATTGTCTTAATGCAACTTTATTTTTAAAGAAAGAATAAACTTGCTCTTGTTCTTTGTTTTCAATAGTTAAAGCTTGGTTTTCATCATTGTAATCAACATAATCAGTTTGAGGGTTTACTGGAACATTATAATTATCAACATTGTCATTTTCTGTTTGATAATCTATATTTTCTTGATTGTTTTGTTCATCTACAAAAGTTGGATCATGAGGTTGTTCAAGTTGATAACCATTCTCATCATAATAATTTTCTTCAGCAATAGTAAGTTCATTTTGATAATATATTTCATTATTGTTTTCGTTTGGTGATACTTCATTATTAATTTGTTCATTTGTTGATTCACCAAAAGAATCACCAAAATCGGCTCAATTAGCATTTCTATCTTCACTTGGAATAATTATTTCAACATTATCGATGTTATCAACTTCTGGATCTAATTCTATAGGGTTATTATCAACTAAACTAATATCAATAGAATTATCTTTTAGAGAAATTAATGAAGCATTGGGAACATCAAAAGGTAAATTTTGTTGATTTATTTCTTCAAACTCTTTATCACTTGTTGAAGAAAACATAGAAGAAATATTATCTGCTTTTTCTTCTGTTATTTTATGATCAAAGTATCTACTATATTCATATTCACTTGGAATTATTCTTGTAATTTGATCATCCAATATATTTGCATAACCTTTAGTGTTAACTTCTGCTTGTAATTTTTTTAATTCCTCATATGGCAAAGAGACATCAACAACACATTTTTGTTCTCCTGTTGGTTTTCTTAGAACAATTAATCTCTGATATGGTTTTAAATCTTTTGGTGAGATATTGTTATCAACTAATATATAGTCATGTCTCATTCAATTATCATCAACAATTAAATTTTCATCTTGCTTGCTTTTTTTGCTAAAGATTCCCATAAAAACCTCACTGAATGTTAAAAATTCAATATAACATTAAAATTATAACATTTTAACAATGCATAAAAAAGTACCAAAGGTTAATTTGGTGTAATAATAAATTTTAACAAAAAAATAAAAGAACCCAATTAAAGGTTCTTAGTAGATTGAAGTTTAGAATTTTTTATTAGATTTTTTGTGATTAATTCCATATCAAGTAGTTAGAGCTATTAATATAATAGATAATATAAAAAATGTTAATCCTGGTGCAAACATATCTATACTTGCTTTTGTTCATTCATTAGAACTTGTCACATTCGCATTATATATTTTAAGTGTTTCAGCAAAATCTAAATTATTTAATTTAGCTCAAGACATTAATTCAGAATATACAACAAAGTTCTTATGTCCAAGACCTATTAATATTGATCCAGTAATTAATAATGCGATTATTAATACTGATAATAAAACTACAATACCAATAAATTTTTTATCAATATTCATATTTCTGTTTTTGAGATCTAATTTTTTCTTCATACTAAACCTATTAGATTATTTATTATATGATATTAAGAATTTTAACAAATAAATTCATTTTTTGCTATTAATCTTTAAAAAGTAAACTAACTATTTAAAGTCTTTTCTAATTCAAATACTTTTTCTTTTCAGTTTTCGCTTTTGTATAAAATACTACCAACAACCATTAAGTTAGATTTGTTTTTTAGTATTTTTAAATGTTGTTCTCTAATTGAACCATCCACACAAAAAATAAACTGATTCCCATAAAGATTTTTAAATTCATCTATTTTTTTATAAACTCTTTCATCAAACATTTCACCCGTTCTTCCAATGTTAACAACAGACATAAAATTCACAAATTTAATTTCTGATATAAAACTTTTAAGTTCATTTAAATTATCATTTAAATCAATTGTTACACCAACATCATAATTAAATCTTTTTGCTTCATTAATAAAATCAAAGTAATTTTCAACCATTCTTAAATGTGTATGAACAAAACAGTTTTTAACATTAGGAATTGTTTTAATCAAATTAATTGGGTTTGATGACATAATATGAAAATCTATTATTAAATTTTCAATTTTTTTATTTAATAATACATTAGGATTAATCCCAAAAGATGGGGTTACAGTTGCATCCATTAGATCAATATGCAAAGCTTTTATTTCACTATTAATTAATTCATTTAAACCTAAATCAAAATTAAAATTTGGCAATGCTTGCAAACTTGGTGATATTATTTTTATTTCTTTTTTTCCCATACAGTATCCTTTAACGGTAAATTTACAAAAGGTAATTTAATTCTTTTTTGATAATTGTGTGATGCAATCTTTTTTCTAATCGAATTTAAATCAGTATTAACAACATCTACTGAATTGTTTTCAATCTCTGTAATAGTATCAGATATTTTGTTGCTATTAACAAAATGTATAGAAGGATTTATTTCTGAACAATAATATTTAAAATCCTTATAACTACATGGAACAATAATTTTGATTTCTTTATTATCAAGACTTTTTTTAATATTTTTAAAATTTTTAAAAACAGTATCAATTTCAATTGGAAAGTTAAATTCTTTATTTTTCTTGTCAATAACTTTTAATTCATTGGCTACTTTTCTAACTTCTCTTCCCCTACTCGAAAGTTCATATGTTATAAGAAAAATATTTTTTGAAGTAATTAAAACATTATTTAAATAGAAAAAACATATTTTATTAGTTTCAGTATCACTATAAAAAATATCACTCATTAATACATATTTTTCTTTATCACTGAAATTTTTAGAAATATCTTTCTTTATTAAATTAATAGTAAAAAGTGTCTTATTACAATCAATTCAATCATTTTTCTTAATTATTTTAGTTCAAACTATTGCTGATATTAATGCAATTGTACCAACACATATCAAAACAATTATTGTTATTTCTATATTTTTATTTTCAAACATAATTTAACCTTATAAAAAATACTTTTCATAATTGAAAAGTATTTAATTAGAATATTAATTATTTTTTAGAATCATTATTTTCTTGTTCTAATTTTTTTGAATCATCATCATTTTCGTTTGATTGGTTTTTACTTGAATTATCACTAGAAATAACAACTTCATTTAAAGTTGTGTTTAATCTTGATTTCTTTTTATCAATGCTTCATTTAACAATACCATCAATAATTAAAGCAATATAAATTAAAACTGGAACAAGCACAACAAGAACTCTACCAGCAACTCCACCAGCTAAAGCTAATAATCCAGGAATTACCCCTAGTAAGAAGTCAGTATCACCTCATGATAACTCACTACCAGGTGTTCAACCAGCACCAATAAATACTCATGGCACAAAAGTAATAATTAAACCATTTATAAATGCTCCAATACTACATCCTCAAATACCACCTTTAGCATTTCCAAAAACACCACTTGTAGCACCCAAGAAGAAGTGTGGAATCACACCAGGAATTATTACAGATAAACTTGAAACAGAAGCTACACCAATACTTATAGCCATTCCTATAAACCCTGCTGCTAATGAACAAACAAAACCTATTAAAACAGCATTTGGTGCATAAGGGAACACAATTGGACAGTCTAATGATGCTTGTGAATTTTTAATGAATTTAGTTGAGATACCTTTAAATGATGGAACAATTTCACCAATAATCATTCTCACACCAAATAGTAAGATTTCAACACCAGCTGCAAATGTAAATGCATCTAAAAACATTTGAATAACTCAATTAGTTCCAGCATCTTTACTAAATAACGCAGTTAAAGTTGTTTTAATTCCTTGATCTGATATTTCGCTTAATTGTTTAATTCCAGTATTGTACATAATACCTTCTGGAATATAAATAACTAAGAAAATAACTAACATAGTTAATGAAACAGATATGAATGTGTTTCTAAAAAATTGTAATCATTTTGGAAAGTTTATTTTTTCAGTACTTTTTATATTTTGACCTTTTTTTATTTTATAAACTGCTTCCCCAATTCAACTAGCTGTAATATATGATAAAGAACCAGTATGAGCAAGTGAAATATTATTTTGCCCAGTTATTTGTTGAACAAATCTTTTACACGCTGCAGCTGATAACACCATATATGTTGCCATTAAAAAGGCTGATGAAAATAATGCAATTACATAATCTCCAGGGTTATCTAAATTTAAAAAACCTTTATTATTAGAATAAACCATAACTGCTGAAAGCATTATTGACATATAAAATAAAACATGTCCACTTAAGAATACATATTTAAATCTTGAAAAACCAGATAAAATTAGGTTTAAAACAATTGCTAAAACCATCACAATACTTCCAAGTTGTGCAGCATCTTTTGCTATTGTGAAGAATTGAGCTGCAAACGCATCATTATTTGGAATGGTACCAGAGACTTTAAACAAGTCTTGGAATAATGCTTGGAAATTATTCAATGGTGTTTGAATTACTGTAGCACCTGCACTTAATATTAAAAACCCTGCAATTGTTTTAAAGAATGAAGTAATAACTTCAGTAAATTTTTTTCTTAATAAAATTGATCCTAACAGCGAGAAAATACCAACAAGTATTGCTGGAGTTCCAAAAAAGCTTTTAAAAAGACCTAAAAAGAAATCTCCAGCTGATATTTGAGCAGTAGCTTGAGTGGCTGTTTCTGCTGCATTAATAATTAAATTTGCAAAATCCATCTCTATTTAACAACCTTAGAAATTTTTTCTTTTAATTCGTTTGTATCCATTATGTTAACTAAAACTACTTTTTCAGTACCTTCAGCAACCATAACGCTTGGTGCTATATCTTCACCACAAATTACAATGTCATAATTTTCTGGTGAATAAGTATTTAAATTTTCATGTGTAACTTCAAATTCACTAGCAACGCCTAATTCTTCTAAAGCTTGTTTAACATTTAGTTCAACTATTAATGAAGAACCTAATCCTTGACCACAAACTGTGACAATCTTTTTCATTTCTTAATCTCCTAATATAGTTTTTATTTCATTTATAGATTTAACATTACATAATTTTTCAACAATTTCTTGATTACCAAAAATCTTGGCAAACCAAACAATTAAATCCATATGTTTTGTAGCATCTGGTGCTGATAAAGTAACTAAAACTTGAACATCATGTTTTTTATCATTTGAAAAACTAATTGGTTTATCAAAAACTATTAAAGACATAGATGGTTCCAAGCAATAATCACCAGGAGCAGCATGAGCTAATGCTAACTTTGGAGAAACTATAAAATATGGACCATTTTTTTCTATTGATTCAAGTATTGCATCTTTAAGTTCGATAGTAGCCTTCTTATTTTTTTCAAGAAGTTTAACACCTAATTCAATAGCTTGTTTGTAATCCAAACTATCTGCAACAATGAAATCCATTTCTACAAACATATTTTTATCATTCATTATTTTATCTCCTTCGAATATTATATCTTGTATATACACCTTTTTAAAATAAAAAAATATTAATATTTCCTTTTTGAAATTAAAAAATATTAATAAGAAGAAAAAAAGTGTAATTTGTTAAAGTTATCAACAATAACACTACTATTTTTAAAATTAAAAAATATAAAAGAAAAAGAAAAAAGTGTTATTTGCTTGAATTAACAGCAACAACACTTACTCTTTTTTTATTATCTCCAAAAGAAGAATATTTAACAATACCATCTACTTTAGCAAATAAAGTATTATCTTTACCTTCTCCAACATTTTTTCCTGGATGAATTTTATTTCCTCTTTGTCTATATATTATTTGACCAGATTTAGCAAATTCACCATCAGCTTTTTTAGCTCCTAAATATTTAGGGTTAGAGTCTCTACCGTTTTTAGTTGAACCAACCCCTTTTTTAGAAGCAAAAAACTGCAAATTAAATTTAAAATTTAATGGTTTCATAATCGCTCCTTAAATATTTTCATTATGTTCGATAAGAGATACATAATCAGCATAAGAACGTGAAATTTCTTGTAATTGGTTTTTGATTAATCCTAATCCAGCAATTGTTTTAGGATTTAATTTAATTTTTAACTTAACTATTGGAATAGTATTATCGACAACAATATCTAATATATCTTTTTCTTGAAATCAATTGATTGATCCCAAAACAACAGCACTCACGCCTGCACAAACAATGTCTCTATTATGAACATCATAATTAGAATGGTTTCTTACTTGAAAACCATCTTTATAAAAATCAATGTTAATCATTTTAACTATTTAACACTAATACTTGTTACTTCAAGTTTTGTATATGGTTGTCTATGACCTTGTCTTTTTAAATAACGTGAGTATCTTTTATGTTTAATGATTCTTATCTTTTTTTGTTTTCCTTGTTTAATAACTTTACAACTTACAGTTGCATTTTTAACAAATGGAGAACCTACTTTAGAATCAACCATTAGAACTTTATCAAAAGACATAGTTTGTCCTTCTTTAGCATCTAATTTTTCAACATAAATAACATCACCCTTTTTGACTCTGTATTGTTTACTTCCAGTTTCAAAAATTGCAAACATATATTTATATCCTCCTATGTTATACTTAGACTCGCCTCAATTGGTACATACAAAGTATGTTTAAAAAACCTATAAGTGCGGTTGAAGCTGCATAGTTTGATATACAGCATATTAATGATATCATAATTATTAAATATATTAATTTTGTTTTTCATTAATGCAAAATCAATATTTTATATTTACTATCTTATTGAAGTTAATTTATTTTTATGATATTTATTTAAATTTCTAATAATGATATAATAATTTTACTATTCGGAGGAAATATGAAAGGTAAATTTACTGTATTAAAGGGTTTTAACTATTTATTTGTAATAATAGGTTTTTTGTTGATACTTTCTGCAGCTTTTAGTTACGGTGTAGCTTTATGAGCACCATCTAGTTTCCAATCAACTATTCAAGGTGTTCCAATTTTTGGTTCATTATATACTTTCTTTGTTCAAACTCTTCCTAACTCTTTTGGGGATGTGATTGACAAAGCTAAAGATCACCAAACTTTTTATAAATGATCATTTGGTATATCAACAGTATTAGTAGCAATTCCAACTTTATTATTTATTTACTCAAAATTAAATAAAAAAAATAAAGAATAAAATTCTTATCATAATAAAAACTTAAAACATCAAAGTGATAAATTCATTTTGGTGTTTTTTTATATAAATAATTAATAATTAAAATTATATTCTTTAAGAGATGATAAAAAATTATGTTTAAATTAACTTAATTTGAAAAGGTGGTTTTATGGTTATTGATTGTATAAAAATATCTTCTGAAATTGAAGAACAATTAAAAAATGAAATAATTTATTTAAAAGAAAATAAAAAAATAAAACCAAAACTTGTCATCATTAGAGCCAATGATGATTTAGCAAGTGAAAAATACATAAATAACAAAGTTAAAAAAGGCAAAGAAATAGGTGTTGATGTAATAGTTGAAAAATTTGATAAAAAAAATAATAAAGATTTTATAGAAATCATCAAAAAGTATAATAATGACAAAAATACTCATGGTATTCTTGTGCAACTTCCAATATACAAAGAATTGGATGTAAACAATATATATAAATATATATCAAGTTCTAAAGATGTTGATGGGTTATGTTTTGATACTGTTGGTTCTTTTTGATTAAATTCAAAAAACAGTATTGTTGCACCTTGTACAGCAAGAGGTGTTATTAATGTAATTGATAGTGTTAATTATGATTTAACAGGCAAGAATGTAGTTATTATAAATAGAAGCAATATTGTTGGTAAACCATTAATAAATTTATTATTATCAAAAAATGCTACTGTTACAATTTGTCATTCAAAAACTGAAAAATTAAGCAAAATAACAAAAAAAGCAGATGTAATAATAACAGCTGTTGGAAAAAGAAACTTTATTAATAAATCAATGGTTAGCAAAAAAGCCTTTGTTATTGATGTTGGAATAAATGTTGAAAATAAAAAAGTTTATGGTGATGCAAATTTTGATCAACTTAAAAATTATGTAAGTTATATTACTCCTGTTCCAAATGGTATTGGTAAACTAACAGTTATTAATGTTTTTAAAAATTTAATTGATTTAATTAAACAACAAGTAGGTGAATAAAAGTGAAGCAATATTTGAAATTATTGAAAACAGTTTTAAAAAAAGGTGAACTTATAGAAAATAGAACAAATATAAATACAATTTCTTATTTTGGTACTCAAACAAGATATGATATTTCAAAATCATTTCCTTTATTAACAACAAAAAAAGTCTATTTTAAAGCAATTGTTCATGAACTTTTATGGTTTATAAAAGGTGACACAAATATCAAATACCTTGTGGATAATAATGTCAGAATATGAAATGAATGACCATATGAAAAATTTAAAAATTCAAAAGAATATAAAAATGAAACTATTGAAGAATTTGCAAAAAAAATTAAAACAAATGAGGATTTTGCAAAAAAATGAGGAAATCTTGGTCCAGTATATGGAAAACAATGAAGAAATTTTGATGGAGTTGATCAACTTATTAATGCAATTAATGATTTAAAAAATAACCCTAGAAGTAGAAGAATAATAGTGTCTTCATGAAACCCAAAAGAGATAAATAATATGGCATTACCACCATGTCATTGCTTTTATCAATTTTATGTAAATGGTAATAAATTGTCTTGCCAATTATATCAAAGAAGTGCTGATTTATTTCTTGGTGTTCCATTTAACATAGCATCATATGCATTATTAACATATATGGTTGCTCAAGTGACAAACTTAGAACCACATGAATTTATACATACTATAGGCGATGCTCACATTTATGAAAACCATATTGATCAAGTTAAAATTCAGTTAAAAAGAAGACCTAAAAAATTACCAACATTAAAACTTAATCCTAATATTAAAAATATATTAGATTTTAAATTTGATGACATACAACTAATAGATTATCAACCACATGAAAAAATAGAAGCTAAAGTTGCTGTATAAATATAAATAATAAAATGCACATTAATAGAATGTGCATTTTTTAATCTGTATAACTTTAGTATTGTTACTTTAATTTATAAATAAATTTAATCAATTTAAAAAAAGTAGTATTTTCAAATATAAAAATAAATTTAAAAAGTAATTTATATAACAATGAAATTTAAATTACAAAAAACTGCATAATAAAAATCTTTGTTTGACAATTCTCTAATCATTTTTAGAACCTTCATTATTTGTATCTACTTTGTCTAATTTAACAATATTGTCCATATCATTATTTAATTTAGAATCACTAATTTCATTTACTTTATCATTTTCACCTTTATTTTTAAAACCATCTCATATGATTTTAATATTTAATTTTCTTAAAATTTTATTAACTAAATATAAAATATTTCCTAAAACAGATATTGATATTGTTGAAACCAAATATGGTATATAGTTTCCTTTTTCTGGATTATCTCCTATAGAAATATTAATTTGTGACATTGTATTTTCGCTACTTGATCCAGGTAATTCAATTTTAGTTCAAGGAACTTTACTTTCTGTAACCTTAATTACTTGAGTATCCATTAACGGACCTTGTGTTTTAATTAAATTGTTTTCAATACCTATAGGTATATTTGAGTTGTTAAATCCATATGACATCATAAAAGATGAAACAAAAAATAATATAAATACAAAAAAATATACATATAATTTTCATTTAACAACTTTATTATCTTTAATCATTAAAATAACTTCAGCAACCAAACTTAAACAAGTTGCAAAACCAAAAAAAGAAGCAACAAATGCAATATAAACAGCATTTTTATTTGTAAACAACCAATGATTGAAATCATAATAGTTTTGTCTATTAATAATTATATTTCCATTGTTAGTATTAGGATTTAAAACAACAGCATTCCAAGATTGATTACAATTAATTAAATAAATTATAGAAGATGTTAAACCAAGACAAACAAACATGGTTATAAATAACAAAGTAAAATATTTTATATATTTTAAATAAATTGGTAGAAACTTTTTTATAGCATCAAAAATTTGACTAGATTTTATTTCTATTTTTTCCATATAATCCCAAGTTAACATTTATAATAATCATCATATATTTTTTATATATTGTAAACAGAATATTTTCAAAAAATGGTTTCAATTGATTCAAATATTTTAAAATGTATTTATTTTCTAATTTAAAAAATAATGTTACTTTTTTTAATAAAATACAATTTTAAGAAAACATTTAATTCAAACTATAAAAAACACATATTCAAAAATCAATAATAAAAGTAGAATAAAGAAAACAATTGAAACTCTATATAAAATAGAAATTCTATAACAATAATTTCAAATGGTTTTAATCTATATATTACTAAAACATTCTTTTTATAGTTTTATCTTCTTTTTATAGTTTTATCTTCAACAATGATAAATGAATCGCTACACAAAAAATTAGTATGTTCAAAAATGTGTGTCCTAATGCAGAATCAATTATCATAACCACAAATCAATTAATTAAAAACAATTATGACTATGATTATGTTCTAGCTGGAAATTGCATAGATAACTTCAGGATGGATAGCAAAGAATTACCAAGTGATTCAATGGTAATATTACTAATAATATGTAATTATCTATTTGATAAAATATATGAAAAACAAAAAGATGAATATGACACCATAATAGAAAAAATAAAATGATAACTTATTTTATTAAGTTATCATCGATTTCTATTTCATTTCCATTTTCAATAATAGATTTTAATCATCAACCAGATTTTTTTATTGTTCTTTTTTGTGTTATTAAGTCAAGTTCAACTAATCCATATCTATTCTTATATGAGTTAGCTCAACTTCAACAATCAATAAATGTTCACAGATGGTAACCAAAGCAATTTGATCCGTTTTCTATTGCTTTATTTAATCAATATAAGTGTTCTTTAATAAAGTCTATACGATAATCATCATTTATCATTGAATCATTTTTATATTTAATTTCTCCTTCAACGCCCATTCCATTTTCAGAAATAAATCAAGGTATGTTTCCATATTCATTTTTTATTAGCATCCCTATGTCATAAATAGTTTTAGGATATATTTCTCAACCTCTATAAGGATTAACTCTTTTATTTTTTCAATCAAAATATTCAAATCAATATTCTGGCATTAAATACTTACATAAGTATTTACTCTCTCTTTTTTGAACTCTAGCTGGTTGATAATAATTTACTCCCAAAAAGTCAATTCTATTATTTTTAATTATATTAATGTCATTAATTTTATATTTTGGTAATAAATCATGTTCTTTTAAAAGTTCAATAATTTTTTTTGGAAATCCTTTACCAACAACTGGATCTAAAAAAACTTTATTAAAAAACATATCTCTTATTTCAGCGGATTCTTTATCTTCTTTTGTGAATGTTTTTCCATCTTTTGGATATGTTGGAGTAAGGTTTAAAATAATACATATTTTTTTATTTTTATCATTTTTAAAAATTTTTCTAAAACTTTCAACTGCTTTTGAATGAGCTAATATAGTTCCATATGCTGCTTGTATAGCTCTTTTAAAATCAACAATCTTTGGATAATATCATTGATATAAATAACATGCTTCTATAGGAACAACAGGTTCATTAAATGTACATCAATAATCTACAATATCGCCAAAAATTTCAAAACACAATTCAGCATATTCTTTATATTTTTCAATAACATATTCATTTTCAAAACCACCTATATCTTGAAAAATTTTTGGCATATCAAAATGAAATAAATTTACAATAGTTATAATATTTTTACTTTTTAATTTTGAAAAATAATCTCTATAAAATTTTACTGCATCATCATCTACTTCATTTGTATGCAAATTTTTAATTAATCTTGTTCATTGTATAGATGTTCTAAAACTATTTAATTTTAAATTACTCATCATTTCTACATCTTCTTTATATTGATAATAAACATTAGATGCTGTATAAGGTCCAATAAAATTATGAAAATCATTAGGAGAAGTTCTGTATCATTCCTCCATAATATTAATATTTTGTTTATTAAAAGAACCTTCACTTTGTGGTCCACTTGTAGCTGTTCCTCATCAAAAATTTTTACTAAACTTAATTTTCATATTTACATCCTTAATTTTTAAAAATGTATCTACATTATTTTTAACATTATTTTTTTCTTTTATTCAAAATGCTTTTTTTAGAAACAAGATTAGAATTTTATAGTTTAAAAATCAACCATATCTTTAAAATTATTTGATTTAACACATTAATTTTTTATAAACAAATTTTTATAAACAAAAAAAATATATCAATCAAAAAAACCATTATAAAGTTCTATAACATTAAATGAATTTAAACATAGTTAAATTGAACTTTTTATTTAAATAATTAAAGGTAACCAAAATCTACTTTTTAAATATAATTTAAATAATAGAAATAATAAGGAATAAAAATGAAAATATTATATGTTGATGGTGGAGGAACAAAAACCGCTGTTTATCTAGTTGAAAATAACAAGATTATAAAAAAAGAGCTATATAATCAATCAAATGTAAATACCAATTATGATGAATCAATAAAAACAATTTATAAAATCATAGAAGATCATAAAAATAATTTTGATAAGGCTATGTTTGGGTTGGCTGGTTCTGAATATGTTAAAGACAAAATAGATATTATATTAAAAGACTTAAAAACAAAAACAAATAGAGAAATTGAAATTTTTAACGATGTAGAAATGTTTGCTATTTTATGTTCTAGAAAATTTAATATAGATTTTACTTTATTAAATTTAGGTACTGGAACAGCTTGTGTTAATTTTAAAAACAATTCTTTTAAATCACTTTTAGGTTGGGGGAGAGTTGTTGGAGATATAGGAAGTGGTTATTATATAGGGATAAATTTTTTAAAATTTTTAACCATGTGTGAAGATACAGAAAATCATGTAGATATTTACAAAAAGTTTTTGCAAGACTTTGAACTTAAAAGTATAAGAGATTATATTTCATTAATAAATGATGTAAAAAATGTAACTAAGGTTACAAATTGAATTTCTAAACAAGATGATAATACAATAGATAATTTTATTATTCCTTGTATTAAAGAAGTGTTGGATTATATTTCTTTTTTAAAAACTGAAAATTTTATTTTCACAGGTTCTGTTTTATTAAAAAACAATCATGTTAAAGAATTTTTAGATAAGTATCTTCCCAACAGTTCAAAAAGGTTTATTGATTTTGAACATTTAATCCAATATTAAACTTAAATTATATTTAATAACTTATATAAAGTTATTAAATATAATTGCTCGATTGACATGTGAAGTGCAACACTCAAAAAAGAGTGTGCACTTCATTTGTTTTGTTTGTAAGTGTTCACTAATAAAAAGATAATGAATATTAGGAGTGCTTATGAAAACTTATAAACATTTAACAAAAGAAGAAAGATGCTTAATTTATTTTCTTTGAAATAAAGAAAAATATTCTATGAATAAGATTGCAAAAATCTTAAATAAAAACAAATCAACAATATCAAGAGAATTAAAAAGAAACACATCTTCAACAGGGATTTATTATTCATCAACTGCTCACAAAAAATACATTAGAAGAAAATCAAATTGTCATATGTTTTTTATGTTGAAGTACAAAAACTTCACAGATCTTTTTATTCAAAAATTTAATCCTAAATCTCATGGTGTAGAAGCTACAATTTTTTGAATAAAAGAAAACTATCCGTTAGTTAAAGTTCCAAGTGCTAGGCAAGTATTTAGATGAATCAATAGCAAGATTTGAAAGATACAAAGAAGAGATTGTTTAAGAAGAAAATATGTTAAAGGAAAAAGAAGAAAAATAGGTATATTTTCTAAAATTGATGGAAAATACTGCATTCCTTATAGTCTAAGACCAGAAAAGATAAACAATAGAAAAGAATTTGGACATTGAGAAGCTGATCTAATAGTTAGTAAAAGGCAAAGTGGTTATTACCACTTATTGACATTAGTGGAAAGAAAAACAAGGTTGGCAATTATTAGAAAAATAAAAGGGAAGAACGCTAGATCAATGATGGCTAAAATGTATACAATTATTCGAGATGAAAAACTCCCAATAAAAAGCATCACTGTTGATAATGGGTTAGAGTTTCAAATGATGGGAATAACTGCAAAACAATTCAACTTTAAAGTTTATTATTGCCAACCTTATTCTTCATTCCAAAGAGGGTCCAACGAGAACATAAATGGGATAGTTAGAAGATGATATAAAAAAGGAACTGACTTCAGTTTAGTAAGTGAAGATAAAATAAAAACTCTTGAATGAAAAGTAAACAACATCCCAAGAAAAATGTTTGGTTATAAAACAGCTTACCAAATGTATCAAGAAAATATTTAAAACAAAAAAACTCTCAACTTATATTTCAAAGTCGAGAGTTTAATGTAACATTGAAGTGTTGCACTTCACATGTCAGTTAGGGAATTATATTTAATAACTTATATAAAGTTATTAAATATAATTTAACAAACAAAAAAATCACCTGATAATTGGTGATTTTTTGTTGTTGTTGAGTTTTTATTAAAGTTATTTTTTTAAAATATAAACTTTTTTGTAATTCAATTTTTAAACAATTACTTTTCATCTAATTTCTTATGTAAATCTATCATCTCTTCAGCCATTAATATCAATGTTTGTGTAGATAATAGTTGATCTTCAGCGTGCATTAATATTAGTGGTACATTTATTGTTTCTCCTGATGCTTCTTTTTGAATTAAATCAAAATGTTGTTCACTTGCTTTATTAATGTTTTCATTTGCTTTCTTTATATTTTCTTTTGCTTCTTCAAATTTCTTGTCCTTAGCAGCATAAATTGCTAACATAGCAAACGATTTTGCTTCTCCTGTAAAAGTTATAATTTGAAATGCAACTTCTGCTAATTTTTCATATGTAAAACTCATATTATATTTACCTCATTTTAAAATCTCATTTATCTATTTCTTTACTTAAATCATTTTTTAATTTTTCAATATCAAAAGTTAAATTTTCACCATTTGAATTAATAACTTGTTTGTATCAAACATAACTAAGTTTTGGAGTTCTTGTTTTGTTTTTAGAATTAAAATCTACAGATATTAAACCATAATCTTTTCTATATCCCCCTGAAGGTGAAAATATATCACAATAAGTTCATAAAGAATAACCAATAAAATTAATTCCTTCTTTTTTAGAAATTAAAACTTGCTCAATATGTTCTTTTAAATAATTAATTCTATAATCATCAATAATCATCTCTTTTGATTTATCATCAAAAGCACCCATTCCATTTTCAACTATCATTAGTGGAACATTATTATAACGTTCAGCAATTTTTCTTGCTCCTACAGTAAGTTGTGAACTATCAATAATCCATTTTCAGTCAGTATATCTAACACCATTTGATGGGTAAACTAACTTAAACTTATCTACAAAAAATGACTCTGATGGTTTCTTTAATAATGATGGGTCAATTTTCTTATTTGGATCTGATATGTAACATGGTCTATAGTAGTTTCATCCTATGAAATCTAAAGTGTATTTTTTTAAAAAATCTAGTTCAGAATCTTTTATAACAAATTTCAAATTATTTTCTTTAATTCATTGATAAAATTCATCTGGGTATTTTCCCAACATGTTTGGGTCTAATCAAAAATTTAAAAATCATTTGTTATAATATTCAATTGCTTGAATATCATTATTATCATTTTTATCATATGGAATTGGCGGGCTTCAATCATGCACTATTCCTAATAAAGCATCATTTTTAATATAGCCTTTTTCTTTTGCTAAAATGAATTCTTTTTTAACAGCAGCTGTTGCAAGATTTAAATAATGAATCGATTTAACAAATGCATTTTTATCTTTTCTTTGTGGTGGTAAATAGTCATCTAAATATCCAAGTAATGTAAATGTGGAATTTTCATCATTAACAAATCATAAATCTGTATATTTACCCAAATGTTCAAAAACAACTTTTGCATAATTTCTAAATCAATCAATAATTTTTGGATTTTCTCATCCACCCTGAATTTGTGCTCATAATGGTGTATCTCAATGAAAAAGTATAGGTATTGGTTTTATATTGTTTTTTACCATTTCTTCAAACATATCAATATGTCATTTCAAACCTTCTTCATTTATGTACTCAGAATTTTTGGGAAATATTCTATTTCAGTCCATATTATAAACAAAACCATTTATGCCAGCATTATTCATTATTTTTGCATCAGTTTTATATTTATGATAAAAATCAGCTGCATTTTCTATAGAATTAATTTCTCTTTCTGCTTTACCAACTGCTGGTATATAATAATTTCTTTTTGTAAATTCATCCCAAATAGAATCAGTTCTACCACCAAGATTTCTTCCTCCCTCTATTTGAAAAGCACATGATGATACTGATCATATAAATTTTTTATTCATACATAACCTCCAAATTAAAATAAAGTTAAATTTAAAAAATAAAAAAATTAAGGCAAACCTTAATTTAAAAATATTATTATTTTTTAATGTTGTCCATTGCTAATTTTAAACATTGTTCACCATCAGCTAATGCATATATTTGTGGTGGAATAACAACAATTGGAACATCACCAGCTTCACTTTTAAACTGAGACTCCATAAATCTTACTTGTGGTCCTAATAAACAAATGTCATAATTTTTAATAACTTGTCTTGCTGTTTCAGAACCTTGCGCAATAATTTCACATTCAATTCCAATATTAGCAGCATGATCTTTCATTGCTTTTTCTAACAATGATGTAGACATACCTGCTGAACATGCTAATAAAATTTTTATCATATAAATCTCCTTATTTAATAATATAAATCAAAATACCTGCGATTATAAAACAAATTCCTAATATTATTCCAATTAATATAAATCATTTAAAGTAGTTGAAAACATTCCAATTTTTATGAAATATAAAAAGCATAATATTTCTAAAAAACCAAAACAAAAATGGCAAAAATATAAATATAATTCCAACTGATAAAAAAGCTATTAATAAAGTCATAACTATTCTATATAATTTTGATTTACAAAATCAATTCAACTATCCTTTAATATAAATAAACTATTTTTATAATCAACTAATTTGTTTTGAATTCCTTTGATTTTTTTAGTATTTTTTTCAATATAGTTTTTAGCATTTCTATATTTATATAACTGTTCATTATCTAATCTTTTTTTACCCATATATTTTTTTAATATTTCATTAGCTTCTATAAATTTTGGGTCTTGATAACATTCATTAATTTTTTTATCTAAATTATCAATCTTTAAATTTATCTTATTAATTTTATTTGAATCTAAAGTTAACATGTTTTTTCATTTTCTATAACTTTTTCTAAAGTTTACACGATATCAAGATGTATCAATCATCCCTTGTATTCCAGATATAGTATTCTTTTTTAAAACTGATTCAGAATATTTAATGATTACTTTGTTACCTTTTTGTTTAAATAAAAATTCAGTTCAATAATAATCATCATTATTTTTTCATCTTATGATAATGCATTTACCAAAAGAGAAAAAATCAACCTTATAATTTATTGTAATTTGGTTATTATTATCATTTTTACTACTAAAAGAAAATTCTAAGTCCTTAATAAAAACCTTGTTTAAATTATATGCTTGATGTAAAGCAACAAGTATTTTTTTAAAGATATTGTTGATATCTCCTTCAACAACTATTTTTTTTGATAAATTATAATTTCTGTTTATTTCATCCATTACAGAATTATAATATCCATCATTATTTTTTATTGTTTCTCAATTTCTTATTTTTTTAATTGTCATATTAATTTAAACTTCAATAAATTTGATCTTTTTATTAGGTTTTATATATTTAAATAATTCAATATCGTTTTTGTTTATTTTTCCTAAATAATTTTTTCTACTATCATATGGCATTTGTTTCATAACTATTTGCACTTCACCATTATATCTACCAAACTCTTTATTTAAAACTAAAACATCACCAATTTCAAAATATTTTTTGTTTATAGGTTTTGGTTCAATTGGATTATTTGAAAACTTAATTCTTGGAGCTGTACATCTTATCATATATGGTGAATAATCTTGTCTTACTTGTGTACCCACTTTTTTACCCATATAATCAACATCAGCATCAAATAATGTTCTTTTTTCAAGTTCAGTTATATCTTTTTCCAAACTAATGTGAAAATTAAATCCAACATGCGATAGCTTGCTAAGTTCTAACATTTCCAATTCAGTTGCCGGTTGATTTGAAATTATTATATCATCAACATAATCTGTAGCAATTAGGTCCTTTGCTTGATCAACAAGAGAAATATTTCTATGATCTTCAATTGTTGGCAACCCTTCTTTCAATGGTCAAGGACCAATAGCATTTAAGTTTTGTGATGATACAAAAGCTGCAACTTTAATGTTTTTTGATTTATAGTACAAACATTTTTCTTCAAATAATTTTCTATCTAATCCTGTAAATCTTTGAGGGTAAAAATTATGACAGCTAATTACATTTTTTAAATCACCGTTATATTTAATTATATTTTCTAAAAGCCCTGTTGTTGATGATGCATTAATTTCTAGTTTTAAGCCATATTTATTTTTTGTAAATTCTGCTTCAAATTGACCATCATATTCCTCATCCATTCTTATTCCAGAAGCACCTAAGTTGACAAAAAATAATAATGGATCAGATGTTTGTTTTTTTATAGTCTCAAAAACACTAGGATTAACATCAAAGATAATTTCAAAATTTTTAGATTTTGCATAATTACAAACTTTTTTAAAATTATTCATTTCACTTTCGTTTTCAATCTCTAAAAAATTTGTAAAAATTCTACTAAACCCATACTTATAAGCAAGATCAATGTAATTAATACATTGATCAACACTTATTAAATTTGGGTATATTGATATACCAAGTCTTGCCACAAAAACCCCTTATATTTTAATTATATGATTCTTTATACTTTATATTTTTCAAATCAATTGTATCTTCGATTTTTTTGTAAGGTATTGTTAATGCATTTGTTGAAGTTAGTTCTTTAAATCAATAACCAGATTTTTTTATTGTTCTCTTTTTAGTATTAAGGTCCATTTCTATTAATCCATATCTATTTTTAAAAGCATTTCTAAAACTTCAATTGTCTATTAAAGATCACAAGTGGTAACCCTTACAATTTGAACCAGCTTCAATAACTTTATGAAGTCATTCTAAATGTTCACTAATAAAAGCTATACGATAATCATCTTGGATAATATTTGTTTTTTCATCTTTATAAAGATGTTCATTTTCAACACCCATACCATTTTCAGAAATATATCATGGAATATTATTGAACTTATTTTTAACTATCATTCCCAAATCATAAATTGATTTTGGAAGAATTTCTCATCCTCTAAAAACATTAATTCTAGCTTTATCCCAATTGTAATCCACAAAAAATTTTTTAAGAAAACCTGTTTCATTACCATTTGGTGCAACAACTCTTGAAGGATGGTAATAATTAATTCCTAATATATCAATTTTAGTTTTTCTAATAATTGATAACTCGTTTTGAGTGTGTTCTGGAATTAAATTATTTTCAGATAAAATATTAACTAATTTTTTATCTATAACCCCTTTAACCATTGGGTACAATAATGAATCATTTAATAATGTATCAGCATATTCTGCTGCTATTTTATCTTCTTTAGTGTATTTTATTCCATCTCTTGGAACAGCAGGAGTTAAGTTTAAAATTACTGATAACATTAAGTTTGGATATTTATTTTTATATTCCTCATAAAATAAGTTTGAAACTTTTGCATGAGCCAAAACCATTCCATATGCTGCTTGAACAGCTCTTTTTGGATCTATAATAGCTGGAGGATGTATTTTTGACAAGTAACCATGAAGAATTGGAATTAATGGTTCATTAAACGTACATAAAACTTTTATTTTATTTCCATATTCATCTAGCACTAGTTTTGAAAATTTTACAAATTCTTCAACTACTTCTTTACTTTCAAAACCTTTTTTCTCATAAACCCAATCTGGAACATCAAAATGATTTAAAGTAAGAAAAATATCTAAACCTAACTCATTTGCATAATCAAAATACTCATGATATCTTTTTACAGACTCATAATCAATTTCATTTTGTTTAGGAAAAATTCTTGCTCATAATATACTTGTTCTAAATGAATTGCAACCAACTTCTTTAAACAACTTTAAATCATCTTTAAAATGTTTTAAATGATCACAAGTATTATCTGGACCAATACCATCAAAAAAAATTGTTTTATTATTCTTATAAAATATGTCTCAATTTGTTTCTGATTTTAAATCTTTTGTAGATTCAACTTGAATGGCACTTATCGCACCACCTCAATAAAATTTTTCAGGAAATTTTTTCATCATAAAAACTCTATAATTATTTATTTAATGTTTGTAAGAATTCTTTCATTTTTTTAAAAGCTTCTTGAGTTTGAGTAAAGGAATTGTTAGTATTAGAACTTTGTATATCAGCATTTATTGCATTAGTAATAGCATTACCATAAGTATTAAAATCTTTTACATAAATTGAGCTTTCAATTACCAATATTAAAAATAAAGTTAAAACAACAATAAACAGAAGAAAAGAAATACCTAATGAGACAAAAGAAGCTATAGTTCTCTTTTTAAAAATAATTGTTATCAAACAGAAAGCAACAGAAACAAATCCCATAGCCAAAGATGCTGATAATAAAGATGATAATCCTAAAGTTGTTGCTAAACTTACAGCACCACCAATAGAAACAACATTCATATTTGTCCCATTATTAGAACCAGTATTAGTATAATTTAAGGATGTGTTACTTGTTCATTCAGAATATTTTTGAATATCCCCAAATAGTTTAATTTTTACAGACGTATCTAAATCTTTAACAAAATTATCAATAGTTAAATTTAATGAATATATTATCACCAACAAGAATATTGCAAACAAGAATAATATAGTAACTAATGAATATAATGAAAAATTATAAGTGTTTTTTATTTTTTTATTTTCAGATAAAAAGGTTGTTCTAAAAATTAAATTAAATTTGTTAGTAGAATTAACATTAATGTTTTTCATTATTTACACTCTCTTTAATTTCGTTAATTTTGTTTAATGTCTCATTATATTCACTTTTGTTACTTCTAGCTTTTTTTATTTTGTTTTCTAATTCTTGTTTTAATTCATCTTGTTTTTTATCATGTTCTACTCATAAACTAGATATTTTTTCATAATAATTATCAATTGATGATTGATCAACAATTTTATTATTTTTAGCAACATCTAATTTGTAATACATTTCAGCTTTTAAATTTTTAACATTTTCTTTTTTAGAATTTTTTGATTTTGAACTATCATTTTTTTCTTGCTCTATTTTACTTAAATACTCATTATAAATAATGTCAGAATCTTTTAAATAATTTAAATATTCATCATCAGACATATCATGGCCTTTTCTAATAACATTATTTATGTCATTATATTTCATTACATATTCTAGGTTTAAATCACTAGATTTTTGTTCATATTCCAATTTTAAATTTTTAATTTCTTGTTTAATGTTTAATTTTGTATTTTTAGCTATTAGTTTTAAAGAATCATTTAAATTTTCATATTCTTGTAGTTTTTCAACACCTAATAATTTAATTTTTTCTTTTAATTCTCTATTTTCTTTTTTTAGTTTTCCAAATAAAAATATTTTATTAGCAACAGATAATGAATTGTTTGTATCAATTGCTTTGTTGTAAATTAAAACAAATGGTACAT
This sequence comes from Malacoplasma iowae, assembly GCF_900660615.1. Classification (GTDB taxonomy): domain Bacteria; phylum Bacillota_I; class Bacilli_A; order Mycoplasmatales; family Mycoplasmoidaceae; genus Malacoplasma; species Malacoplasma iowae. The sequence goes on along the minus strand of NZ_LR215023.1, from coordinate 444,432 downwards.
ATACCACTATTGAAATTATTAAATTCAATAGCGCTAATATTATTCCTTGTCATGAACCAGAATGCAAGAAAGCACCTAACAACATTGGAGTAGATCAAGGTATTGCAACTATACCACCTGGAACTCATTTCAAGATTGAAATAGCAGCTCAACTTATCACAGTTAAAACTGGCATCAAGAATATATATGGAATAAAGAAAGTTGGGTTTAATACCATAGGGTAACCAAAAGTAACTGGTTCATTAATTTGGAAAAGTCCTGCTGGTAATGAAAATTTAGCAACTTGAATTGTATCTTTTCTTTTTGAGAAAAATAGTGTAGCAATTAATAATCCTAATGTACACCCAGTACCACCAACATAGATATAAGCATCTCAGAACCCTTTAGCCATTGCTTGTGATGGAGTTTGTCCTCTTGATAATTCTTCTGTATTTAATGCTAATAAAACAAATCAGATCGGATTCACAGCACCATCTAATATATTTGAACCATGCAAACCAAAAAATCAAAAGAAACAAACCAATGTTACAAATAATATACCAATTCCTAGTTGACCACTAGGGTTAGTTGCCAAAGAAATAAATGGCGCTTGTAAAGCAAGATAAATAGCCTTTCCAAAACTTGATGCATCAGTTCCAACTATTTGATTCATTATAATAAAAGGCGCATTAACCAAAGCCATACCACCAGCTGTTATCATTAAAGGAAATAATTTAGAAAATGATACAGCTACTGCTGGGGGCACACCATTTGGCATTTTCAGTTTAAGTTTATCTAACTTTTCTAAAGCTATATAAATTTCAACTGTGATGAAAGTAATAATTATTGAAATTAAAGATCCATTTGGACCAAATAAACTTGAATCGAAACCAGTAACTATAAAAAATGTTACCATACATAATAATCCAGTTATTATTGGTTGAGAAGCATTTCTTGTTCTACTATAAAAATAACCTATTGTGAAAGATGTATAAATTGATAAAGCACCAGAAACTGTTGCTGATCATAAAGGTTCAAAAATTTTAACTCCTATATTACTAATGGTTTGATATGCAGAGTTAGCATTGAAAGATAGGATGTTATTTGAATCAATTGTTACACCAGCTGCTGCATTACCATTAACTGATGCATCAATTCTAGCTATCAGACCCAATAACGATGCATTATTGGAACCCCATCCCCCAAATATAAAAACAACAAAAACAACACCTAAAGCACCAACAATTAACAAAGGAGTAATAAAAGCAAAACCATCTCTTAAAGAAGATAATTGTTTATTAACTGCTAACTTTGAAAATGCTTTAATCATTTTCTCGGTGTAGTTTGTTTTCGATATTGTCTTCATTAAATCCTCCTATTTATATATAAAAATTGAAAATTTACAAAATTGTTTTTAAAAATACCTTTTAAAAATAAAAATGTTGTTCAGTTATAAAACATATTTTTTAACTTATTTTTAAAATGCATTTTAAACAAAATTTTGAATCTATCTATTTATCAAAATAATTAGTTTATTTTTTTTAATTAATACAAAAACTAAAATTTTATTTTGACAAAAAACCATAATAGATAATTTAAATTTAATATACTGTTTTGAATTAAAACAAAGTCAGCATAAACATAATCTTAACTTCTTTTTTTTAATCAATTAATTTTTAAAAATTAGTTCATTAATTACATTTTTAACAAATGAGTTATTTAATTAATTTAATAAATTTCATTTTGAAAAATCAATTGGTAAACTAGAAACTTACATAGTTTCAATAGTTGAATTAAAGTGTAGTAAATGAATTGCATTTAATTTTTAAAGTAATTAAAACACTTTACTAAGCACTTATATTTCTTTTGTTTTCATTTATATAATTAAAATGTTATCTATATCAAATAATGTTCGATCGTTAATGATCTCCTTTCAGTTTTGGCAAACATAATATTTACCTTGCCTATATATTAACACAACATGTATATATAACTCATAATATCTTATAAAAAAGCATAATAATCATACATAAATTAACAAATTAAAATAAATATATAGCTTAAAAGATAAGTTTAAACGTTAAATTTAATTGTTAATTTTATACTTGATTTTTTATTATTCTTAATATCTAAAAACTAACCATTATGTGTGCATAATATTTTTTAATATCAAATTAAAAATAGACATTTTTTCATAAAAAAATATATGTAGTAATTTGCAAAAATTTAAGCAAAAATTCATATGATATCTATGTAAAAGTTTTTTTAAAAAATAAATCATTTAGTAATAAATTAAATTACTAGTGTTTGGTGTTTAACTAAAAATTATTCAAAAATATTTACAACACAATATAAAGTATTAAAAAAATCATTATTTGTAAAAATACAAAAATCTGTATATTTTTTTAATAAAGTGATTAGTTTGAAAAATATTTTTTAATTAAAAAATATACAAAATTAAAACATTAAATCCAATTTATAAGTTTAATAAAATATCAAACACTTTTTAGTTATTGATTTAAATAATTCTTTAAAATTTAAACTGTTTTTACTTTAAAATTGCTTACTAAGTTGTTAACAATTTAAAAGTAATTGATTCAAAAAACCAAATTTGGTTAATATAAAAAACATGAAATTTAAATAAAATTCAAATTTCATGTTTTCATCACATTCAAATATTTAAGTTTTTTATAAACTATTTAACTTTAACTATTTTAATAGTATCAATAAGTTCTTTATACTCATCTTTTTTCAAAAATTGATTTATTCCATATACATAGCTATTAGGATGATTTTTGTTTACAAATTCTTTAAATGTTTTCTGAGTAACAATTATATCTACATCATTTGGTAAATCTTTTATAGCACAATTTGTAACTTCTATATCTTTAACACCAAGACTTGTAATCATTTTTTTAATCATGCCAGCACCCATAGCCGAAGAACCCATACCTGCTTCACAAGCAAAAATTATTTTTTTTGCTTTTTTAACTACATTAAATAGTTCATCATTATTTGATAGTTGATCTTTTAGTTCTTTTACATTTAAAATATCATTAATATTTTCTTGTTTTGAATCAACATCAATCAATTTCACATCATTTTTAAAGTATTGTTTCTTGATTAGTTTTCCATCTGCATCAATTTTTATCAATGCATTAATTTTATTATTTAATTCTTTTTTTAATTTGTCTTTTTCGATTTTAATTTTTACATTATCACTTTCATTTAAGTTTTTAATGTTATTTAAATACTCTTTTTTAAGTTCTTTTATTTTTTGTTTATCTATTTTTTTCTGTTCTAAATTATTTTCAAATACTATAGTTCTTTTTAAGAATTCAATTTGTTTTTGCTCATAATTTATTGAATCAATTTCACTTTCTTCTAAAGAAACTTTAATTCTTTTAGCATCATAAAAATTATTTTTAACTATTTTGAATTTAAGTAAATCAAGTTTTTTGTTATATTTAAAACTTTCATTAGAAACTTTTAATTTAAAATCTTTTTCTAAATTTTCTTTACTAAAAGTATCCATTGGATTTAATTTAGAATCAATAGTTTCTTTTCATAAATTAATTTCTTTAATTTTTTCATCATGTTTTTTATTGAATTGATCAATTTTTAAATTAAGTTTATTAGTTAATTTATCTCTTTTATTTTTTACAGTTGATAAATCAAAACTTTCTTTGTAATAAAATTTTTCACAATATTTTTCTTTTTTATTTTCATCTTTATCATAAATTTTGTATGAAACACTTTCAATTTTTTTATCTTTTTCTTTAATTGGATAAAATTCTTGACTTCCATCTTTTAAAGTTACAATTTCTCATAAGAAATTATTTTTATCTTTAACATTTTCATACTTAACATCTTTTATCTTTTTAGTAATATTAATATCTTTAATTGAGTCAAATTCTTTTGATTTATAAATATTTGAAATTAATTTTATTTTTAACGGGTTTAAAACAATTCTTTGTCCATTTCTAATATTTACTCACAATAAACTTAAAGATGTAAGTGCAAATACAATAGCAGCAGCTCCAAATATTGCAATTGTTAGTGCTAAATAATTTAATGGTTTAGCACTATAAACTGCAAGGTAGTTCATAATTACACTACCAGGACTTGGTGTGAATATACCACCAAAATTAAATATTTGATAAATTGCTCCTGCAAAAACACCACCAGCCATCATAAATAATAAATTAATTGGTTTCATTAGAACAAATGGATAGTAAACTTCATGAATACCACCTACAAAATGAATAGGTGTAGCAGCAGTAGCTTGTGATTTTTGTTCTTTAGTACCAAAACAAATATATGCCAACAATAATCCTAAACCTTGTCCTGGATTTGGATCAAGGAAAAATAGAGGAGAATAACCTACACTTGTAACAGCTTGGTATCCTAAAGGTCCAAGGATACCATGATTAACAGCATTATTTAAAAATAATATTTTTTCAAATTCAACAAATATAGGTAATACAAACAATAATCCAGCATTATTTATACCTTGTATTATAAAGAAAAATACAACTTGTAATACTGCCATTAATGGACCAATTCCTCAGAAACACACAATTATTGCTGCACAGCCAAATATTCCAAGAGAAAAATTATTAACCAACATTTCAAATCCTTGTTTTATATGATTTTTGTAAAGCTTTTCAAAATTTTTAAATAATCAAGCAAACAAAGGACCAGAAATTAAAGCACCCAATATCATTGGGGATGCACCAGTATTTATTAATTTTACATCTCCAGTAATTTGAACCATAATTGCATTAAATGTTCATTTATGTGTAAGTTCATTGATATTTGATATATTAGACTGTAATGAAATTTGTGAATAAGCAATAACTCCTATTACACTAGCAAAACCAACAAGAGCACCTCTTCAATCATATATTTGCCTTCCACCAAGAAAAGCAATTATCAATGGAATGGTAAATTGAATTCCAAGATCAATAACTTTATCCATATTAAATAAATATTTAGATGAATCTGATGATGTTCATTTATCTATTGCTATATTATGTTGATAAGCTATACCTGTTTTAACACCAAGAATTATTGCAGTAAAAAGACCTCATGCAATTAGAACACCTATTGCAGGAATAACCATACCAGCCATAAATGATCCAAATTTTCTAACTTTAGCTAAAAATTTTTTAGATGAATCTGTTTTATTACCCAATTGTTTTAACTTACCTGTTAAGGGTGTTTTATATGTTAACTCATATTGGGTTGGTTTAAATATACTTTTCATAATTAATTTGTTTTGTATCAATCATCATCTAATGCTAAATTAGCATAAGAATCACATTCGTTGTGAGTTGTTGATTTATGTGTATTAAATTTCAATTCTAAAGTTAGCATATCAACTTCACTAATCTTGATATTTATTGCATTTACATTTTCTTTTATTTCTGATTCAATAGCACTTCTAACTACTGGACAAAAACCTAAATTATAAGAATATGCAACTAATAATTGAGCAACTGAACAATTATATTTAATTGCTAATTGTCTTAAATACTCACTATTAAAATTTACTTTTGGATTTCCAAGAGCTCTTCAACCTTGCATAGCAATGTTATGTTCTTTGCAATAAACCATTCTATCTCTTCTTATATAAGTTAAACTTGCTTCATTTTGAACAACTTCAGGATAAACACCTGTTTCATTGTATAAAATTCTTATCATATCAGGTTCAAAATTTGAAACACCTATGACATCAACTAAACCTTTTTTCTTACACTCAATAAGTTCTTTTCAAGCCCTAACATTCATAGTGTTATCAACGTGTGGTCTATGAAGCATATAACAGTCAATTTTTGATATTTTCAATCTTTTTAGAGATTCTCTAAGTTCAAATTCAACTCCATTTTTAAAGTCAGATGGTCAAATTTTAGATTGAAGTATTGGATAAACAAACGATGGGTTTTCCATTTTTAATTTTTCTAAAGAGTTCCCAACAAGTGGTTCTGTGTTATATAATTTTGCAGTATCGATAAAATCATAGCCAGATTCAATGGCCCATTTAATAGCATTATCCATATCATTTTGATCAAGGATTTTATATGTACCAAATCCTATTTTAGCTTTTAAAATATTATTCATTTTTAACACCTTTTTCTTCTATATATTTATTTGCAATTTTTAAAATTTCATTAAATGTATCATGTTGTTTTTTATTCTCTATCAATCATTTATACATAGGTAATATTCTTTCGTTATCACTGATTTTTTGTTTTGCATTACGTGCAACCCTATCAATATCATCTAGCAAATATTTGTTTGAAAATCTTTCAACATTATTTTTTAAATATTGTTCAATATCTTTTAAATCTAAATTTGTTAAACTAGATATTGCAACACTCATTTCTTCTATTAAATTATTTATTATAGATAAGCATTCTTTGTCATTAATAGTTTCATTAATATATTTCATTTTTTTACTGTAACCTATCATAGCTATAGAAAAATGTAGACCATTAACACCGTAGAATTTCTTATTAAAAAAATCTTCATATTTTCCATCAATAGATGTTGTGTTCAAATTAAATAACCAAGTTGTTGAATTATTATTTTTTTTATATCAAACACTATAAAAATCTTCTACATTTACATCTAAACTATCATTGCTTTGATCTGGAACTAATCGATCAACTACAACATTAACAAAATCAAGTTTTGATAAATTAGCATTATTTTTCTCAATTATTTTTTCAAACAAGTATTCTGATGCTTTAAATCCATTTTCAAAACAAGCAATAACTAACTTATTTTGATTTGTTCTTTTTTCCAAACTTGAATTAATAATTTCACAAAGATTAATAAGGTTATTAACACCTATTGATGTAGTAACCATATCTGCTTTAGAAATAAGATCTATTAATTCATCTTTTTGATTTATTAAATTTAAACCCTTACAATTATCAATAGTAATTTTCTTATTAGATGGTAAACAATTTATTGCATATTTTTTTTCCTTGTTAATTTTATCTATTAAATCTTTTGAAACATCAACAAATAAAATATCAAGATTGTTTATGCTTGCTAATTCAGCGATTAATCCTCTACCTATATTACCAGCACCAAAATGAATAACTTTATTATTCATCATGAGCCACCAATCATTTAAGTACTTCATTTGAAGTTAAATCATTCTTATAGTAAAAGTTTTTAACTTCTTCTTCATCAGAAAAAGCAACGCCTATATTTCCAATTACATCCATTGTTTTATCTCCAGACAAAGCAAGACCTAAAACAACTTTTACTTCATTACCATCTCAATCAATTGGATTTTTTAAAACCAAAATACACATCGCATCTTTTTTAATTAAATCCTTTGTTTCAACAGTTCCGTGTGCTATTGCTATAAAATTACCAATAGCTACACTAGAATTTTTATCTCTTTCTATCATAGAATTAAGATATTTATCCTCTATGGCATTTTGCTTTTTTAAACATTCAAACACTTTATTAAAAGCATCATTTTTATTTTTAATGTCAACACCAATTAAAATATTATTTGTATTTAAATAATTTTTAATCATAAAAAATCTCCTTTCTCTTATGGTTATCATAAGATGTACTTTGATATATATTAACACAACATGTATATATAACTTATAAAACTTATATATACATGCTATTTTGAACAAAAATAATTAAAAAAACACATGTTTTTTTAAAAAAAGATCATGTGTTTTTAACCTTAAAATAATAATTTAATTTATATATTTTAAAAAATTGTGATTATTATTCAATTTTATTTAAATTTATTATTAAATAGAATTGGCTACAAATTCAAATTCATTAGTTATATTATTGCTATATGCTATAGCTGATTCAGCAAAATTATTTTCATTTTTATAAGTGAAACTAATGTATAAGAATTTGTCACCGCTAATTTCTTTGTTGTAGTTAATGTTGTTTAGTTCAAAAGATTTTTTAAAACTAAATCCTTTTTTAGGTGTGATTTTTATTTTAATAATATTGATAGAATCTATATCATTATTAACTTTATTTTAAAAAAATAAATTTTATTGTAATAGCATAACTTAATTAGATATTTTTAAATAAATTACTAAAAAATAAAAAATGGTTATTAGATTTTAGTTCATTTTATACATTTAAAACATCAAATATAAAAAAACAAATTTATTTAGCAGGAAATTTTAGTTTTTTGTTTTTTGATAATTTTTTATAACTTTTTTATAAACAATCAAATAGTATTAATTTACAAAAAAAAAAAAAAAAAATAGCACCAAAAGGTGCTATTGTGATGCATTTTCCTTAATTTAATTTTCTATAAAAAATATTTATTTTTTATCTAAAAAAATTTCTAATTAAAATTAAATATTATTCTGTTTTTGCTTCTTCTTTTGATAAGTAAGTCTTAATTGATGTAATAGAATTTTTATTTACTTTAAATGAAGCTATTGCATCACTATAGAATTGAATTGTATAACCAGCTTTTAAATCAATAGTTACATTATAACTTTTAAATTTTTTACCATAAGATCCAATTTCATTGCCAGCATATGTTAAAGTAACTTTTTCCATATATAATTTTAAGTTTTCTGTAAATGCTGCATTTGATTTTATTTGATCCATTATATTTTTTTCAACAACCTCTTTAGTTATAACTTGATTAGTTTGATTTTCTGTTTTTTCTTCTTTAGTCATCAATTTACTAACCGATGAAGAAATAATTAAAACTAACTGGTTATTTTGGTATTGATTTAATCCAATTACATTAAATGTATTTAAATCAGCACCAACTGTTTGCGCTGGTTTACTACAGGACGTTAATGTTATAGGCACAACAGCACCAACCCCCAATAGCCCTGACATTAGAGCAAATTTAACTATTTTGTTTTTTTTCATAAACTACCTCACCTTATTTGACCTTAGTATACCAAAAAAAATATACATATAACTTTCCCAAGGGTGCTATTACTGTAAAAAACGGTAAATTAACCGTTTTTTTGAAACTTTTTTTAAGTTTATTAATAAATATTAATTTCACGGAAGGTTCAGAAATAAATTTTATTTCCTGATAGTCCAGAAAAATAAAACTTACAGCTTTTATTTTTAAACTGTAAGCTCGATTGACATGTGAAGTGCAACACTCAAAAAAGAGTGTGCACTTCATTTGTTTTGTTTGTAAGTGTTCACTAATAAAAAGATAATGAATATTAGGAGTGCTTATGAAAACTTATAAACATTTAACAAAAGAAGAAAGATGCTTAATTTATTTTCTTTGAAATAAAGAAAAATATTCTATGAATAAGATTGCAAAAATCTTAAATAAAAACAAATCAACAATATCAAGAGAATTAAAAAGAAACACATCTTCAACAGGGATTTATTATTCATCAACTGCTCACAAAAAATACATTAGAAGAAAATCAAATTGTCATATGTTTTTTATGTTGAAGTACAAAAACTTCACAGATCTTTTTATTCAAAAATTTAATCCTAAATCTCATGGTGTAGAAGCTACAATTTTTTGAATAAAAGAAAACTATCCATTAGTTAAAGTTCCAAGTGCTAGGCAAGTATTTAGATGAATCAATAGCAAGATTTGAAAGATACAAAGAAGAGATTGTTTAAGAAGAAAATATGTTAAAGGGAAAAGAAGAAAAATAGGTATATTTTCTAAAATTGATGGAAAATACTGCATTCCTTATAGTCTAAGACCAGAAAAGATAAACAATAGAAAAGAATTTGGACATTGAGAAGCTGATCTAATAGTTAGTAAAAGGCAAAGTGGTTATTACCACTTATTGACATTAGTGGAAAGAAAAACAAGGTTGGCAATTATTAGAAAAATAAAAGGGAAGAACGCTAGATCAATGATGGCTAAAATGTATACCATTATTCGAGATGAAAAACTCCCAATAAAAAGCATCACTGTTGATAATGGGTTAGAGTTTCAAATGATGGGAATAACTGCAAAACAATTCAACTTTAAAGTTTATTATTGCCAACCTTATTCTTCATTTCAAAGAGGGTCCAACGAGAACATAAATGGGATAGTTAGAAGATGATATAAAAAAGGAACTGACTTCAGTTTAGTAAGTGAAGATAAAATAAAAACTCTTGAATGAAAAGTAAACAACATCCCAAGAAAAATGTTTGGTTATAAAACAGCTTACCAAATGTATCAAGAAAATATTTAAAACAAAAAAACTCTCAACTTATATTTCAAAGTCGAGAGTTTAATGTAACATTGAAGTGTTGCACTTCACATGTCAGTTAGGGTTACAGCTTTTATTTTTAAACTGTAAGTTAAATTTAAATTAATTATTGTTGATTTGTACTAGTATTATTACTTAATTCAAATGTTAAGTCTTTATCTTTTCAACTTCCAAATTTATCACTATGTCATTCATATCCAGGTCTTGAAACAACTTGCATTATTAATTTATATTTTATAGATCCATTTTTAGAACCAGACTCATCTTTAATTTCAATTGATTTAAAATTAAACTGAACATTTTCAAAATCTTCATGATATTTTTCTAAAATTCTGTTTGATAAAACAATCATAAATCATTTATTACTAAATATTTTTTTAGCTTCATCTAAAGATGTTGGATAAGTTTCAGTTGTATCATCTTTAAATAATTTACTTCAATCTAAACCATAATTTTTAAATGGTAAATAAGATGTACCAGCTTTATTATTTTTAATTTCTGTTTGCTTTTCGCTTAATTCAAAAACCTGTTCTTTATCTTTTCATAAATTGAAGTTTTCTCTTCATTCACTACCTAATTTAGCTTTAGGTTTAAGTTTTAATGTATATGAGATATCATTTTTATTGTTTTTAACTGTAGCAGAGCTAAACTCAAAATCTGTATATTCAAAATCTATTCCATATTGTAATCCTATAGAATTTGAAAATGTATCTGCAAAGATTTTATCTTTAAATAAATTTTCTAATTCTTCTTTTGTTTTTGGATAACTATATTGATCATTTAATTTTAAAATATCTCAAGAAATTTTATATGGGTCTTTTTCTGAAAAACCCAAAGATGATGTCCCAGTATTTTTTCTTGAAACAATGTCTGTTTCAATATTTTTTATTGATAGTGTTTTATTTGTATTATCAACTTCATAATCTGTAATAGTTCCATTTAAATTAGTGTTTTTATCAAAATGATAAACCATATCAACTTTTAATTTAGTATTATTTTTTGTACTAGGAGATGATGATTCACTAAAACTTTGTTCAAAAGAAACATATTTTAATTTGTTATTAAAATTTGAATTTTTGTTTAAATAGTTTATTATTTCTGTTTTTGCTTGATCAATGTCATATCCATACGTTAATTTTTTTAAACCATCTTTAACTTGAGTTAATGATTGTTCAACATTTTGTAAATTAACATTATTACTTGTGGTCTTTTTTTTAGCACAAGAAGTCATAATCACTGGTGTTGCAGCCAAAACACCCAAGGTTCCTGTTAATCCAATTAACTTTATAAATTTCAACTTTTTTGCTTTCATATTTTTCTATCCTTAAAATTTTACAAAAAGTATAATCAAAAAAAAAAAAAAAAAGCAAGTTTATTTGAATAAAAATTAATCTAAAATAAAAAAAATTAACAAATTTTAAAATCTATAGGGTTTCTTTTAAAAAATAATAATTGTTAATCATTTTTTTAATTAAATAAAAAAATTCTGTTTCTTTTTATTTAAAATAAGAAAACAGAATCATAATTATTTAAATTAATTTAATATTATTTTTTAGAAATTGATGCAATGTATGGGAGATTTCTAAATTTGTTTTCATAATCTAACCCTCACCCTATAAGTTGATCTTCATTTGTAACAAAGCAAGTATAGTGAGGTTGAATATTAACTTTTCTTTTCTCTGGTTTATTTATTAAAGAAACCACAATTATATCTAAAACATCTTTATTTTTTAGATCTTCTATAATGTATTCTAAAGTTCTTCCTGACTCTATAACATTTTCAATAATAACTACATATTTATTTTTTACATCTGTATCAATGTCTTTTATTATTTTTGGAAAACTTATTTTTTCTCTATAAGATTTAATAGTGTAAAAATCTAAAGTAAATTTAAAATTTAATCTTAATAATAAATAAGAAGAAAAACAAATTGATCCATCAAGAATTGGAACAACAACAATATTATTTTTTTTCTTTTTGCCAACAAAATATTTATTTAATCATTTGGCACATTCATTAACTCTATCTTTAATTTCATCTTCATTAAATAGTATTTTTTGATTAAAAGTATCATTAAATTTATTATTAAACATTACAAAAATTACCTTAAGTTATAGATTTTATTTTGTGAATGGATTTTGGAAATTAGAGTTTTTGTTTCTTTCCTCAATTCCAACTATTTTACCATCTTGAATTCTAATAATTTTAGTTGCTATAGAAACTAAACTATTATTGTGAGTAACCATTACAATTGTAGTATTAAATTCTTTATTAACTTTTAAAAATAAATCAATAATATTTTTTGATGTTTCATCATCTAAAGCACCAGTAGGTTCATCACAAAGCATAATTTCTGGTTGTTTCAAAATAGCTCTCGCTATTGCAACCCTTTGTTTTTGACCCCCAGATAATTCATGTGGGAATTTATTTTTAATTTTTTCTATACCAACTATATTTATTACTTCATCAATATCAACAGTTCTTTTGTTTTTTGGAACTAAGTTTTGACCTAGTTTAATATTGTCTCAAACCGTTGATATTGGAACCAAACCATATCTTTGATAAATATATGCAATATGATTTCTTCTAAACTCAGTTAATTCTTTATCATTTAATTTATTAACTACTTTTCCTTTAATGTAAACATCACCACCTGTTGGATGTTCAATACCAGCAATAACATTTAATAATGTTGTTTTACCAGAACCACTTGGTCCTAAAATAATAACAATTTCACCTTGATATATTTTTAAGTTAATATTTTCTAAAATATCAGCTTTAAAAGATGATGTTTTTATTGTTTTTGAAATATTTCTACATTCTATTTCAACTTTATCATCAACTCCAACACTATTTTGATTATTTACATATTGTTGATTTGGATATTGAGCTTGAACATTACCATATTGACCATTTGTATATTGTTGTTGATTATAGTAATAGTTTTGTTGATTATTATAGAATTGATTATTTACATATTGCTGATTATTATAAGGTTGCCTTTGGTTTTGTGGCATTCTATTATATGCATTATTAATAGGTTGTTTAATTTGTCTATTTTGGGGAACATTATTCCCATTATTAAGAAAAGTGTTAATTTCTTTATTAACTGTTGTTTGGTTTATGTTTCTTGATTTAAATTTATATTGGTTATTAACATAAGGGTTAATAATTTTTTGATTTTGAATTTTATTCGTATTTCTCATAATAATAAAATAATATAAAAATTATTTTCCTCTTGATAAAAAATATAAGAATAGTCTTAATAAAGCTACCATATTAATTAAAATATTGAACCCTATAAGCATCGCAATAGATCTTGCAAGTTTAGGGTCAAGATTTTCTCTAAATTGATCCATATTTTTTAAGTTTCATAAACTATATCAAATGATTAAGAATGAAACGATACCAAAAATTATTTGAATAACAAAATAAGTTCAATTCCCAGCAAATAAGTAACCACCAAAAAATAAATTTAATTGACCAAAACTAAATATTGTTAAGAAAAGGTTAACAATTAAGAAAATAAAATATATAGCAAAAAATAACATTAATATTTTACCAATTGTAAAACCAACTTTGTTGCTTGTGATTCTACTTAATCCATAACACAACAATAAAACAATAGAAGTTAATCCAAAACAGAATATGACTTGAGTTAAATCAAAAACTGTAAATAAAATCCCAAAAGTAATCCCTATACTCAAACAATAAACCGATATGACTATTAAGTTAAATGTTAATGATGTATTAACTTTAAAAATTCAAACCAAATACATCACAAGTGCAACTATGCCAAATAATCCTGAAGTTAAATATAACGAGTTGTAAATTGATGGGTTTAAAACATTATCAGTAAGAATTAAATATCTTATTATTAAACCAATTGCAAAAATTGCAAGCAATCCCAATCCAGCAACAAGCATACCAATAGAAACCATTGAAGTTTGTAAACTAGTATATTTGGCTTGATATGTTTTATGACCAGTTTCATAAACATTGTTTTCTACACTCATATAAATCCCCCTTTTTTTATATTTGATAATATTATACCAACATTATTAAAAAATAAATTTCAGAATAAAAAAAAGAATGGAAAACCATTCTTTTGTTTATTAAAATAATTACTCTCAAGAAATTTCTGCAACAGTTTTTTTATTTTTATTTATGTAATCTTCAATTATTTTCCCACTATCAACTTTAATAATGTGGTCTCCAAGTTCAAGTATTTTTTCATTGTGAGTAACAATAACAACTGTTGTTTTGAATTTCTGATTAATATTACAAAATATGTTCATAATTTGTTTTGTAGCGTCAATATGGATAGCACCTGTTGGTTCATCACCATACAAAATATCTGGGTTTCTAACTAATGCTCTACAAATTGCTACCCTTTGTGCTTGACCACCTGAAAGGTTGCTAGCTTTTTTATATTTATGTGGGAAAAGATCAACTGATTTAAGAAGCTCATCAATATCTAAAAGTTTCTTTTTATCTGGTTGCAAACTAGTTGCAAGTTTTATGTTGTCATAAACTGATAATTCAGTTAAAAGACCATATTGTTGAAATATATATCCAACATGTTCACTTCTTAATTTTGTAAGCTGTGACTCATTTAGTGAAATGGTATTTTTATTAAACATATAGCAAACACCATTACTTGGTCTATCAAGTGCTGATATTAATGTAAGTAACGTTGTTTTTCCAGAACCACTTGGTCCATAAATTACAACAAACTCGCCTTTTTTAATTTTAAGACTAACATCTTTTAGTATATGCTCACAACTATAACCATTTGTCATAAGTTTATTAACATTTTCTAAAACTATAATATCTGAATTTTTATCATAGTTTTTTGGTTTAATATTTTTTTCATTCTTATGTGGTTTATTAAGATATTTAATTTTTTTTATTTGAGATCTAAGTTCTTTTTTTCTTTTTTTCTCTTCAATTTTTTCTTCTTTAGTTTTTTTAGCTTTTTTCTCTTTTTTTGGTTTTTGTTTTAAATCTTTATTTTTTTGAGTTGGCTTTATTTGGTTATTAGCTTTTTTAACAACTGACTCACTTTTATTAGTTGAAACACTTTTTGCTACTTGGTTATTATTATTGTTTTCGTTAGTTTTTGATGTGTTGTTAACATTGCTTTTTTCAGTTGAAACTTTATGTTCTTTATTTACTGAAGGTTTAGATTTGTTTTTTAAATCTAATTTTTCTTTTTTATTTTTTTTAGAACCAAATTTAATATTTTGTTTTTCTTTTTTAACAACAACTTTTTTAGCTGTTGTTTTTTTATTTGGATCAAAAGCTAAATCTTTATCAGTATAATTTTCTAAAAAATTATTCATTTTTTTAGTTGTCATTTTGTTTGATTTATTTTTCTTATCCATATTGACTTCCTATTGATTAATAACTTTTTTCAAATTCATTTTCTTTAATAATACAACTGTAAATATGAAATTAACAATCATTATACCTATAATTGATGCAACACCATAAATATATGGTAACCAACTAATAGATGAAGATATATAAATAGATGATAATCCATATAGTGCAAATTGAAGTATATAGATCATTGCTATCATTAAAGCAAATCCAATTAATAAAGCTAATATCATTACAGGGAAATAAGTGAAAACTATACTTAAGATATTTTCTCTATCTGAATAACCTAGCGTTTTTAATACAGCAATCATATTCTTGAATTCATTCATCATTATTGAAGTCATTACTAAAATCATAATAACTATTAATGGAACAAATATTGCCATACCTATTGTTTGAACAATATTAATACTTGAAAATAAACTAGAATAAATTTGATATTGACTTATAAAACTATCTATTTTAGAAATTGAAATAGTTGTTGGCGTATTTCCATAAATACTAATTGTAAAATCAGCTAAACTTTTAGCATCATTAGCAACTGTTTTAAATAAAGATTCATATAAAGGTTTTCTATCTTTTAAAAGATTTGTGTTAAATGTGACTAATTTATCGGTAAAAACAGAATTTAGTCATGTAAGTGCCTTACCAAAACTTGGTTCAGAACCTTGACCATCCATTATCCACATATTTTTAAAATTAATTCTTCATAAATCAACAAAAGTATTTTGATCAATGTTAATTATATTAGGTCAAATACCTCACAAAGCATAGAAACTAATATTTTTTGAAAGATAAACAGGATTTTCTTTATTTGAAAATACTCCATTAAATGGAACATATCCATTTTTAGTTAATGCATCTTGATTAGCATATAAAATTTTTTGATTGTTATTTTGATCTCCAACTTCTGTTTTCAATATTATATTTCCACCATTTGTTTGTTTTTCTTTATTAAAACCCATTCCTAAAATTTTATTAGCATTTTCTTGGGAAATATAAAACTCTTCTCCAAATGAAGTTGATGCTATACCAGCTACAGTTAACACATATTCTTCATTACCATATCCATCTGGATCTGGATTATATTTTATACCTTGAGAATCAAGAACTTTTCTACTATATCTAAAGTAAGAATTGTCAACTTTAATTTTTATTTTGTCACCAACTTTTAATTTATACTCATAAGCTGCACCATTATTAATAATGATTGGATATTCATATTTTGGAGTATTTAATAAATGTGATATATCATTTTCTTTTTGATCTTTTAAAGTAACAAAAGTTGACTTGTCTTTAATACCAATGATATTAATATTTTCTTCTTTATTTTTTAGTTTAGTATTTGCTTTTATATATGAATAGGTCTCTGAACTATCTTTGTCTTCATAAGGTATAATTCCATAAGAAATTTTAACATCCTTATTACTTAATTCTTCATCTCCATATACACATCCAATGAATTGAATAAATTCATCTGTAAATTTAATTTTTGTATAGTTTAAGTTAATATCAATTACAGTTTTATCATTAATGCTATAAAGATTTGTGTTTGCATCATAAAGAATAAAATTATTCTTTTTTTGTAATTCGTATAACTTTTTGTTTTCTTCATTTGAAGCTGCATTATAAACTTCTTTTAAAAATATTTGTGATTGAGATTCTGATCTTGCAATTATTTCTGGTGGTAAAAATGCTTTAACAAATTCTCATGGGTTAATTTGGAAACCAAAATTAACATCAAAATCTAATAATCATTTAGCAAAAACAGCACTCTCACCAAAGAATATATCTTGTTTAAGAGCTAAATTAGCTTGATATGATGGCAATAATAAATTCCCAAAATAAAGCAAGTTACCATTTTCATCTTTTTTCTGTTCGCCGGTTTTTAAATCTAAAACTTTTAAGTCTTCTAATTTATACGGAGTATCATAAGCTCTTGTTTGATAGAATTGTTTTGACTCACCATTATATTCAATTGTACCTGGATACAGTGGGTATATACCATTATCTATATCTGTAAAACCTAAATTAGAATATTTTTGCATTTTATACAATCCACTTTGCTCAGTCGGAGTTACCAAATCAAAACTATAAGTGTAATTTTTATTAGCTTTGGTTAGTGTTGTAGACTGATCAAATTTTTGTGGTAATGATATACCTGAAGTTACAAAAGCCAAACCAAAAGAACAAAGCATTGTATAGAAAATAAACCTATAAAAATTGCTAAATGATAAATTTAATCTAAATTTAAATAATGGTTGAATGTTTTGAGAGTTATTTTTAATCATTGTTAAAACTTTACTAACTTTAGTTTCAACATTACTTGATATTAAAGCATTGATTGGTTTTTTGAAAGTTAGTTTAAGAATAACCCATGTAAAAATAAGGAATACTACAAAAACTGAAATTGTTCCACCAAAAAAACCAATTATTGAGAATTTTAAAAAGTCTAATGGGACATATCAGAATGGAGAAATTGCTGAATAGAATGTTCCTTGTAAAAATAAGGCACCAATATAACCACCAAAACCAGCAAATAATGCAACAAATAAACCAAATAGCGATAATGCCATTGCTATTTTTAAAGTAGAAAAACCATTTGCTTTTACAATAGCAAGCTGAACAATATTTTTCGCAATATAACTTCTAATCAATAAATAAGACAAGTATAACCCAAGAACTATTAATACAACAATTGCAGCAATGGCAACAATTGTAACATATAAAACAATTGAATCTGGTAAATAGATTCTAAAAGTTAATATATTTTTATTTTTAGAAAAATCATTTGTTTTATAAACTAAATTAGTTGTAGCCTTTGGGTTAAAATTTTCCTTGAACTCTTGATTTAATTTATGAACATAACCATCAGTTACACGATTGCTAGTTATTCCAGAAAAATATTTATTTTGGAATGTAGCAGGGCTAGTTGAAAGGATTGAATTATAACCTTGTTGATTTGTAAGTAAAACAAATTCAGTTCTAGGGTTTATTATTAGATTTTCTAATGATGTTGAAGGATACAATAGATCAGGACTTATTCCTGTTCCAATTATTACATACTTCTGGGTATTAACTGTTATTGTAAATTTACTATCAAGCTCTGCTAGCCATTCTTTTACATAGTTACTAAATTCTTTAATTTTAGTATTTATTTCTTCGTCAGTTAATGAAAAGAAATTATCTCAGGAGTTTAATAATTCATTTCATCTTGTTATTAAATCATTTCACTGATTAACTGGAATATATTGTTTGTTATTAACATCCAAAAATTTATCTGGAACAACTACTGCAAAACCATAAGGTGTATAAACACTTAAAATAACATCTATTGCTGTTTCAGCAACTGATATACCACCTTCAAAACTAAAATGTAAATCTATTTTTTGTCTATTAGTAGCTACAATTTTATTTTTATCTATTTCAGGTAAATAGATAGCAAAAATTGCCCTGTATTTTTCATCATCAACAGGTCTACCAAATTCTAAATCTTTTAAAATATCAACTATATAATCTTTTATATAAGGTTTAATTTCAAAACCTGCTTCTGCTGTCGAAGATAAAAGAAGCATTAATAAATTTTTAAGATATGGTTTATTGTCTGAAGAGTAAAAAGGAACAGTTACATCATTAGCTATTTTTAAATAGTCTTCACTATCAACTAATTCGCTTCCACCACTATATACTATTTTATTAATTTCAGAATTTTCTTTTTTAGATACTAAATATTTAAATGATGAATCATTATCAATAATTGTATATGATGATTCAAATTGAGTTAGTATATCTTTTTGTTTTAAAAAATTATTTGCTGAATTATTTATAGAATAACTAAAATACTCTTGAAGTTGTTCAGCTTTTTGTTCAGCTATATTTTGAAGTCATAATTTAACTCAACCTTCTTTTGTAGTTGGAGCACTTGACCCATCATCAGGATTTGTTGGATCATTTGTAGTACCATCATTTAAATTGTCTTTTTGAGAAAGTTTTGATGTAGCTCATTCATCTTTAATAACAACTTCAGTTGTCATTATGCTGTTTTTTTGATCTTCAGGTAAAGATTCAATAATGTTTTTTTGTACATCTGAAAGTGAATTTGTATCTAAAGTTAAAGTATATACATTTTCTTCTTTCATTTGAGTATTGTCCAACAATGCATTATACAAATCTGCATAATATGTCACATTAACAATATCCATACTTGCTGATGAAGTTGGCAATTGTGTAAAACTATCTATAAACAAAGTATGTGGTATACTTGTTGCTGCTTTTGAAGAATCAACATCAAATCTAGTAAAATTATTTTTTGTAGGTACATAGTTTCCTTGATATATAGTAAAATAATCATCAATTTGTCCTGTATCTAAATTAAAATAACCAGATAAAAAAGGTTTGTTGTTTTCATCATAACTAAATAACAAATTAGATGGATTAAAATGTGGACCCATTCTATATCCAATACCATGTCACTGATTAAAATCAGTTGTATTAATATCTATTGGGACATATTTACCATCTTTATCAATTTGAACACCTGTAGATTTTAAGACACCAAGTTTTCTACTTCATTTATTAACATTTAAATTTGCACTATTAAAATCTTTAGGTTCATAAGGAAAAATAACATTAGTATCTTTATATTCAAATTTTGATACTTTTATTTGTTTTTTTTGTGGAGTTTCAATTTGTTTCTCATCAAATGTATATTTAGGTTTAGGCATGTCATAGTTTTGTTCAACTGTGATATTAGCACTGTTACCATACTTATTCACATTGTCTATACTATTTGTAATATTAGTGTTCAAATATAACAAACTAAATGAACTTAATATAATACAAAAGGTAATAAAAACCAGTGCAAAAATTAATAACATTGAACTTTTAAAAGATTTTAAAACCTGTTTTATTAATTGAAGCAAAACAATACCCCTTAATCACCTATTTTAATATTTATAAATTTAACATAAAAAATAATCTATAGATATAAAAAATTAACTAATATTAATATTTAATTGATCTGTTATAGATAAGTTAAACAAAAAAGTACTAGTTTTTTCAATTCTAGTACTTTAAATAAATAATTTTTATTGTGCAATTGATTTTTTTAAATTCATTTTCTTTAATAAGAAAATTGTAAACAAGAAGTTTATTATCATTATTGATAATATACCAGATACCCCATATAAGTATGGAATCAAGTTTATAGTACTTGATATAAATATTGACGACACATTATATAAAGTGAATTGAATGGTTAACACAGAAACAAACAAAATAACAAAACCAATTACCAAAGCTAAAAATAATACTGGTAAATAAGTAATAACAATACTTAATAAATTTTCTTTATCTGAATAACCAAGTGTTTTTAATACAGCAATCATATTTTTAAATTCATTCATCATAATTGATGTCATAACTAAAATCATTATTACAATTAATGGAACAAAAATTGATAAACCAATACCTTGGATAATACTAATTGTTGTAAATAAACTACTATATATTTCTATTTGACTTAAAAAACTACTAACATCACCAATTGCAATTGCTATAGGATTTTGACCAAAATTATTAATAATGAAATTTCCAAAAATAGCAAAATCATTAAAGTTATTTTTTAAGTAATTGATTAGTTTTCCTCTATCTTCTAAACTAACTATTTGTTTATTATTTGTGGTTAGTATTTCATAAATTAAATTTGGAAAACTATTCCCATAATTAGCATCTGCCCCATTACCACCATTTTTGTATTGTTCTGATCAAAATTGTGAAAAAGAATTAGAATCAAGAACTGTAATATTTGGTCAAATACCAATAGTTGAATAAAAACTTATATTTCTATCCAAGAATATTGGAACTTTTTTATTTGAAAAAATTCCATTAAATGGTTTGTAATTAATTTTGTTTATAGTCTCAGTTGGTACTCTAATTGGATAAACATTATTGTTATTATCAAATCTAATGTTACTTATAATGCTTCCACCATTTGTAATCTCTTTTGCATTAATAGTCATTCCAACCATCATATTGGCTAAATCTTGATCAATATATAATTCTTCACCTACAGAATCTGAAGAAATTCCAGAAACTGTAAGAGTATATTGTTTGTTACCAATATTTTCAGCATTTGAATCATTATATTTAATTCCAGCATTATCTAATAATTTTCTACTATACCTAAAATATGAGTTATTAATAGTAACATTAATTTTGCTACCAACTTTAAGTTTATATTTGTATGCAGCACCATTATTGATAACAACTGGATTTTCATATCTTTTATCTATTAATGAATGTGATATATCATTACCACTATTATCTTTTAAATTTATAAATTTAGAATTTTGTTTAATTCCTGTTATTTTAGTTGTAAACCTTTTACCACGAGCTGATGCATCAACTTCAACATATGTATATGTTTCTTCAGTTTCATTATCTTCATAAGGAATAATTCCATAAGATATTTTTACATCACTATTACTTAATTCTTCACTTCCATAAACATATCCAATAAAAGTTAAAAAGTTATCATTAAATCTAATTTTATTAACATCACCTGATATCATTACAACTTTTTTACTATCAATTTCATATGAGTTATTTGAATTATTATAGATTATAAAATTATTCTTTTTTTGAAGTTCATATATTTTGGCATTTTTAGGATCTGATGCAAAATCATATATTTGTTTTAAAAAATTTTGGTTTTGAGTTTCTGCTCTTGAAACAATTTCTGATGGTAAAGATGATTTAACTATTTCTCAAGGATTTAGTTTAATACCAAGTTCTTCAATATTAATATCTAATAACCATTTTGCAAAAACTGCATTCTTACCAAAGAATGGATCTTTTTCCAATGATAATTTTGCAACATATGATGGTAATAAAAGATTACCATAATATAAATTATTTCCATTTTCCTGCTTTTGCTTTCCAGTAACTGGATCTAAAACCTTCAAAGATTCAAGTTGATATGGTGATGGATAATTGGTTATTGGTGCATAATCTATTGTTCTTTGATTTCATGTTATCTTTCCAGGATATAAAGGATAAATACCTTTATCCAAATCAGTAAAACCCAAATCAGAATATTTTTGATATTTATATAAACCACTTTGTTCTGTTGGAGTAACAAATTTAAAATCGTATTTATATTGCTTGTTTAATTCTGTCATATATATTGATTCATTAAACTTGTTAGGTAAAGAAAAACCAACAGTAACTAATGCCAATCCAAAAGAACATAACAATGTGTAGAAAACAAATCTTGAAAAATTACTAAAAGATAAACTTAATCTAAACTTTAATAATGGATTAACTTTAATAACATTATTTTTTAAAAGGTTTAAAATTCTTGTTGCTTTAGTTTCAACATTTCTAGAAATTAATTCATTAATTGGTGTTTTAAAAGTATAAGAAATAATAAAGTAAGTAAATATAAAGAAAGTAACAAAAATTATAAATGACCCACCAACAAACCCTAATAAAGAAAATTTTAAAAATTTAACAGTGATATATCAGAAAGGTGATATTGCTGAATAAAACACTCCTTGTAAATATCAAGCTAAAACATATCCAACACTTCCAGATATTATTGAAACAAATAGTCCAAATAGTGATAAAGCACTACAAATTTTAAAAGTTGAAAAACCATTTGCTTTAATGATGGATAATTGAACAATATTTTTGTTTATATATGTTTTTAACAATAAGTATGACAAATACAATCCAATTATTATCAAAACTATAATAACAACTACTGCAACTGTTGATACATATAAAGTTATAGATTTAGGCAAATAAATTCTAAATGATAAAATACTTTGACTGGACTCAAAATCATGATTTAAGTAAACTAAATTGTTTGTTGCTTTACTATTAAAATTTTCTTTGTAAAAGTTGTTAAGTTTTGCAACAAGTTTTTTATCTAAAACTTTTGTACCAAATAAAGTTGATGATGGTTTTATTCTTGAAGCAAAATATTTATTTTGAAATAAACCAGAATTAGTAGATAGTATAGATTCATACCCTTGTAAGTTGGCATAAATTAACATTTGATTTTTAGGATTAATAATTAAACTTTCTATTGAAGTTGAAGGATATGCCATTTCAGGACTTAAACCTGTACCTATAATAACAAACTTCATGGTATTTACAGTAATAGTATACTTACTATCTAAATTTGAAATTCATTTTTTAAAATCTTTACTAAAAGTTTCTAAATTATTTAAAGTTCGGTTATCATCAATTACTAAATTAAAATTCTTTCAGGAATTTAACATATCATTTCATCTAGCAATTAAATTATTTCATTCACTTTCAGGTAAATACTCTTTATTATTAGCTTTTAAAAAAACTGATGGAACAACTGTTGAAAAACCATAAGGTGTATAGACACTTAATATATTAGAAGATACAAGACCTGTTGGTGATATACTACCTTGAAAAATAAAATTTAAATCTATTTTTTGTTTATCTGTTTTATAAAAAATATCTTTATTTATTTCAGGTTCATAAATTGCAAATATTTCATTATAGTCACCAATATCTACAGCTTCACCCCTTTCAATACTTTCAAGGATAGATTTTATTTTTAATTTAATATAAGGTAGTATTTCTTCCCCTGTAGTTGGTGTACTTGATAACATTAAAATTAATAAATTTTTAAGATATTTTTTATTATCTGTTGAAGTGTAAACTTCATTATATCTATTTGCAAAACTTAGATAGCTATTACTATCTTCAAGTCTACTACCTTCATCATAAACAATATTGTTTATTTTGTTATTTTCTTTTCTTGAAACCAGATATTCAAATGTTGATTCTGAATCTGTTATACTAAATGATGATTCTTCTTGTGATTGAATTCCATTAATATCTAAAAAGTGTTGTGAATATAATATAGCTTTTTCTTGAAAAAAATTAAGTAGTTTATCTGATTCTTGATCAGCTAATGTTATAAGCCATTGTTCTATAACTTTTTCTTTTGATAAACTAGGGTTAGTTTTTAAATAATTGTCTACTCATTCATCTTTTATAAGAATTTGTTTGTATAAAATTTTGTTTCGTTCTGTTTCATTCAAATCATTTAAAATGCTTTTTTGTAATTTAGATAATTTTTCTGTATCAAGTTTTATTGAATAAAAATTTTGTGCACTCCCTTTATTAACATTAGTGAGCAAAAGATTATACAAATCTGATAATGAAGAAACCTTTACTAAATTGTAATCAAGTTTTGAAGTTTCAACTTTTCTATATATATTGCTATAAAGAATATGTAATGGGCTAGTTGATGGTACTGCATTATTTGTATCTGTTGAATCAAAATCTCTTTTCGATGGTGAATAATGCCCTTCATACAAAACAAAAGAATCATCTACTTGACCAGTATTTTCATTAAAATAACCAATCATTTTCACATTATTTTGACTATCCATTTCATATATGATGTTACTTGGATTAAAAACTTGTTTTCCATCTGGATCATTCATTGATCATCCAAGACCATATCATGAAGAAAATGCTGTCCCAATTTGATTTGGTTGATAAACTCCATTTACAAGACCCGCTCCAATTGACTTCATGATTCCAAATTTTCTTTCTCAAGGTCTTGTGTTAACATTTGGATTTGAAAAATCAGATGTTGAATAAGGGAAAATTACATTTTTTTGACCATTAACATATTTTAAATTGGAAATTGGTACAAGTTTTTTTGTAGGAATAGCTATAGCATACTTATCAACAATATATTGAGGTTTTTCTAATTCATAACTTTGTTCAACATTAAGGTTTGCTGAATTACCATAAGTATTTAAATTGTTAATACTGTTTTGTGTGTTGGTATTAAGGTACAATAAACTGAAAGTTGTTGTTATGATACACAAACAAATAAAAGCAAGCGAGAATATTAAAAGAACTGATTTTTTAAATGATAATAAGACTTGCTTAATTAATTGCACCATAAACATCATCCCTTTATACAAACATTAAGGTTTAAAAATAATTATAAATGAATAAACTATCTATTAATTAAAAAAAACTTAGCACTTATTTTAATTAAGCGCTAAGTAAATCTATATTTATTTCATTATTTTTTCTAAAAATTCACCCGTATATGAAACATCTTTTTTGTGAATAATTTGTTCTGGTGTACCTGTTGCTATAATTCTTCCTCCATTATCACCACCATCTGGACCAAGGTCAATAATATAATCTGCAACCTTAATTAAATCCAAATTGTGTTCAACAACAATTACAGTGTCTCCATGATCTACAATAAAATTTAATACATTTATCAATTTAGAAATATCATGAACATGTAAACCTGTAGTTGGTTCATCTAATACATAAATAGTTTTACCAGTTGGTTTTTTCTGTAAGTATTTTGCCAATTTAATTCTTTGTGCTTCACCACCAGATAATTGTGTTGATGGTGTGCCAAGTTTTAAATAAGACAAACCAACATCATGCATTAAATCAAGCTTTCTTTTAATTTGTGGATTATCATAGAAGAATTCAATTGCTTCATCGACACTCATTTCTAAAACATCATAAATTGATTTACCTTTATATAGAACTTGTAAAGTTTCTTCATTATACTTTTTACCACCACATTCATTACATTTTACATATACATCTGGTAAAAAGTGCATTTCAATTTTTATAACTCCATCACCACAACAGTTTTCACATCTTCCACCTTTAACATTGAAAGAAAATCTTCCTTTATCATAACCTCTAGCTTTAGATTCTTTTGTTTTTGTATATAAATCTCTTATGTCATCAAATACAGAAACATATGTTGCTGGATTACTACGTGGTGTTCTTCCTATTGGGTCTTGAGAAACTTTTACAAGTTTGTCAATAAATTCTGTACCTTTAATTTTTTTAAAAGGTTTTGGAATAATAAAAGGATTTGATATTTTTTGTTCAATACCTTTTATTAAAGTTTCATTAACAAGAGTTGATTTACCACTACCACTAACACCAGTAACTGCAATAAATTTACCTAACGGAAATTTAACATCAACATTTTTTAAATTATTTCCACTTGCTCCAGTTATTTCAATAACTTTACCATTTCCTCCACGTCTTGATTTTGGTACATCAATTTTTAGTTTTTTAGATAAATATTTACCAGTAATAGATTCAGGATTTTCCATTACTTCTTTAACTGTTCCTTGTGCTACAACACTACCACCATATATTCCAGCACCTGGACCTATATCAATTAAATGATCTGAAGCCATCATTGTGTCTTCATCATGTTCTACAACTATTAAAGTGTTTCCAAGGTCTCTCATATTTTTTAATGTACTAATAAGTTTTTCATTATCTTTTTGGTGTAATCCAATTGATGGTTCATCAAGCACATATAAAACACCAGTTAAAGAAGACCCAATTTGAGTTGCTAATCTTATTCTTTGACTTTCACCACCACTTAAAGTAGATGCTGCTCTTGATAAAGTTAAATAACTTAAACCAACATTTTCTAAAAAAGATAAACGATTAACAATTTCTTTAAGAGCTAAATTTGCAATTTTTTGATCAGATTCATTTAATGACAATTCTAAAAAGAATTTTGATAGAGATGTAATGTTTTTTTCAGTAAGCTCTATAATATCAGTTTCATTTATTTTTACTGATAATGCTTCATCTGATAATTTTTTACCATGACAAATATTACATGGAATATTTGACATAAATTTTGAATAAAATTCTCTTGCTGCTTCACTGGTTGTTTCATGATATCTTCTTTTAATTAAATTAGCAACACCTTCAATATATTCTTGTGACTCAACTTTTTTACCATTTGATAATTCTATTGAATAACTTATAGGTTCATCAGACCCATATAAAATTATGTTTATTTCTTGTTTTGTTAAATTCTTAATTGGTTTAAACATATCGATGTTGTAATGATCTCACATGGCAATCATCTTTTTTAAATCATATGGTGGATCTGCAATAACATTTTTATAATATTCAATTCCACCTTCATGTATTGATAAATTTTTATTTACAAAAATTTTTGCTTCATCTGGTTCATATGTAAAACCTAATCCATTACAGTACTTACAAGCACCAATAGGAGAGTTAAAAGAAAATAATCTAGGTTCAAGCTCAGGAATTGAGAAACCACAAACATCACATGCATGCGTTTGACTGTAATTATGCTCAACATCATTACATAAAACTGTGACCTTTCCATCAGATTCTTTTAATGCTTTTTCTACAGCTTCATATATTCTACTTCTTGTTGGTGTATCTTTGTTTAAAATAACTCTATCTATAATTATTTCTATAGTGTGCTTTTTATTTTTATCTAAATCAATTTCTTCATCTAGAGAGTAAATATTATTATCAACTCTTAATCTCAAAAAACCTATTCTTTTTAATTCTTCAAATTTGTTTTTGAAAGTACCTTTTTCTTGTACAACAATTGGAGAAAGAATTTGTATTTTTGAGTTATCATCAAATTTAAAAATATTATCAACGATTTGTTTAGTTGAAAGTGTTTTAATCAAACCATGTCTATTTTTACAATATGGTTTTCCAATTCTTGCATATAAAAGTCTTAAATAATCATATATTTCAGTTACTGTTCCAACTGTACTTCTAGGATTATGAGATGTTGTTTTTTGATCAATAGAAATTGATGGAGATAATCCATCAATTGAATCAACATCTGGTTTTTCATTTCCTCCTAAAAATTGTCTTGCATACGAACTTAAAGATTCTAAATATCTTCTTTGTCCCTCAGCATAAATTGTGTCAAAAGCTAATGAAGATTTACCACTTCCACTTAAACCAGTAATAACAACAAATTTATCTTTTGGAATTGTAATATCAATATTTTTTAAATTATTCTCTCTTGCACCTTTAACAACAATATAATCTTTTGTATTTATACTTTTAACACTCATATTAACCCTTCTTTTTCTTAGTGGAAATTAATTTACTTTTACTTTTTGATGACATAATAGTTGTAACAATGTCAGCTACATCATCAACATCTTTTTGAATTTCTTCTTTATTTATTGAATCTAAAGAATCAACAAATAAATTAAAGTTCTTTTTGAATTCTGAATCTTCATTTCTTAAATTTTCAAAACCTTCATCAAAAGAATCAATTAAATCAATTAATTCCATTAATTTTGGTTTGTATTTTATAACCTTATCTTTAACAATACTTTTAATGGCAACTTTTGAGTCATCATCAATTAGTTTGTACAAATAAACTAAAGCAGCTAGCTTAATTCCATTTTTTAAATAAGACATAAATTATTTTTTATCTGTTGCAATAACGTCTTTTATTTTCTTTTGGAATTTTTTAACTGCTTCTTTATTGTTTGATACATAAGTTATTAAAGAATCTGAATTCTTTTTAATTACTGCTTCAAAAAGATCAACATAACTTGATAACTTAACAAGTGCTTCAACTGTTGGAGTTACAAATTCTGATTTATATATTAAATCCTCTAAAAGATAATCCATCTTTTTACTTACAATACTTATTTTTCTATAGGAAATAATTTTATATATTCCAGCAATTATAGAAATGACTACTAATATTCCAATTAGTATTAGTAACCATAAAGGTATTCCTATAGTGTTTGTTGTTGATTCAGTTGCATTAATAATATCTATTATTTTCATTTTTACCCCAAAATTTGTTATTTTTTTCAATTTAAAAGAAAGGTTATCATATTAACAGATTCATTTTGATCTGTATTTTGGTTACCATTTAAAAAAACACTATTCATTAAGAAAAATATTACAGAACAAATTAATAATATCAAAGTTATCATGAATAAAAATGTGAATCTATTAAGAAGTCAAAATTTTTTAAATCAATGATAACTATCTGCAATGTTTTCAAATTCCCTTTTACTATTTCTATATTTATAACAAAAGAATCCAGAGACAATTGCCAAAACAAGAAATATTGCTCCAATTAAATAATAAACTCAACTTTGTGGTCCTAGATATCCTGTTGAATTATTAATTGGATCATTATTTATTTGATTTAAAAACAAGTAGCAATAATTCATATTATAAGCACCAAGTATTTTTATATAATTATATTTATTTTTAATTGTTTAAGTTTAAAAATTTGTAAAGTAATTGCATATATTAATTATTTAAATAACTTACAAATTGTTTATCAAATGATTTTGAAATAAACATGTGCATATAAAACTAAATGAAATAAAAATAGCTATAAATATTATTTATAGCTATGAATTAAGGCAAGCTTGTATTATTTAAAACATACAAACATAGTTATGGGTGGTAACTACAAGTAAATTCTACAATAATAGAATTTTTTAGTTAACCTAATAAAACTACTATTTTTTTCTAATTATTTTCTAATATTTTTCTAATTATTTTCTAACATCAAAATTAATGTTGTCAAACTTAACATCTTGCTTATTATTTTCTAAATATTTTTGTACACTTTCTAATTCAGATTTAAATTCAGGAGTTGTTGTGATTGTAATTTTATTTTCAGAACTACCAGAACCATTAAATAGTCATCATCATTTTCAAAATAAAAGACTTTTTTTATCAGGGGGTAATTTTGCAATTTCATAATTTAATTTTTTAATATTTGCAAAATTAATAGTTTTTAAATTTTTACAACCTGCAAAAGCACTTGAATCAATTCAAATTTTTTCATCTGTACCTTTAAAATTAATTTCAGTTAAACTACTACAAGCATAAAAAGCTTGAGCACCAATAGTTTTTACAGAAGTTGAAATATCAACTGTTTTTATTGATTTTAATCCTTTAAAAAATCCATCTGGAACAATTTCAACACCACTTCCAATTTCAACATATTCTAAACTTGTAAGAAAACTTGGAGCATTATATATATCACTTTTAAGTCTTAACTTAGTAAATGCTTTATTATCAGCAATTAAAAGTTTTTTAACACTTTTAATTTTTTCACTATCATATCCTGTACCATTCTTTTTAAAGTAACTATTTAACTCAGTATAATAACCTTCTGAATAAACAACATCTTTCCCATCAATTTTTGACGGAAGTACTAATGTATCAAAAACATCTGTTGAAACATTTTTTTGAGGTATAAATTTTGAAATAGAAACTTTGCCTTCTTCGTTTATTCTTATATTTTCTTTTCCAAAAATAGTTGATGCTTCATTGAAACTAATGTTATCAATTATAGATTGGTTTTTATTTTGGGTATTACTTTGAATTCTATCTAAATAAATTAAAGAACCAGCAACTCCCACAACTAAAACACAACCTAAAGTAATAAATAAAGGTTTTAAAAATTTTCTTTTTCCCATATCAACCACCTATAAAGTATAGTGATATTATATTATGAAAAAACGCTATTATGTAATCTATTAAACTTTTGTTAAAAAATTTTTTAAAAATTATTTTTTAATTTTTATCATAAATGAATTAAAAAATAATCAAACTTATTAATCAAAATGATAATTTTTTAATTTATTTATGATCTATTTTTTGTTTCAAATTTATATATAAAATCTATAGATGTTTTTTTAATCAATTCAAAATTTCAGAATATCACTTAATTTTATGATTAGGTTTTCCTACAGATAAAATATTGTGATTTTCATTTTTGAAAATAACTAATTTTGATTCAATGTTTTTGTATTTTAAACCATTGTACATTTGTAAAGATTCATTTAAATTGCATCGATAATCAAGTTCTGGATGCAAAAACAATGTAGGAGTTTTAACATTATTTAAATAATTTATAGGTGAATGAAAATCAACTTTTTGGCTATTTTCAAAAGGGCTTGTTCCACAAATTTTAAAAACAAACTCTTTTCCAATATCACTTGTGAAAAACATGGTTTTTAAATTTGATATACCTTTACATGAGATTGCAGCTTTAAAAATATTTGTATGAGTAATAATTCAATTAACCATATACCCACCATAAGAATTTCCAATAACACCAATTTTATTTTCATTTATATTGTTTTTAAATTTATCTTTAAATCAATTAATAAAATCGATTATATCAAGATAGTCTAAAACACCAAATTTCCCAACAATGTTTGAAAAACTATTTCCTTTACCATCACTTCCTCTAGGATTACAACAAACTACAAAATAACCATTCGAAGCTAAAAGTTGTGCTTCAAAATTAAATTGATTACTATAAACAATTTTTGGACCACCATGGATTAAAAGAATAACTGGATATTTTTTATTTTCACAATATTCTAATGGATAAATTACAAAACCATCAAATTTAATGTTGTTTATTTCTTTATAAGTATAAACTTTAACATCACATATATTTTTGTTTTGAATATAACTTTTATTAAATTCTGTTAAGCAATCAAGACTTGAATTATTAAACAA
Organism: Malacoplasma iowae; assembly: GCF_900660615.1. Classification (GTDB taxonomy): domain Bacteria; phylum Bacillota_I; class Bacilli_A; order Mycoplasmatales; family Mycoplasmoidaceae; genus Malacoplasma; species Malacoplasma iowae. The sequence continues at coordinate 412,473 of NZ_LR215023.1, read as the reverse complement.
AAAAAGTTCATATAAGTTGTTATCTTTTGATAAATTAATAATTAAATTATTTTCATCTATTATTTCAAAATCAATAATTGAACCATTATTTTTCGTATCAAAAACTTTAAATACATCACCATTTTTGTTTATTTTATAAATGTTGTTAAAATAGTTTTCTGTGGTACATAAGTAGATATAATTATTAAATACTTTTGAGTAAATCTTTTGATTATAAGAAACATCACTATATATTGTGTTTCCATAAGAAAAATCAAATTGATTTATGCATTTTCATTCTAAGTTTTTAGTATTGATATGATACAGTTTACTATTTATGTTTTTATTTAAAGTTGTGTATTTTTCAATCCCACATATAACATCATTATCATCAACTAAATTAGCAAATTGAACTCTAAAGTCTTTATCAATAATTAAAGATTTTATATCATCTCTTGTATCATCGTATAAATATAAACCATTGTTTGATATAAGAAATTCATTAAATGAACTTGTTATAAAAAGAATTTTGTTATTGTAAATTGTATAGTCAATACAAAATTGTTCTTTTTTGTTTAAGCATTTATAATTGTCATCTTTTTTAGAATATAAATATAAATGAACATATTTATCATTTGTATAACCTAAGCCATTTATAGCTATAGGGCTTTTATTTATTATGTAATAATCATTATTTTCATTATTGATGAAATTTATTTTTTCTTTTTCAGGACTTCTTATGTCATTTATTATTTTTTTAAATGGATTGTAAACTACTTTAAAAATATATTTATGATTATTTAATTTATCAATTGATACTATGTTTAATTTAACATCAAAATAATGTTTTGCTTCCCCATGATTTATATTGATTTTATATATTGAACTTCAGGTCTCACCCCTATCAATTAAAGACAATATTTCTTTGTTTCTATAAGTTCCATCAAATATTATTTCTTCATTATTATCCCAACAAAAATCATTGATCTTGCCATCACTTGTTAACTGATTAACTTCTTTTGTTTTAATATCAATGATAAACAAATTACTATCATATTTATTTTCTTTTTTATTTGCATTTACAACTAGAAAAGCTAATTTAGTTTTTGAATTGTTTAATTTAGATTTGCAAATATATTTATGTTTAAAAATATCATTTAAATTCACATTTTGTTTCATGTCTATAACACCCTAACAAATTATAAATAAAAAAAGAACAACTATAGAAGTTGTTCTAAAATTATTTTGTAAATTGAAATTCTTTAGTAAATAGATTTGTAAAGCTTACTTGTCCAGATTTACTTGTTTGATCCCAATTAGTTGTGTCCAAAATTTTAAAAGGAAAAAAGACAGATACTTTAATTGTTTTTAAAGTTAACTCAGCTGAAGCAATTGAACCAAAAGCTTTAATATTTCCATTTATTACTGGAACAACTGAAACAACAGGTTTTAAATTGTCTGGTAAATTACTTACAGAATTACTAAAAGACAACACACTATTTAAAATTGTTTGATAGTTTTCCTGTTTAATTGTTGGTTGATCACCAGAAATATTTCCTTCAAATTTTCAAAGACTTGGTTTAGATTTAACATGATATGTTTTACCCTTACCAGTGCCTGCATCAACATAATTAAATAAATTATTTATTTCTTGTGCTGTTATATTTTTCCAACTAACATGGTAATCTGAAATATACTGTTCTTCTTCATAATTACTAATAACATATTGTGGATTAGTCAATTTTACAGTGTCAAAAAATTCATAGTCTTTAAGTACAAGTGTTTTCAAAAAAGAAGTAATGAAATCTCATGGCAAAGTATTAACTCAAGCAATTTGATATGTATATTGACCAACAATCGACTGAACAGCTTTTGGTAAATTCATTTCAAATTTAACATTCTGAGGAATTGTATACCCCATTGTGTAACTACCATCAGCATTTTTAATTGGAGTTTTATAAACTTCATTATTTTCTGATTTAAAAGTAAGACTTATAGAATCATCTACTCCAAATTCAATTCATTCTGGAAGATATGTTAATACTAAACTAACAGGAATTGGAATGTTATTATAATTAATTGAATTTGGCAAAAGAGCATAAATTGGTTTTAAATTAAATTTAAAACTAGTTGAGAAAACAAACTTAATTTGGTATTCGTATGAAATTTTATTACCATTAAACTTCAAATTTTTAATATAACTATTTTCAATTTTATAATTTGATGAACTACCTAAAAATTTTGTTAATGGAATAATTGAATCTCTTAAAGCTGTTTGTATATTAGTAACAGTAATTTTGTCATTATTTGTATAAAGATCATCAAATAATGTTCCAAAAGAATTTCCCATACCAAATAAATTGAAAATAGCATTAATTAAACTTTTTAAAAGAATTTTTTGACTTGAAAGAACATCTAATATACCTTGATATGTTCCAGATTCATTTTTAGTTATTAAACTTTGTAAAAGTTTAATAATGTCATTAACCAAATCTTTATTATTTGTAATTTCACCGACATTGTCTACAATATTTTGACTGTAATTTGTAAGTACATATTCTAAAATATCTCATGATGTTTTATTTTCAAAAACTAAGTTAACAATATTTTTTATAAAAGAAAGATTTTCTGGAATTATAGATAATAATGATTCTATTTGTTCTTTTTGGCTTTCAGACATATTAGGCGAAATAATAGATAAAATATCTTTTATCAAGTCTTCAGAAACTAAATCACTATCAAAATTGTTTGTTACAAATTTAGCAATTGCATCAACATTATTTTGAATGGCTATTGTTAATGGAACTTCAGGATTAATTAAATCTTTTAAAAATTCAGAAATGTTTTTATCAATAACATTAGAGTAAACTAATAAATTAATTAATTCACTTCCACCATCACCACTTAAAAAATCTTTAAGTGAAGGATTGTTTGCAATACTATTCAAAAGATTACCAGAACTACCTATTAGACCAATTGACATTTTAGTTGTGTCCATTAAATAATTTTCAAGGTATGTTCTATATTGATTTTGATCAAAATAATATTTATCTCATTCCTTTTCAGCATCAAGATAATTATTTTTACTTGTGACACCATTTATTGAATAAGGTAAAGAATGTAATCCAACATTTGGTAAAGCTAAACTAAAATTATTAACTGTTGATTTTTGATCTAAAAAATTTATTTGGACATTATCAACTTTTCATCCAAGTTCTTTATTTGTTGAGTTTGATTCAATAAAATAAAAATTCACTTTTTGACTATCAACTTTAATATTTAAGTTACTTGAATGATTTTCTGGCACATAGTAATCTTTACCAGAAAAACTAAAATATTTTACATTGTTAGTTTTGTTTGTAACAACAAGACTAATTTCAAAAGAAATAGTTTTATTTTCTTTATCATATTTGTATGCAAAATCTTTAAATAACTTAATTTCAAGTTTTTTATCAGAAGATACTCACATATTATAAACATAATTTGCTATGTCAGTTTTAAGTCCATCTTCTAAAATATTTACAGTATCAAAAGTGAAATTCTTATTAAAATCATCAAAGTTCATTAATAATTTATATTCATTTGAATCAATTGGTTGATAATTGGGTTTTTCAAGATTTATATCATTAAAAATATTTTGATCAAATCCAATATTATGGGATTTATCATCATTCGATGGTGTTGTTGATATTTCATTTGCTAGATTTGATTTAACTTGTTGAGAACAAGATACAAAACCTGTAATAGAACCTGCCAACATGGTAGACCCTAATATTGTTGTAATTAGTGTCTTTTTAAACATCATAAATATCAATTTACTCCATTATCGTATGTAATAATTATAACAAAAAATAAAAATCATATAAAAATATAAATTTCCAAAAAATTTTAAATTAGAAATATTTTTATCATATTTTTAAAAAATTAATAAATTATAGATTATTAATTTATAAAGAATAGTGTAGAAATTTTATAGCCTTGGAGCAATTATGAAAATGAACAAAATTAAAATTGTTGTATCAGATATTGATGGAACATTTATTGATGATAACAAACAAGTATCACCAAATACAATAAAAGCAATTCAAAAAATCAAAAACAAAGGTTTACTTTTTGCTCTTTGTAGTGGAAGAGAACCAAACACTATAAAAAACTTAGCTATGAAATGAGGAATCATAAGTTATGTTGATATTATTATTGGTTTTAGTGGTGGACAAATTATATATTTAAAAAATAACAAAATAGAAAATACTTATTTTTTAAGTGAATTAGCTATTAAAGATATCATTGATCATTTTAAAGATATGGAAGTTAATTTTGCAGTTCCAGATAAAGGTTTTTTATATTTTCCAAAAGAAGATAAATTTGTAAGTATACTTTCAAAATATGATGATATGCCATATATAATAACTAATTTTGATAGTTATTTAAAAGAACCAAAACCAAAACTTATGATAATTACAAAAGAAACAAATATGAGTAACGTTATTGAAAGAAGTTTAACTCTAAATAGCAAACACTATCATGGTAAACCAGTTCAAACTGGAAAATTCTTATTTGAATATATGCATGAAAATGTTAATAAAGCTAAAGCAATTGAAATAGCTATTAAAAAATATGGTTTAAAAATGGAAAATGTATTAGCTTTTGGTGATGCTGAAAATGATGTAGAAATGATTGATAAATCAGGAATAGGTGTTGCTATGGGTAATGCTTGCAAAAACACAAAAGATGTTTCTAATTTTATTACTGATGATAACAATAATGATGGTATTTACAATTTCATAGAAAAGAATTTTATTTAATTTAAAAGAATATATACATTTAAAATTGGACAATAATTTATTTTTTTTTAAAAAAGAATTATTGTCTTTTTTATTTTTAACAATTTAATTATTAATAACTAATCTTTGATTTTTAAGTATTTAAATATTGATTTTGTAAATATAAAATTTTTGTATATTAATAAAAAAATAACAAAAAATAGAACAATATATTAAATTTATTTTGTTTAAAAAATAAAAAAATGAAACTTCATTTTTCAAGTTTCATTTTAAAATAAAGTACTTTATATATAAGTTTATTAATTAATTGATTTAATCAAGCTAATCATTTCAATTGCACTTTGAGCTGCTTCAAAACCTTTGTTTCCACTTTTTGTTCCAGCACGTTCAATGGCTTGTTCTATTGTATCAGTTGTTAAAACACCAAAAATAACAGGTATTTCGTTTTCAAGCATTACATTTGAAATTCCTTTACTTACCTCACTACATACAAAATCATAATGAGATGTACTTCCTCTAATTACAGCACCAAGACAAATAACAGCATCAAATCTATTTGTTTTAGCTAATTTTTTTGCTATTAAAGGAATTTCAAATGCACCCGGAACATAAGCAATACTTATATCTTGTTCATTAACATTCATTCTTTTAAGTCCATCAACAGCGCCAGATAATAATTTTGAAGTTATAAATTCATTAAATCTTGAAACAACTATTGCTATTCTAAAATTATTTGAATAAAGTTTTCCACTAAATGATTTCATATTTTTCTCCTAATAATTTTATTTTTTTGATTCTAAATAATCTTGTAATTGTTTAATGCTAATCATTTTCATTTTTCACTTTTTAGCTTTTTTTAACAATTTATCATATTTCATCATTGTTCCATCATCGTCCATTATTTCGCAACATATACCAACTTCTTTTAAACCAGCTAGTTTTACAATATCCACCGTTGCTTCTGTGTGACCATTTCTAACAAGAACACCACCATCTTTAGCAACTAATGGAAACATATGTCCTGGTCTTCTAAAATCTTTTGCTGTTGCATTATCATCACATAGTTTAATTGCAGTGATACTTCTATCAAAAGCAGATATTCCTGTTGATGTATCTATGTGGTCAATAGACACTGTAAAAGCTGTTTGGTGATTATCTGTATTATCAGCAACCATTTGATTTAATTTTAATTTGTCTGCTATTTTTTTAGAAACCGGACAACAAATTAAACCCTTACCATATGTTGCTATAAAATTAATATTTTCTGGTGTTGCAAATTCACCAGCACAAATAAAATCTCCCTCATTTTCTCTGTCTTCATCATCAACAACAATAATTATTTTTCCTTTTTTAATATCTGCAATTGCTTCTTCAACACTATTTAATTTACTATTAAAATTCATTATTTATTCCTCCTACATTTCTTTTATTTTTTCTAATAAAGATTGTTTTTCTTGCTTATTATCAAGCATCTTTTCAACATATTTAGCAATACAGTCATTTTCTAGATTAACAATATCGCCAACTTTTTTGTGTCCTAAATTAGTTACAAACATTGTGTGTGGAATTATTGAAACAGTAAAACTAACATCATTAACCCCAACAACTGTTAAACTAATACCATCAATTGTAATAGAACCTTTGTTAATTATATATTTAGTTATCTCTTTAGAAGTATTAATTTTAAAAATTGATGCGATTCCATCTTTTTTAATCTCACATATTGTACCTATTCCATCAATGTGACCAGAAACAATATGTCCACCAAATCTAGAATTTATTAACATTGCTCTTTCTAAATTTAGACAAGTATTTTGTGATAATTTAGAAAGAGATGTTTTTTTAACTGTTTCATTCATAACATCAACACTAAATGAATTAGAATCAAATTTTGTCACAGTTAAACAAATACCATTAACAGCAATACTATCTCCAATTTTACAATCTTGTAAAACCTTATTTGCGCTAATAGTTAATAAAATACCAGAACTTGTTTTTGTTATCTTTTTTATTTTTCCAACTTCTTCAATTATTCCAGTAAACATTAGTAAACAACCTCACCCTCAATAACGACATCATCATCAATACTTGAAACTTTTTGATTAATTATTTTTATTGCATCTGATGGTTCATCAACACCAATTCCACCTATTGGAGACACAGCATCTTTTCCACCAAATATTTTTGGGCAAACATAAATCTTTAAATAATTAATTAATTTTTCTTCAATAAAATTTGAAGCTAATGTTCTTGCACCTTCAAGAATTATTGAATCTATTCCAATAGCTCCCAATTTTTCAACTAAATCATTCAAATCTAAATGATTGTTTTTCATTTTTATATTTAGTATAGCAATGTTTTTTTCTAATAATTTTTCTGCCTTTTCAACATCTTCACAACAAGTAGCAACTATTGTTTTAACTTCATTTGCTGTTTTAACAATATTAGATGTTAAAGGAATTCTTAAATTTGTATCACAAATTATTCTAATAGGATTACGTTTATTTTTTATTCTAGTGGTAAGTAATGGATCATCAATTAAAACCGTGTTTATTCCTACCATTATAGCTGTATTTTTATATCTATCAACACGGTTTGAAAATAAAGCTTTTTCATTACTAATTCATTTAGATTTGTTTGTTCTTGTTGCAACTTTACCATCAATAGTCATTGCATATTTTAGGGTTATAAATGGTTTTTTATTTTTAATAAAATGACTAAATTCTTTAATTAAATTTTTACATTCTTGTTCTAAAACACCAACAACTACTTCGATATTATTGTTTTTTAAAATATCTACACTTTTTCCAGACATCAATGGATTTGGGTCTAATGTGCCAATTACAACTCTTTTAATTTTCTTATTTATTATTTCATCAACACAAGGTGGAGTTTTACCAAAATGACAACATGGTTCTAGTGTTACATACATAGTTGCATTTTCACAAGACTCAGTCAATTTATTAAATGCATTAATTTCAGCATGTTCTTTGCCAAAATATTCATGAAAACCCTCACCAATAATTTTGTCATTTTTAACAATAACAGCACCAACCATTGGATTAGGATTTACATTTCCTTCTCCTTGATATGCTAATTCAATAGCTTTTTTCATATATTCTATATCTTTCATACTATCCTCTGGAAAATAAAAAAATTGTTTTGAACAAATTTTCAGGTCAAAACAATTATTTTTATAAAATACAAAAGTATAAAAATAATCTTCTCTCATCCAGACTTTACTGTCGGCTTTGGAATTTCACCAAATCATGCTAATTAGCTCGCGGGCTGTACCGCCGGTATGGAATTACACCAAACCCCGAAGATTTATTCTCAAATATTATATAAAAAATATACTGATTTAGATAAAACAAAAAGTTAATATCTATTAAATTTTCTTTTTTAATTCTTTTTAAAATAACATGTATAAAATATTTCTAATAAATAAAAAATCATGAGTTTATAAAACTCATGATAAAATTAGTTTCATTTTTTTAAGAAATTGCTTTTATTGACAATTTTTCTATATCAATTTGAATTATTTATTATTTTCAATAATTCTATAATTATTGTTTGTACAAAAGCAAAAACAAAAGCAATAATTATAAAATATGAATAATTTATAGATGTTGATGATTGAACCACAGTTGTTATATTTTCACTTGTAGTAATTTGAGTAATAATTTTAACATCACTAAATACATATGGATTTAAATTAAATACTTCATTCATTTTAGGAACCAATAAGACTAACAATATAAAAAATGTTGAAATTCCAAATGCATAAAAAACATATTTAATATCATCTCATTTATAAGTACATATATTATGTTTTGAAAACATATTAAATGCATTGAATGCTTGAGATATAGATAGTGTAATAAACAACATAGTTGATCCAGCCATTTGCATATTTAATAATATTTCTCTACTTGTACCAGTTGTTTTATGGAAAGCCTGTAATGATTGAACAATAAGACTAAAATTAAAGTTAACAAACATACCAGCACCTAAGAAAAATCCAACTGTACAAAGTGCAAAGGTCAATAAACCTTGAGACAAGACTTTTAAAACCATTTTTTTGTCTAATAAGTTATTACTATAATTTGGTTTAAAACTCATAACGTCTCTTTCAGCTTTTTTCATTCCAAGTGCAATCCCTGGGAAGCTTTCAGTAACCAAATTAATTCATAATATTTGTAATGCACTAAAAGGGTTAAATCTAAAAATTAACATTCCAAATAATAGTGTAAACAACTCAGAAACATTCGTTGTAAATAATGTCAACATCATTCTTTTGATGTTATCTAAAACACCTCTACCCTCTTTTACAGCTTCTACAATTGTAGAAAAATTATCATCTACAAGTATCATATCAGCTGCACCCTTACTAACCTCAGTACCAGTTATACCCATAGCACAACCAATATCTGCAGCTTGAAGAGCTGGTGCATCATTAACACCATCACCAGTCATGGCAACTATATCACCATTTTTTTGTCACGCTTTAACAACTCTTATTTTGTCTTGTGGAGATACACGAGCATAAACGCTATATTCTTTAATGTGTTGTTGTAATTCTTCATCAGACATTTTTTCTAATTCAGAACCTGTTATTGTTTTTTGCTCATCACTATATAAAATATTTAATTCTTTTGCAATAGCTGAAGCTGTATTAGCATGATCACCTGTAATCATTATTGGCCTTATACCAGCTTTTAAACATTCTTGAATAGAAAGTTTAACCTCTTCTCTTGGCGGATCTATGATACCTAATAGACCAATAAGTTGTAAATCTTTTTCAATAGTTTTAAAAGTAACATCTTTAGGAATTGATTTTATTTTTTTAATAGCAATACCTAAAACCCTAAGAGCTTTATTACTCATGATTTCATTTTGCTTTTCATATTCTTTAATAGATTCTTTATTTTTACAAATAGAGAATAAATTATCTACTGCTCCTTTTGTTACAACAAGATAACCATCACTAACTTTATGAATAGTTGACATAAGTTTTCTATCTGAATCAAAAGGAAGTTCTTCAACTCTTGGATATTTTTTTAATAAACTATTTACTTCTATACCATTATCAATTCCAGCTTTAACAATTGATGTTTCTGTTGGGTCCCCAATTAATTCATTTTCATCAATCTTTGTATCATTACAAAGCATCCCATATTCAATCAACTGTTTAACTTCTTTGCTATCAAATTCTTTAAATGACTTTTTATTTGTAAACACTTCTACAATAGTCATTTTATTTTGTGTTAGTGTCCCTGTTTTATCAGAACAAATTACACTAGCACTACCTAAAGTTTCAACTGAAGATAATTTTTTAATTAAAGCATTTTGCTTAGCCATTCTTTTAACACCAAGTGCTAAAATAACAGTCAAAATAGCTAAAAGACCTTCTGGAATAACAGATATTGCTATTGAAACAGCAACTTTAAATCCATTAGATCAAGTTTCACTAATAAGACTTGGATCATTTACATATGTAACATATAAAATAAAAACTAAAACCAAAAAGAACATTGCTATATATGTAAGTTTTTTACCAAGACTTGATATTCTTTTTTCTAAAGGAGAAAGTCCTCCATCATTTTCATTAAGCAAACTTGCAATCTTACCAATTTCAGTATTCATCCCAGTATTTGTAACTAAAATAGTTGCTCTACCATTTATTACACTAGTACCAGAATAAACATAATTTAATCTATCTCCAATTGGTGTTTTATCATCATATACAAAATCTTCATTTTTTTCTATTGCAATAGATTCACCAGTTAGAACAGATTCGATAACTTTTAATGAATTATTTTCAATAATAATTCCATCTGCTGGTATTGTATCTCCAGCTTCTATTATGACAATATCCCCTGGAACAACTTCTATAGAACTTATCTGATCAAAATTACCATCTCTAATAACTTTGGTTATAGGGGTGGTCATCTTGTTGAGTGCTTCCATAGCTTTTTCAGCTTTTGCTTCTTGAATGGCACCAAATAAAGCATTTATAAATACTATTAAAAGTATTACAGATGGTTCAACTCATTCAACTATTACTTCGATAGGTTCAAAGTGCTGTTTTCTTGAATTTAGACCAGCAACTACATAAGAAATAATTGCTGCAACAATTAATAATAATAGTAAAGGATCATAAAATTGGTTTATAAATTTCATAAAAAAAGTATGTTGTTTTTTTTCTTTTAATTTGTTATACCCAAAAGTTTTGATCCTTTTAGCAACCTCTTGTGAGGTTAAACCCTTCTCAAAATCAGATGTTAATTTGGACTGGGCTTCTGATAAATTTTTATTCATTTTCTTTCTTAAACCTAAACATTTATAAAATTATAGAATAAATTATATCAATAATTGTTGAACATTCAAAAGAAATTAAAATCTAAAATTAATTAGTTTGTTAAATGTTTTTATTTTTTAAAAAAACTTGTATTTAACAAACTATTCAAAAATTACCACAGTATCTTTGAATCATTAAATTAAGATAATAAATTTATTAAATTTGATTTGTTTAAAAATAGCACCTTATATTAAGGTACTATTTTTAAATTTAATTAAATCTTGTTTTTGCAATCCCCAGTTTTCACAAATTCTTCTAAGTTTTTATATGATATTTCAACCATATTTGCAACAGCTTCATCTGTATAACTTCCAATATGTGGAGTTATTAATACTCTTGGATACAATCCTAATAATTCTTTTACAACTGGATCATCAATACTATTTATTTTCTTTCCAAAATATTGCTTTTCATCATATAAAACATCAAGACCCGCACCAAATAATTTATTTGATTTTAATGATTCTAATATTGCTGCATCATCTTGAATTTGTCCTCTTGAACAATTAATAATTATTGATCCATCTTTCATTTTATTAATAAAATCTTTGTTAATCATTTTTTCATTTTGACCTTTGATAAATGGAATGTGAACTGAAATAATATCTGATTCTTTAATAACTTCATCCAAGGACTTATATTCAAGAATCTTTTTTGCTTCTTGATTAATATATGGATCATAACCTATCACTTTAGCCCCTAAGCCATAAAACATTTTTGCTGTTTCATAACCAATTTTTCCAGTTCCTAAAATTCCTACTACAGAATTTTTAAGTTCTTTTGCAAAACCAACATTATCAAAACTAAAATCATAAGAAATTGATTTGTTTGCAAAATGTAATATTTTACGACTTAAAGAAATAGCCATAGAAACAGCAACTTCAGCAATTGCTGTTGGAGAATAACTTGGTACTCTTGCCATTTTGAAACCCAATTGTTTTGCATATTGAACATCAATATGATCAATTCCAACAGTTCTAGTTAATACATATTCTATGTTATTTTCTTTTATTTTATCTAATACATCTTTTGTGATTTTATCACTTGCTCTACAAATTATTGCATCATTACCTTTTATTAAGTCAATGTTATCTATTGATAATGATTCACTTTTTAAAGTTAGTTCATACCCAAAATTTTTGTTATATTTTTCAAATATTGGTTTTTCAACTTCTCTAACACCAAAACATATAACCTTCATATTTGCTCCCTAATTAAACAATCAAGCTATTAGCTATTGAAAATTGTTGAACTGCAGTTCTTGGTGCAACAGCTGAAAATACAACATCTCCAATTATTATTCATAACGGAATAAAAATAATAACTAATAAAGTACATAAAGCTGAACATTGTGATGAGAATTTTTCACAAACTTTATATTGCATTGAATATGCTATAACAACAGTTGCAGGTGGTGTTGCTGCAAATATAATCATTGGAATAGCAACCTCTTTAGAAACTATTCCACTAGAAACTAAACCAAGCATAACTAAGAATATAATTAATGGAACTAGAATTAATTTTTCCATTGAAAAAATTCAAACTCATTTATCTTTTACTGAATCAATTAATTTAGTTCCAGCTAAAGTTATACCAATAGATAATCAAACCAAAGGACTTGATAACCCACCAATTGTATTAATTGGTTTATATAAATATGGCATTGTTACAGATCAATTAAATCATCCGTTGCCACCAGTTCCTGAAACAATTGTAAAGTTTTTTCCAAAATTTGAAGCACCTGGTATTAATTGTGTCAATCACAAAATAATTCCAATAAAAGTACAAATTACAATTGGATTTAAAAATGCAGTTTTACAAGATTTTACAATATTTTCTTTATCAAATTTTAATCCTGCCATAACCATGAAACACAAAGAATATAAAAATATTCTATATGGTACATTTCATAAATTAGCTGCAATTACCCCATCTTTAGGATAAAGTTCTTTAATTATTGGTAAACCAAAAAATGTTGTACTACCAAAAATTAACATCATTCACATCACTAAGCCTCTTTTTGCATCAGTTTCTTCTTGATGTGTTAAAACTTCGTTTGAAACATTATTATCTACTATAACTCCATTTTGTTGTTCAAATTGAAGTTGACTCTTTTTTGAAAATTTTTTAGGTAATAACTTAGGAAAAAATTTAACCCAAACCAAGGCAATAACATCAAATACTATATAAAATAAAAATCCTATACCTAATATCACACCTTGTTGCTTTAATTGAGTGATACTTATATTACTCATGAATCCACTTAAAGCTAAAGCTGGTAATGCTACTTTAAGAACTATGGAATTCATTATACCTTTCCACTCTTGTTTAAATACTTTTACTTTAACCAATATATAACCCAATGCTATTATTCCAATTGTTGAAACAATAGCTGCTCAAAGATCAGTGTTAGTCAAAGTACTTATCAATGTATCTTTTACATTCATTTTAACTCCTTTTATTTTCTTACCCCATATATAAATTTACTACCAAATACCTAAAAGAATTAACAACTTTACTTTTTAAAATAATTGTTATAAACAATAAAAAAATAAACACAAAATTTGATTTAATCAAAATTCATGTTTATTACTTTATTTAATTTTAATTTATGCGTTTAATGGCAAGGTATTTTTAACACGTTCTTCTTGTGTCATTAATGACAAACTTTTAACTTTGTTTACATCAATACCCAAAGCATTTGCAAGCATTGTTCCATAATTTACACTAGCTTTGTAACATAAAGCAGTTCATCTGTATTGGATAGAAACATCAGCTAATTTAAGAGTGCTTGCAGTATTGTGGATTAATCTGCTTCTTTTAGCATCATCCATCACTTTATCAAAAAGTAATCCTGGTTGAACAAAATCAACATCTTCTAATGGATAATTAAATCTACCCTTAACAACACCATTCATATCAATTTGTGGAACTTTATCACTGTCATCAACATATGATGCTCCTTTTAAAGTTGATGGTTGATAATTTGGTAGTGAACCATAATTTCCATTAACTGTCATGTAACCATCTCTTTGGTTTGAATAAGGACATGCACATTTAGGAGTATTAACTGGTATTTGTTGGTAATTTGTTCCCAATCTATATCTTTGTGCATCTTCATAACTAAATAATCTTGCATATAACATTTTATCTGGAGAAGAATAAATTCCTGGAACAAATCTAGCTGGTGAGAAAGCAATTTGTTCAACTTCAGCAAAATAATTTTCTGGATTTTTATCTAAAACAATTTTACCAATTTCAATTAAAGGATATTGGCTGTGATATCAAACTTTTGTCACATCAAAAGGGTCATAATCAAAATTTTCAACATCACTTGGGTTCATGATTTGAACATAAACTGTTCAACTTGGATAATCACCTTTTTCAATTGCTTCAAATAAATCTTGAGTTGCAAAGTCTGGGTTTTCACCAGCCATTCTTATTGATGATTCATTAACTCAGTTTTTAATACCTTGATCTGATTTAATGTGATATTTAACTCAAACATAGTTTTTTTCATTTGTATATCACATAAATGCATGACTACCAAAACCATGCATATGTCTATAAGTCATAGGTGTTCCTCTATCAGACATTAAGATAGTAACTTGATGTAAAGATTCAGGAGTTAAAGATAGAAAGTCCCAAAACATATTTGGATCTTTTAAGTGAGTTTTAGGATCTCTTTTTTGAGTGTGAATAAAGTCAGGAAATTTTATTCCATCTCTTAAAAAGAAAATAGGAGTGTTGTTACCAACTAAATCATAATTTCCTTCTTCTGTGTAAAATTTGATTGCAAAACCTCTAGGGTCTCTAGCTGAATCTGCACTTCCAGCTTCACCACCAACTGTTGAAAATCTAATAAACAATGGTGTTTTTTTATTTAATTGAGTAAATAATTTTGCTTTTGTATATTTTGACATATCTCTTGTACATAAAAAATATCCATGAGCACCTGCACCTTTTGCATGAACTACACGTTCTGGAATTCTTTCTCTAACAAAATGTGCTAATTTTTCTACAAGATGTTTATCTTCTAAAAATGTATAAGTTTTACCTCTAACATTACCAGTGATAGAACTATTATCGTTTTCTACAGGCTGGCCGTCAGCTGTTGTCAATTTATATTTTTTGTATTCATTCATAATTATCCTTTTCAATATTTTTTTTGAGTATTTATAAATATAACATGAAAAAAGTAAATTCTATGCTAATTTTTTTTCGAAATTTATTACTATATATTTTCAACTAGAAAATATTTTTATAATGTCCCTCTTTTCTTTTTTATGAAATAAATTATTAATAAAACTATAATAACTGTTCCAAGAACACCTACAGTAACACCTATTTCTATTGCTTTATAATGTGCAGCTGTTGCAGCATTTTCGCTTGCACTATTATCATTTTCAGCATACAAAGAACTTAACATTAATTGGTGGTTATTTGTCTCAAGACCATAATCTTGATGATTTATAGTAGTTAATAAATTAGATGATTCAAAAATTAAAAAAAATAACATTACAAAAAATATCAAACCAACAAAAAATAACAATATATTTTTTCTAAAATTCATTTTAAACCTAGACTTCAACAACTATTGTGTCTTTTCCATCAACAATTTCTGTTTTCTTAAATTTATATAAATAAGCATCTTTTGAATTTTCATAAATGCTAAATATTCTATTTTTTAAATAATCAAAATTTTCAACTATTCAACTTGTATATTGATTGTCTTCAAGATCTTTAAGCATCTTTATTACATCAATACAAAAAGAAGAAGCGGTTTTATTAGTGGATGAAACAACTTCGTTTTGTAATATTTGATATGTTGATTCTTCAATTTTAAAATAACATTTTCCAAGTTTAATATCTTCATTAGAAAAGTTGAATGGAACATCGTATAGTCTAACGTGTTTTTTATCATTTGCTATTAAACCATTTAAAATTTTTTTAGTTTCTTGTGGACTCATAAAAACTCCTATTTTTATATAAATTATAAATTTAAGTTATTGATATTTTTTAATTTATTATAAAAACTACCAAATCACTGTATACTAATTTATGTAACATAAAATGCTTATGAAAAAACAAAATACAGAAATAATTGATTACATAAATGAAAATTTAAATGGTTCTATTAAAAAGATTCAAGGTCGTTTATCAGATTTTGTATCACCAAATTCTAAAGAAAAAAAATTAATATCAAATTCTTTTAAAAAATATGTAAGAGAAATATTTAAGCAAAAATATGGCAAAGGAATCCAAAGCCACTATACTAAAAATAAAATTTATGACAATATTGAAAAACTAGAAATACCAGAAAATGTTGATCGAAGTAGTTTTGGCTCAATTGCTGAAATTTCTTTTTCTTCACTTATAAATGATAAGTATTTAAATTATGAAGATATAATAAATGATTTAAAATCTAGTAATGCAAAATACATTTTTAACACTGTAAATGAAATCGATTTAAAACATGGTGTCACATATTTTTTAAGAAATAAAAAAGCTATTTACATACTTAAAAGGAGAAGTTTTTTTCTTAAAAATATTCTTAAGAATAAAATACATGATTCATTTACTAATAGTGATGATGAAATGGATTTTTATGTTGTTTATGAATATATAAAAGAATGTGATAAAAAAACAAATTATCCTAAAAAGAAAACATTTTTAAAATCATTAAAAAGAGAAATGTTTATTAACCAAAATATAACTGATAGAGTATACAAATGACTTGATCAACAAAACGTTACAATTGATAAATTAAAACAAAGGTTTAAAACTTCGTCTTTCTATCACAATAAGTTTAAAAATATTATAATAAGCTTTGAACTTGATTTATATACTAAAGATTCCATTGTTGAAATTAAAACATCTACAAAAGAATTTAAAATTGATTGGTTTTACCAAATGTTGTTATATCATTTTTGCTTATTAGCTAATGGTTTTAAAAACAAATATATATGTTTATACAATTTGACTTATGGTAATTTTTATAAAGTTAAAGTAAGTGATTTTTTTAACGAGAAGGATTTTTTAAATTATTTAAAAACAAACAAGGTAATATAGGATGAATTCATCAAATAACAAACAAAATAAAAATATAATTAATTACATTAATGAAAATTTTTTGGGAAATATTTTTTTGCTTCAAGGCCACCTTTCATCACTAATAAAACCAAAAAATAATGAATTAAAAATTATTTCATCATTTTTAAAAGATGAAATTAACCAAATTTTTTATGAAAAAAATAAAGTTGATATTAAAACATTTTTTGAAAAAAATATAGAATATGATGGTTTCAAAATTGTTGAGCATTTAAATGTTATTCACCCTTCACATTATGGAATAATTTCAGAAGCTATTTTTTCTTTATATTTTAAAAATTTAGCAATTAATAAATTAAACATTATTTCAGAATTATCAAATAGTGCTTTTTATACAGCGTTAAAAAATGAAGAAGAAAAAAGTAATTTTAAAAAAAGCATTGATCTGTTTTTAAAAAGTAAAAAAAGAATTGATTTACTAATAGAAAGAGCAAAATTTGTTTATAAGAAAATGGGATATAGTTGTTCAAATGATTTTACAAATAATGAAAGCCAATTGGAATTTATTGCTTGTTTTTATATTTTAAAAACTTTGAATGAAAAATTTAAGAATGATGAAACAAAAATGTTATTAGATGAACTAATGGAAAACAAAATAGCAACTAAAAAAATATTAACCACAATAAAAATGGTTGTACCAAATTATGAAATAATAAAACAGCAATTTAAAACTAAATATTTTACCCATAATTATTTTCAAAGTTTAATATCTCATTTTGAAATTGATTTTTATAATGAAAATACAATTCTAGAACTTAAAGCATCAAACAAAATATTTGATGAAAATTGATTTTATCAAGTATTGTTATATCATTATTGTTTTAAAAAAAATGGAGTTAACAATAAATATATATCTATCTACAACATTAATAATGGGAATTATTGAAAACTAAAAGTGGAAGATATTTTAGATGAAAGAAAACTTTATACTTATTTAAATGTAAACAAAGTTATTTAATTTCATAATTTTAATTAAAATAATATAGTGTGTAAAGTAGGTTAAATATGGAAAATTTAGTAATAGTATATGGAAGTTCATCAGGACATACAAAAGAAGTTGCTGACAAAATTTTTTCAAAATTAAAAGATAGTTATAATGTATCAATTTTTGATATTAAAACATTAACAGAAGATCAACTAGAAAAAATTAATTCTGCAAATTATGTAATTTTTGGAACATCAACTTGAGGGATTGGTGACTTACAAGATGATTGGGATATTTATGACTTTAATAAAATTAATGTTGAAAACAAAAAAGTAGCAATTTTTGGATTGGGTGATTGCATAGTTTTCTCATTTACTTTTTGTGACGCTATAAAGAAAATGTATGATATTTTAACAAACAAAAAAGCTGTTATTGTAGGTAGTTTTGAAAATTGTGGATATACATTTGATAAATCAGAATCTTTTATTGATGATAAATTTTTAGGTTTAGCTTTAGATATTGATAACTTCCCTGATATTGTTGATCAAAACATTGATAATTGGATTCAAAAATTAAAATTAGAATTTAATTAAAATAATTAACCATTTTTACAATATTTAAATTGTAAAAATGGTATTTTTTTTAAAATAAAAAAGTTCTCTAAATAGAGAACTTATATTTATATTTTTTTCATTGGTGTTATGTTAACAACTTTTCTATTACCAGTTTCTTCAATTTTGTTTTTTACATCAATTAAGAAAATGTGTTTAACAACACGATTTGCAATTTTTAAAGAATTAGTAAGAATTTTAGCATGTATAGATTCTGCATGTTTATTCAAAAACTCAATTCTCAACAGTTCTTTTCCTATTCCACTTGGTACAACATTTCCTGATTTATATGTAAATGTTTCAAACATTCTAAATTTAACAAAAGCAATTTGTTCATTTTTAGTTTCAACATTTATATAAATAAAATTATCATCACTATTCATAGCACTATAAGAATAAGTAATGTTATCTTCAACTATTGAGAAAGTGCTAATTCAAAGTTCTTTTAAATACTCATCATTAATTTTTACATCATCAAAGTTATCAAGTTTAATTTTGCTAAAATAATTCATGTCTAAACTTATTAAGTTTAAAACTTGGTTAAATGTTTTAACAACTCCATCATTTAATCTAGAAGTAAAAATTTGAACTGCATTTTCATCATCTAAATCTAAGTTTTCAAAAAGTTTTTTATTATCACTACCGGTTTTTTTAACTATCAATTTGAACTTTTTAATAACATCTATTTTTTTACCTAATACTGATTCATCTTTATCTTTACCTAAATATAACCATTCATAAAGATAAATCAAAATTAAATATTCATCCATAGAATCTGAAGATATTCTATTATTAAAAAATCCGTTAGATGAATTTAAGTATCTAATAACTCTAACAAATGATGATAAGTTAAATTGGTAACCGTCACCATCTTTTTTAACAGATGATAAAATACTTGTGTATTCGTTTTGGTATTTTCATACAAATTGTTTTTTTTCTTTTAATTGAATTGCTTTAGCAACTAAGACTTCTTTTTGAACTTTTTTTCATTGTTCAAAAATGTTAAATCCACTTTTTTGTAAATTATTAATTAAAATACTAGCCATTTGTAATCCCTTAAAATTAACTATTAATAATTATATTATGTAAATATTATTTTTAATGAAAATATTAATGTATTAAGAAAACTCTAAAAATACAAAAATTTACTATTATAAGATTGAAAAAAACATATTTAAATTACTTTTTATTTTCAGGTAATATTTCAAGTCAATACCCATCTGGATCAACTATAAAATATATTCCCATTTCTTTGTTTTCAAACACAACAACACCACTTTCTTTGTGTTTTTTATATGCAGATTCATAATCGTTTGTTGTAAAGGCAATATGAAATTCATTATCACCTAAATTATATTTTCCCACCTTTGATTTTATTCATGTTAATTCGATGAAAACCACATTATTTTTGTTAGATAAATAAACTATATGATATTCACCATTAGGGTCTATTATCTCTCTGCAAAAATTTAACCCTAAATGTTTTTTATAAAATTCAATTGATTTTTTTAAATCAGTAACATTGATATTAAAATGATTGATTGAAAAATTCATTATAAACTCCATATAAAAAGAAAAAGCAACCATTTTAAGGTTGCTCAACATATTAATTTATAAATGGTGGTTTCGGGCGGGATCGAACCGCCGACACACGGATTTTCAGTCCGTTGCTCTACCGACTGAGCTACGAAACCATATATGGCGGTCCCGACGGGAGTCAAACCCGCGATCTCCTCTGTGACAGAGAGGCATGTTAATCACTACACCACGGGACCAAATGGTTGCGGGAGTAGGACTCGAACCTACGACCTTCAGATTATGAGCCTGACGAGCTACCAACTGCTCCATCCCGCGCAACTTTAGTATTTTATATAATGGCGGAGGATGAGGGATTCGAACCCCCGCGCACATTTCTGCACCTTTCGGTTTTCAAGACCGATCCCTTCAACCAGGCTTGGGTAATCCTCCAAACAAAAGCTCTATACACTAAATATAGAACTACAACAAA
This sequence comes from Malacoplasma iowae, assembly GCF_900660615.1. Taxonomy (GTDB): domain Bacteria; phylum Bacillota_I; class Bacilli_A; order Mycoplasmatales; family Mycoplasmoidaceae; genus Malacoplasma; species Malacoplasma iowae. Next base: position 391,694 of record NZ_LR215023.1, on the reverse strand, counting down.
ATTTATTTTAACATAAACTTAGTTTATTTTGAAATTAATAAAATGGTGGAGCTAACAGGACTTGAACCTGTAACCTACCGATTATGAGTCGGGGGCTCTAACCAAATTGAGCTATAGCTCCTTAACAATGGTGGCAAGAGAGGGACTCGAACCCTCGACACCCCGGGTATGAGCCGAGTTCTCTAACCAACTGAGATACCTTGCCATAAAAATGGTCGGGAAGACAGGATTTGAACCTGCGACCCCTTGGTCCCAAACCAAGTGCTCTACCAAGCTAAGCTACTTCCCGAGCAAAACAATATTTAAATATTGTTGGATTATCTATGTTTATACATGGCGCACCATGCAGGAGTTGAACCCACAACCTTCTGGTCCGTAGCCAGACGCTCTATCCAATTGAGCTAATGGTGCATATATGGAGGTGCCTGTCAGGATCGAACTGACGCTTAGGAGGTTGCAGCTCCTTGCCTTACCACTTGGCTAAGGCACCAAAACAACTCACTATACAATTATATTATAAACTTACTACAATAACAAAGAAAAATGAATGATGTTATTGATATTTTACTATTAAATTATAAAATAATGAGTTTTTTATTATATTACTTGAGAAATTAAATTACAATTTTCCAACAAAATTAAGGAAGCAATTTAACTCAATTAAATCTGTTTTATATTCTACTATTTCTTCAATTATAAATATAGAATCATAATTTGATTTAACAGACACTTTCATTTGATAACATATTAATTTATTTTGTTCATCTTTTATTTCTATTAAATCTATTATTTTATCTATGTATGAATTTTCTAAGACAAGGTAATCTTTAATTTTAGGATATAAATATTGATCAATCTGGTTTTTATTTAAATCTAACAAAAATAGTTTTAAATGATTATAGTTTATTTCATAATTTTGAAAATTATCTATTATTACTGTTGGTATTGTTTTATTTTGATAAGTATCTATTTTGTTTGTATATTTTGAAAAATTATTGCTAACAAAAATATTATTTATACTAATTATTTTTTCACCAGTTGTTAAATCAAATCAATATATATTGTCATAACTAATTAAAGAAATATTTAATTGATACATATAATATGATTGTCTTGTTAAAGTTACACCTTTTATTTTTATAGAATTAAGCTTTAAAATTTTTTTAATATAGTTTTCATTAATTTGATTTGTTTGTTTATCAATAAAACCAAGTTCATTTAAAATATTTGATTCATTAATCTCTTTAATAAATATTTTTCTTTCAAAAAATGAGTTATTTATTCTTTTGTGATCCAAAGGAACAATTCCCTTTAAATTAATTGAATCATTATTTTGAAAAACTATTCTATCTTCAAATTTATCAATAACAACAATATTGTTAACATTAAAGTTAAATTCTATGTTTTCAATCGGGATATTTATTTGTAAATAAATTGTTTCAACATCATTTGTATAATTTTGATATGAAAAATTAACCTTAAAACAATAATCATCAACATCAAAATATATTTCACTATTATAATTTGGTTTAACAATTATGTTTTCATTAATTAAATTATTAGTAATTAAATATAAATTTAATTCATCAACAAAAGTTTGATCATAAAAATGACTGAAACTTAAAATTTTAGTTTTTTTATTAAATATAAAAACTTTATCTATATTATTTTTTCATTCAGAAAATTTAATGCTTGATGAATCATTTTTTTGTTTGTAATTAAATTCAATTAAAAATTGGTTTAAATTATATGAATTATTTTTAAGATATTTTTTTATTATTAGCGATTTTATTATTTCTACTTCATTAAAAAAACCACTTTCTTTTATTAATTCATTATCAATTAAATTTTCTTTTTCATATGATTCTTTTTCTTTTTGAGTTTCAATTTTAATTGAATTTGTATTTGAACATGAAATTGGTAATGTAAGAAAAATAACAGTAGATAAAATAGGTATAATTTTTAGCAAAAGTTTTTTTGAATAATTCATTATAACCTCCATAGATAAAATTCTATGAAGATAAAACAAAAAACAAATCCTGTTTTTTTATCATTTTTTTATTAACAAAATACAAATCTTTTTCATTTTATTTATAGACAAAAGAGTTATCATATAACCATATATGAATAACATTAAACAATATTATAAATTTAAAGTTAACAATAAATACGGTTTCAAAGACTTAGATAATAAAGTTATCATAGATTTTGAGTTTGATGACGTTACAAACTTCATTAATGACTTGGTATGACTTAAAAAAACCAACAAATGATTTCTTTACAACATAAAAGACAAAAATGAACTTTTATCAAGTGATCAAATTTATTTTTTTGGCAATGAGATATCTATTGTTTTAATAAAAAACACTCATTACATTTTCTATAATTTAGAAAACAAAAAAATAAAAATTAATTTTGAGGTTGTAAATGTTCAAAATAATATGTTTATAAAAATTAAAAATAAAGAACAATATAATTTTTTAGATTTTAATCTAAATCTAGTATTTAAAAATTGATATGATGACATTGATTATATAGAACATGGTTATTTTTGTACAACAACTAAAAATAAAAAAACAATTATAAACATAAAAGAAGAAAAAGTTATTGATAATTATTTTGAAGACATAAACATTGAATCAAAAGATTTTTTCAAAGTTAAATCTAATGACAAATGAATATTTATTGATAAATTAGGTGGGGAATATGATTTATCAAAAATTTATAATTTTGATTTTGGAGTTTTCAAAAATTTACATTTAAACTTTAAAGCTAAAAATAAATCTGGTTTTTTAAACCAATTTTTTGAAATAAAATTCAAAAAGAAATTTGAAATATGTTCTCATGTAATCGATGGATATGTAATTGTAAAAAAATATGATCGTTATGGTGTTGTTAATATGAAAGGTAGATATATTATTAAACCCATATACAATTTCATTGAATATGATGAAAAAAATGTATTTTATGCAGAAAGAAAAAACTGCTCCACATATTTAACTACAAGTGGAACAGAATTATTTAAAATTAATTAGATTTAATTTTGAAAAAATTTAAAGAATTGTTTAATAATATTTTTCTAGCTTCTTCAACATCCATTTCTTTTATTTCAGCTATTTTTTCAACAACATATTTTACATAATATGGATAATTCATTTTTCCCCTAAATGGTTCTGGTGTAAGATATGGAGAATCTGTTTCTACAACCATTTTTTCAATTGGAATGTGTTTAATACATTCTCTAAATTCATTTAAACTTTTATTTTTAAATGTAACCATTCCAGGAATAGATAAAAAACAATTGATGTCTAAAAACTTTTTAGCATATTCATAATTTAAATAAAAACAATGAATCATAACTTTTTTGTAATTGTATTCTTTTAAAATTTCAATTACATCATCTGAAGCATCACGATTATGAATGTTAATTGGCAAATCATATTTTATTGCTAATTCTATTTGTTTTTTGAAAAGATATTTTTGTAAATTTTTATCAAAATTATCATAAGTATAATCTAAACCAATTTCTCCAATAGCAACAATAATATCAAGATTGTTTTTTATAAGATCTTCTAATTGATTAATAACTTCATCCATATTTTCTTTATATACATCAACAGATTCTGGATGAAAGCCAATAGCACATTTTAAAATATTGGGATACTTTCTTGAAAGTTCTATTGAACTTTTAGAACTTTCAATATCAACACCTATAAGATTTGTTATTGTATTTTCATCTTCCATTGTCTTTAAAATATTTTCAAGTTCACTTAGTTGTGGCTCTAAGTTTATGTGAGAATGTGTGTCATAATATTTTATTTTCATCTTTATTTACCTAAGCAAAAATTTTTAAAAAGTTTATCTAATAAATCAAAATCTTTTGCTTCACCAGTTAAACTACATAAGTTTCTATAAGCTTTATTCAAATTGATTGATAATACATCAATTGGTATATTTTTTTCTGCATCAGAAATTAATTCATTAATTATAAAAAGTATTTCTTGAAGTTGAATTTTTTCTTCTTCTGTTGATATGAATTGATTATCTGCAAGGATGTTTTCATCATAAACAAAAGTTTTCTTAATGTATTTTATAAGGTTGTTAATATCATTTTTTTTAGCTGAAATATTTATTCCTTTTATTTCTTTATTAGCATCTTTATTCAAATCTGATTTATTTTTAATAATAACATGTCTTTTATCTTTGATTTTATTAAGTATTGTTTTTTCATATGGAGAAATCTTTTTTGAATCATCAATTACAAAAAAAATGAAATCAGCTTTATTTGATGCTTCAAAAGATTTTTTAATTCCTATTTTTTCAATTTTATTTTTTGATTCTCTAATTCCTGCTGTATCAATAAAATTAAATAAAATGTCATTAATAACAATAGATTCATTGATTGTGTCTCTTGTTGTTCCAGCAGTTCCAGAAATTATTGCTCTATCTTTTTTAATCAAAGCATTAAGTAATGATGATTTACCAACATTTGGTTTACCAATAATTGCAACATCTATTCCTTTAAAAATTTCTTTTATAGACTCATATGTTGAAATTATATTTTCAATTTTTTTAGCTATGTTTTTTAAATATTTTGAAAAGGATTTATTATTAATAACCTCAACATCATCATATTCTGGATAGTCAATATTGACTTCAATTTTTCCAAGAACATCAAACATATCATTTTTGATCATTTCAAATTGACTAAAATTTTTAGATATTAATCCATTTAAAGCGATTTTATGCATTTTAGAATTAGTAGCATTAACTAAGTTATTGATAGAATTGGCTTGTAACAAAGATATTTTATTATTAATAAAAGATCTTTTAGTAAACTCACCTCTTTCAGCAAGCCTTGCACCATTTTTTAGAAGTAACTCAATTATTTTATCAATAACATAAACACTTCCATGACAATTAATTTCTATTAAATCATCACCTGTAAAAGATTTTGGAGCAACAAATTTTACAAGAACAACTTCATCAACAACATTATCACCATCATACAAAAAAACTTTTTGATGAGAATTGTCTTGCTTCAAAACATTTATTTTTGTTATTTTGTTTATAATTTCATATGCTTTGTCTCCGTTAATCCTTACTATTGCTATTGCACTTTGAATTTTTGGAGTAGCCACTGCTACAAATGTATTACTCATTATTACCTCTATCATGAACAATATTAATTAAAGAATTATATATTAAAGTTTTATTAAGTTTTAATCTACAGTCATTTATTAATTCAGATAGTTTAATTTTTTTAATAGACTGACTTTGATTAAAAAAGTAATTTATTAATAATTCAATTTCAAAATGATTTAATTTTTTAAAATCATCTAAAATAAACTTCAGATTTGCAAAATCATTATTATTTTCAATAATTCGAGTGTACAAACTATCTATTTTTTCAAACTCACCATTTTCTATAGAAATTAAAATATCTTCATAATAGTTGTACATTTTTAATAATTTATCTATTTTAGTACCATTTATTCCTAATGTCATTAATCTATCAATTAATTGATCTTTATCTGAACCAAGACTTAAAATTTGGCATCTACTTTTTATTGTTGGAATAATTTTTTCTAAATTTCTTGAAACAAATAAATAATAAGTGCTTGTTTTTGGGTTTTCTATTGAAGCAAGAAGAGAGTTACAAACTGATTTATTTGCATTTTCTATCCCTTTAATAATTAAAAATTTATTACCAGTACTTTCTAAAGCGCTAGCTTTAAATTTTTCTATAGACTGAACAACATCTTCTTTGATTATGTTTTTTTGAAAACCATTTAGTTCAATTAAATCAAAATATGATTTATTATCGATTTTTTTACACTGTAAACAATCACCACAAAAAAAACCACTAGATTTGTTTAAACAATTAATTGATTTAATATAACCATACAAAACAGAATTAACATCACTATATGGAGCTTCTAAAAATATAATGGGACTTGTTTTATTTTTTGATAAAAAATTTACTATTTGATTTTTATTCATTTTTATACCTTACTAACAATAATTGAAAATATTTCATCAACTATTTGATCTATTTCTCTATTAGCATTTATCTTATAAACATTTGGTAAGTCTAGAACAATTTTATACCCATCATTTATCTTTGCAATCTCTTTGTCGCTAACAAAATCCATTCGATCAAGATTTTCTCTTAATTCTTTTAATCTTTTAATAGATGTCTCAACTGGGACATCTAAATAAAAAATTAAATCAGGTAAAAAATCACCAATTCCAAATTTATTTACTTGCAAAACTTCATTTATTCCTATATCTCTAAAATAACCTTGATAAACAAGCGAAGAATGTATGAATCTATCACATAGAACAATTTTTCCATTTTCTATTGCTGGAATAATTTTTTTCTTAACGTGTTCATTTCTAGAAGCTGCAAAAAGTAATGTTTCAGTTCTTTTATCTATATCTTTAGATAAAATTATTTTTCTTATATCTTCAGCAATATCTGTACCGCCTGGTTCTCTTGTCAAAATAAATTCTTTTTCATTTTTAAAATAAGATACTAATTTTTCAAATACTTTTTTTGATACTGTGCTTTTACCAGAACCATCAGGTCCTTCAAATGTTATAAAATTTACTTTTTTTACCATAATATAAGTCCTACTTTATTTAATTAAAATAAATCATTTAAACAATTTATAATACATATATTAGTTTATATTTTTTTGCTTAAAAAATATATTTTTTTTATAAAAGAGGCTAATTATGGAATCAAAAAAATCATTATTAAATAACTTTCTAATAACTGATACAAAAGATGGTGCAATCAGAATTAACCGTTCACAAAAATTCACAAGAGATATTTATTCAAATATAGAGTCTGATGCATATGAGAATTTTACAATTAATCCAAATGTTATTAGCGTTGCATTAACTGCAAATAAAGATCTTATTTCTAAAATAACAAACAAAGCAAAAAACTTAGATTCATTTGATGAACTTAAAGAGCTACTAAATAAAAATAACATAAAACTTACAAAAGCAAGATTAGATTCTTTATCAAAAAATTTCCAAGATAAAAATAAATTATTAACTATTTTAGGCAAAGAAATAAATTCAATATTTAAACAACTTGTTTCAATGACTAAATTTTCTAAAAATAAACTTAAAGAAGATGGTGTTTGATCTTTATATTTATGTCATTATTTTATAAAGGGAAGAATGCAAGATGGAACATTTATAAAATCTCCTTTGGTTTTAATTCCGGTTGAAATTAAACAAAATGAAGATAAATTTTTAATATCAAAAATTAGTGAACCAATATATAATGAAAAACTTAATTTTTTATTGGAAATTAATTATGGAATTAATGTCAATGGAATATTTGAAAAATCATTAGATGAAACAAATCAAATAACTGTTAAAAAAATATTATCTATTTATTCATCAACATTAAAATCAATAAATGTTAACTTAGATATTAACCATAAAATACTAAAATATAAAAGTGAAGATATTGATGAATTATCTAATATAAGCGATTTAATTATTGATTATTCAATTGCTTTATCACTACTTGACCCAACTGGTGGTAAAGCTAAAAAAGATATTATTGAAATTTTAGAAAGAAATGAAAATCCTTTTGTTACTTATTCAATTTTAAAAAATAATGCAGATCTTGAATCAAAGATTGCTAACAATGACTATATTTTAGAAATTAATAAACCTTTAAATATTTATCAAAAATATGCTGTAGCATCAGCTCTTGAAGATAACACAATTATTTTTGGTCCTCCAGGAACTGGAAAATCTGAAGTAATAGTTAACATTGTAGCAAACATAATCAAACAAAATAAATCATGTATGATAGTTTCTGAGAAAAAAGCAGCACTAGATGTTTTACATAATAGATTAAAATCACTAAATAAAATTTCTTTAAATGCATATGACATCCATGATTCAAGTTCTTTTTATGGAAAAATAAACCAATTACAATTATTAATTTCTTCTAATATAAATGAATTTAAATACCATACATGAGAATCAAGATATGAACAACTAAAAGCTAATTATTTTAATATTAGAAAAATATCAGATGTTAATATATATTCTTTAGATTTAAGTGAAATTATTAAATCAATTGAAGATAATGGAAAAATATATAACGAACAGAACAATCTAATTATTAATGAACTTGATAAAATCATCAAAGAAAAAGATATCTCTTTACTAGAGGGATTTAACATAATGGGGATTTTAAAAAGTTTAACAAACAACTTTGAAGAAACATTACTATACTTAAAAGAAAATAAGTTATCTGATTTAAAATATGAAAAAATAACAAAGTTCTTATCAAAATATGAAAAGACAAAAGACAAAGATTTTTTAATATCTAATTTTATATTCAAACAAAAAATCAATAATAAAAGTTTTATAAATAAAATATTTAAAACCAATATTGATAAAGTTGAATATGATTCATCGATAATTATTAATTTTTTAAATGAAATTAAAAAAATGTCAATTCAATCAATTAGTATTGACGCAATGTTACAATTACAAAAAATAGAACTTAGTTTTGATCAATTTAAAACTGCATTAATCCAAAAGGGTTTAATTGATAACATTATTGATACAAATTTTGATTCTTTTCAAGATGAATTTGAAAAATACATTGAATATAAATCAAGCATTGCAAAAAACAATGATGAAGTTATTTTAAATAATTACTTATTGAACTTTATAAAAATATATAACAATATTTCAGAAGCTGAAAGACATGAAATAGATGATATGTTTTCAAGAGCAAGAATGAAAAGAAAACAAAATGTTAATATATTTGCAACTAAATTTTTTAATAAGTTAAAACTTATTTTTCCAATTTGAATATTAAATCCAAACCGTGCTTCAATAATAATACCTAACAAAAAAGATGTATTTGATTATGGGATTTATGATGAAGCTAGCCAAATGTTTTTAGAAAATGCTTTTTCATTAGTCTACAGAGCAAAAATTAATGTTGTTTCAGGAGATGACAAACAACTTAAACCAACTTCTTTTTTTGGAAGTAGATATGAATCAAATGATTTAGATCTTTCTCAAAATGATGCTGAATCTTTACTTGAAAGAGCAAAGTTGTGTTTATGACCATCTTTCCACTTAAAAAATCACTATCGTTGTGAAAGTGAATCATTAATTAAATTTTCAGCTGAAAATTTTTACAACAATCAATTAGAATACACAACTAAAAATCAATCATTCAAAAATGCTATTGATGTATTTGATGTCAAAGGAATTTGAAAAGAAGAAACAAATGAAATTGAAATTAAAAAAGTCATTGATCTACTTTATGATAATTGAGATAAATACAACAGCATTATGATAATAACTTTAAATAAAAAACAACTTGACGGGATTGAAAAAGCATTTTTAAAATCCTTTGGAGATAAGAGAGAAATATTTGCTAAATATGAAAAGGATTTAATATTATTTAAAAATTTAGAAAATTGTCAGGGGCATGAAGCTGATTTAGTTATTTTATCTCTTGGTTATGGTTATAATACTGAAAACAAATTCACAAACTTCTTTGGCCCAATTTCTCAATCAGGTGGTTCAAATAGATTAAATGTTGCTATAACAAGAGCAAAGAAAAAAATAATAGTTGTAAAAAGTTTTCAAGCCAGTGATATGAAAATTAATGAAGAAAATCCTGATTCTTTAATTTTTTATAAATACATAAATTTTTTAGATAATCATAAAACTAATAAACCATTTAACAAACTTGAAGATCGTAATGAAAATGAAAATAAAAGATATGTTAAAGAAGTTATTAATTATACAGAAAATTTAATTAAAAAGAATTCTTCAAAACATTTTAAAGTAATTAGTAATATTAAAATTGGAAGTTGTTATATTGATTATGCTGTTTTCAATAATTATTCTTCAAAAATATTGTTAGCAATTAACTTTGACCGAGTTTTTGATAATAAATCTTTCCAAAATACATTACACAATATATATCGTCAAAAATTTTTAGAAGATAGAGGATATAATATTATAAATGTTGATGAAATTGAATGATATTTTAAAAATAAAATTATTAAAAAGTTAATTAGCAAAAAAATAGATGAGATGTTATTAAATTATGAAGTTTAGAATAGATAAAACAAAATCATTTTATAAATTTTTAGAAAAACACAAAACTTTTTTTCTTAAAAGTCAATTAAAAAAATGTGGTATTAAAAAAGTAAAAATTAAATCTTATGATTTTATAAACAATAAATTTAATCTTACAGTACCAGTAAGTTATACAAACAAAACTTTAAAAGAAATAATAATAAGTAAAAATAAACTAAAGAGAGTAAAAACAGAAAAAATTGCTGAAAACGTTGATTATTATATATTGTTTTACAAATCTTCTAAAGAAATAAGTAATGATGTTTTCTTATCTCTTGTAAGATACATGCAAGATAATCTTTCAAATTTTATTAATTGTTTTTATGGAACTTTAATTTATAACCAAAATATATACACTATTAAAAAAGAAAATTTTAATGGTGTTGAAACATATATTGAATTAAAAAAATACATATATTAAAAAATACTAAAATATCAATTACAAAACTAGTAGTAGATATTTTAGTAGCTCGATTGACATGTGAAGTGCAACACTCAAAAAAGAGTGTGCACTTCATTTGTTTTGTTTGTAAGTGTTCACTAATAAAAAGATAATGAATATTAGGAGTGCTTATGAAAACTTATAAACATTTAACAAAAGAAGAAAGATGCTTAATTTATTTTCTTTGAAATAAAGAAAAATATTCTATGAATAAGATTGCAAAAATCTTAAATAAAAACAAATCAACAATATCAAGAGAATTAAAAAGAAACACATCTTCAACAGGGATTTATTATTCATCAACTGCTCACAAAAAATACATTAGAAGAAAATCAAATTGTCATATGTTTTTTATGTTGAAGTACAAAAACTTCACAGATCTTTTTATTCAAAAATTTAATCCTAAATCTCATGGTGTAGAAGCTACAATTTTTTGAATAAAAGAAAACTATCCGTTAGTTAAAGTTCCAAGTGCTAGGCAAGTATTTAGATGAATCAATAGCAAGATTTGAAAGATACAAAGAAGAGATTGTTTAAGAAGAAAATATGTTAAAGGAAAAAGAAGAAAAATAGGTATATTTTCTAAAATTGATGGAAAATACTGCATTCCTTATAGTCTAAGACCAGAAAAGATAAACAATAGAAAAGAATTTGGACATTGAGAAGCTGATCTAATAGTTAGTAAAAGGCAAAGTGGTTATTACCACTTATTGACATTAGTGGAAAGAAAAACAAGGTTGGCAATTATTAGAAAAATAAAAGGGAAGAACGCTAGATCAATGATGGCTAAAATGTATACCATTATTCGAGATGAAAAACTCCCAATAAAAAGCATCACTGTTGATAATGGGTTAGAGTTTCAAATGATGGGAATAACTGCAAAACAATTCAACTTTAAAGTTTATTATTGCCAACCTTATTCTTCATTCCAAAGAGGGTCCAACGAGAACATAAATGGGATAGTTAGAAGATGATATAAAAAAGGAACTGACTTCAGTTTAGTAAGTGAAGATAAAATAAAAACTCTTGAATGAAAAGTAAACAACATCCCAAGAAAAATGTTTGGTTATAAAACAGCTTACCAAATGTATCAAGAAAATATTTAAAACAAAAAAACTCTCAACTTATATTTCAAAGTCGAGAGTTTAATGTAACATTGAAGTGTTGCACTTCACATGTCAGTTAGGGTACTAAAATATCAATTACAAAACTAGTAGTAGATATTTTAGTATTTTTATATTAAATAGAATTAACTTTAAATCTATAACCTTTGTTCATTTTGTTTTCAATATTGTGAGAACCTATTTTTTTTCTAAGTTTAAAAATATATTGTTGAACAAGACCTGTTGAATCTGTTGTAAGATCTGTTCAAATAATATTAAATAATTCTTCTCTATCAAAATATTTTCCAGGTTCTGATATTAAAGTTTTTAAAATCAAAAATTCAAATGTAGTTAAATCAACTAATTTACCTTTAACCCATACTTTTCTATCAATTAAATTAATAGTCACATCGTTTTGTGAAATGATAATGTTGTTTAGTTTTTTTACATAGTTTATTCTTTGAATCATATTATCAAATGTTAAAGATAATAGGTTAGGACTAAACTGTTCATAAGATATACAATATTCAACTCCAGTTTTAATAATTTTTGAAAATAATTCATGATTAAATTTATTAGCAAAATAAATAAAATATGTGTGTGGATGAATTTCTTTAATTTTATCTATTAAACGTTTAGTTATCATGCTAGGATTAACATCATCAAATATCACTATAGATGAATTATATTTAACTAATTGATTAATTTCTTCTGGTGGAATAACAATTCTGCTATAAACCATTTTTTCTTCTAATAATAAAAAGGCTTCATATAAAAAAGATTGCTTTTCTTGTTCTGAAACTAACGATATTAAAAATTTATTTGTAAACATATTAAATACATTCCAATTGTTTTATTTTATCTATTCTTTTTTGATGTCTATTTTCAAATTTTTCATTTAAGAAATTATAAATAATTTTTATATTTTCTTTTGCAGAAACAAACCTACCAGATAAAGCTATCACATTTGCATTGTTGTGCTGTTTGGCTAAATGAGCGATTTTTTTATCAGTAATTAAAGCACAATAAATGCCTTTTATTTTATTCATACTAATGCTTATGCCAATACCTGTACCACAAATTGCAACACCATATCCTTTATCATCAGCAAGCACGGCTTCACCAAGTTTTTTAGCATAATCTGGGTAATCTACAGATTCATTAGAATTTGTACCTAGATCAACAAAATTAATAAAATCCAATTTTTTGCTATTTATGATTTTTTGTTTCATTTCATAACCAGCGTGGTCTGAAGCAATATATATATTAATTTTATTATTGCTTAATGACTCTTGTGATTTGCTCATAACTTATTTCTCCCTCTCTTAAAATTTTATCTTTATCAACATCATATATTGTTGATGGTGAATTATTTGAAAAATCACTCTCCAAAAAAATAATATCACTTTTATTATCTTTAAAATTAACAATTGCTTCTTCATAACTGTTGATTGTAGGTTTTCCACTTATATTGGCACTTGAACAAAATAGTGGTCCAGTTTTTGGCAAAAGGTCTAAAACGAATTTATTGTTTGGAACTCTATATGAAATTTTATTTTTTATTAAAGTTAATTTTCCAGGTCAAAATGCTTTAGCTAATTTTATAAAATTTTCATTGATATTTTTAACATATGTAAGGTTTGGAATAAATAATACAATTTTTTTACTTCTATCTCTTTTTTTTATTTTATAAATATTTGTTTTATCAATACTTAAAACGCCATAAACAGTATCTGTTGGAGCGATTAATGTTTTATTATTTTTGAGTTCAAAAACAATAGCTTTTAAATCATTGGGATTATATTTGACCATATTAATTCTCTTTATTAATTATTAATATTCTATCAATTTTGTTTAGGTCTTTTATAAAATAAAAACTAGTTATATTTTGACTATTTAAAAATTCTTCTAATTTTTCTTTTTGATCATAACCTATTTCAAATATTAAAATAGTATTTTTTTTAAGAGAATGATAATAATCATTTATTATTTTTTTATAAAAATACAAACCTTCATCTTTTGCAAACAAAGCATTTCTTGGTTCTTTTTTAACCCATTTACTAATGCTAAAATCATTACTAACATATGGAGGGTTACAAACTATAGCATCAAAATTAGAGACAAAATTATTGCCTAATTTAAAAATGTCTTTTCTTACAAAATTAGTTTTTAATTTTTTTATCTTTGCATTATATTTTGAGACATTAAAAGGAATAATTTTCTTTTCAACACCACAAATATATTTATCATTATATTTTATGGCTAAACTATTTGCTATTACCCCACTACCAGAACATAAATCTAAAATATTGTTTTTATTATCTAAAATATTTTTTTCAATTATAGTGCTAACTAAAAATTCAGTTTCTGGTCTTGGAATGAAAACTCCTTTACAAATAAAGTATTCTTCATTCAAAAATGTAAACTTATTTGTAATATATTCAATTGGAATATTTTTATAAAAAACTTTATTATATATGTTCAAAAAGTACTTAACGTCAAAATCAATTAGAGATGAGTCATTAGTAATTAGATCTGTTTTGTTTTTAACTTTTTTAGAAAGATAGTAAATAATTTCATAAACTGTTAAATTATGATAATTATTATCTTCTTTATAAAATTTATCAACTAATTCTTTGAAAGTCATTATTATAAATCTGATTGAGACATTTTAATAGCTTCATCATTTGCTATTAATGAATCTATAATTTCATCTAATTGACCCATCATTATAGAATCTAATTTATTAAGTGTTAAATTAATTCTATGATCTGTAACTCTATTTTGAGGATAGTTGTAAGTTCTAATTTTTTCAGCTCTTTCACCTGTACCAACTTGTCCTTTTCTCAAAGATGAAAGACTTTCGTTTTTTTCTCTTTCAGCTAATTCTCATAGTTTAGATTTAAGCATCTTCATTGCTGTAGCTCTATTTTCAATTTGAGATTTACCTTCTTGACATGCAACAACAACACCTGTTGGAATGTGAGTTAATCTAACTGCTGATTCTGTTCTATTAACATGTTGTCCACCAGCACCACTTGCTCTATATGTATCAATTCTTAAATCACTTTCTTTTATCACTATTTCAACATCTTCAACTTCTGGTAATACTGCCACTGTAACTGTTGATGTATGAACCCTTCCTTTTGCTTCTGTTTCTGGAACTCTTTGAACTCTATGAACACCAGATTCAAATTTCATTTTCGAATAAACATCTTCTCCAGAAACCATAAAAGAAATAAAATTGTAACCATGTGGTGTTGGAACAACTTCAAGAGTTTGTATTTTCCATCCAAGTGAATCTGCATATCTTTTATAAGCATTAAACAAATCACCAACAAAGATTGATGATTCATCCCCTCCTGCTGCTGGTCTCATTTCCACAATAACATTCTTATCATCATTGGGATCTTTTGGAAGCAATAATCTTTTTAATTCGTTTTCTAAAGGTTCTAATAATGGTTTTTTTTCTTCAAGTTCCATCTGAGCAAGTTCAATTATTTCCTTGTCTTTTTCATTATTAATAATTTTTTCAGCTGATTCTATATCGTTTATAAGTTTTTCATATTTTATAAAACCATCAACTATTGGTTTATTATCTTTTAAAGATTTATTAATTTCTTTTAATCTATTAATGTTATTTCCAACATTTAATAATTCATCATTTAATTGATCATATTTTTCTTTTATTTTCTTTAAAGACTCATATATTTTGTTATTAAAATTCATATTAAAACCATCCAAAATTTATTACCAAATTACAAAAAATAATAAGGTTTTTCTTTTAGTTAAAGATTATTAACTTAGTCACATTTTAAAAAATAGGTGATAAATTACATCTTTTTTATATAAAATAATACATTTAATTATAATCTAAATTAATAAGTTAAATTAACTTATATTACAAAATAGTATCATCATTTAATATGTCTTTTATTTAAATAAAAAAGAATGGAATTCATTCCATTCTTAAAAAATAATTGTTTTTTGCTTTTATTTAAATTACAACTACAATTTTTTTACAAAATATAAATACTCTCCAGAAGAAAATTTATCAGTGTGTGTTTTACTAAATAGAAAATCACATTTAGCAAAAAGTTTTTGCATTATGTAGTTTGTTTTATGAGTTGAAGCAACTAAATATTCTGCTCCTTTTTCAATTGCTATTTCTTCGATAAAAGTCATAATTTTAGAGCCCAAACCTCTTATGTTTAAATCCACATCTACTGCTAGACGATTAATCATCATAGAATTGTTGTCATTTTGATTTTTTAATGTGTCTATATTAATAAAACTAAGTGATACAGTTGCTGCAACCATACCACTAAGTTTCATAACATATGCTTTACCATTATTTATATCATTAATAACATGATCAATTTTAGGATAATCATCATTTCATTGATTTATATTATTAATCTTTTGAAATTTTTTTGCCTTGTCTAGAATATTAAATATAGATTCTTTACATTGAATTTGAGCTTTTACAAATTCAAAATGTCTATTCATATTCCTCCTCGTTTGGTGTAGCTGTTAATCCTAAAGAAGTAACATTTTGAACTGGTTCAGTGTTTTCAGTTTTTGTTTCTTCTTTAATTGTTTGTTGTTCTAATGAAACATTAGTTTTAGTATCAGTATTTGGAATTGATCTTGATTGGATTTTGTTTTCTTGTTTTATTTGAACTCTTGGTTCACCTTGAAAATGAGAATAAATATCTGAGTAATTAATTTCATATTTTCTACAGAATTCACTAACATCAGCTATTTGATTTTTTTCAACAATAAAAACATCTTTACATTCAAAAACTTGTTCACATAACTTAGTTATTAATTCTTGAACTTTTTTGTTATTTTTTTTAACATCAATTTGAAATATAACTCTAAATATTTTTTCTTGATCATTTACAAAAGTCATATATGTAAAATCATTAGAAATAAAACTTGATTTTTCTTTTTTCAAGATTTTATTTAATAGAATTTCCTCAATTAAATAGTTTTTAGTAATTTCAGCATAAGTTTTTTTAGAATAAGTCAATATAACAATCAATGACTCTCTAATATTTTTTCTAGAAAATATCATAATCTCTCCTCAGTATAAATTGCTCTCTTTGCTTTATTATAATACTTATAAATTTACAGTTTCAATATGTAATAAAATTTATTTTTCTTTTTTTATTAAAGAGTTTTTAAAAAATTTGCAATAGATGGTTCATTGTTAGTACCAATTGTTTTAGAAGCTATTTTTTTAACATCTTCATTTGCATTACCCATTGCTATAGAGTTTGGAATGTTTTTTAACATTTCAATATCATTATTTGAATCGCCAAAGCAATATACATTATTAAGATCAGTTATTTTTAGATCATCAAGAACTTTTTTTAATCCTGCAAATTTATTAACAGATAAATCATCAGCATCGATAAATGACCCTGAAGCAATTGTGATTTTACATAAATTTTTTTCTTGCAGTTTATAAAATACTTTTCTAGTTTCCTCTAAATTGTTTTTCTCTTGGATTGACATATGATAAACATCATCTTTAAAAAACTTTTTCTTAACTTCACCAAAACTAAGTTGTGATAAATTCTCAATCTTGTCTGATAAATCTAAAAGTTCATCCTTTTGTTTTTTTGCAGTTGATGAATAAAAATAATCTTTTTCTTTAGTAAACCAAGCAAACGATCCTTTATTTTTAACAACATATTTTAAATAAAATTTTTTAACTTTTTTATGAAGCGGTTTAGATAAAATAGTTGTATTATTGCTTATTGGATTATATATGAAATTACCATTTGCTAAAACAACTGGAACATTAATAGATAATTGTTTAACAATATCAATTGTCATCCCTAAACTTCTACCTGTAGCAATTGATACAAAAAAACCTTTGTTTCTAATTTTATTAATTTCTAAAATATTTTCTTTAATTATTTGTGATTCACTATTTAATAATGTGCCATCAAGATCAAAAAATATAATTTTTTTATTTTCCATATTTTATTTATTTTTACCACTTTTTTTACTGCTTCTTAAAGTAGCAAACATTCTTTGTTTATATGCTTCAACACCAGGTTGATCAAATGGATTAATTTTTAATAAAAGACCACTAACAGCAACAGCTTTTGAGAATCAAGAATATAAATATCCAAAATTATATTCATCAGTTTTTTGGATTTCTAATTGGATAACATCAACTCCACCATCAATATGGTGAGCATCAACAGTACTTGAAGCAGCGACTCTATTAATATAGTTCACAGTTTTACCATTAATAAAATCTAAACCATCTTCATCATTCATAAACGATTCAATAGTTGTATCAAGCATTGGATTTTTAACATGAAGAACAGTTTCAAAAAAACATTTTGTTCCTTGTTGTAAAAATTGCCCAACAGAATGTAGGTCAGTTGTAAATAAACAATTTGATGGGTAAAGAGCCTTTCCTTCCTTACCTTCTGATTCACCCATTAATTGTTTTCAGTGTTCACTGAAATAAAACATTTGTGGTTCATAAGTACAAAAAACTTCAACAGTTTTCTCTTTTTTAGAATAAAAATAGTGTCTTAATATTGCATATTGATAAGCAGTATTATTTTTTAAATTTGTAGTGTCTGTATCTTGTAAAGCCTTTCTACATCCTTCAAGAATTTTGTTAACATCAAGACCCATTACTCCCATAGCAAATAATCCAACTGGTGTAATAGCTGAAAATCTTCCTCCAACATTAGCTGGTATACAGAATGATTTAAAACCATATTTGTTTACTAAATGTCTTAATTTACCATTTTCTTTATCTGTTATACAAACTACTCTATCTTTTGCTGAAGCTGAAGCATGTTTGTTATAAAGAATTTCATAAAAAATTCTAAATGCAACAGCTGTTTCAAGTGTAGTACCAGATTTTGATATAACAATTAAATAGAAATCTTCTTTTTCAAGTTTTTTTATTAAAGATGTGATATATGTTGATGATAAGTTGTAAACAAAGATAATGTTTTTATCTCTATTAAAAGGTGGCAGACACATATCAATTGCTGCTTTAACCCCTATATAAGATCCCCCAATTCCTAAAACAACAATGTTTTTAATTTCTTTGTTTGAATATCATGTCTTTGATAATTTGATTAATTCACTCATTTCGTTTTTATCAAAATTAAATGGATAATCAAGTCAACCTAACATCTCATGTCCAGCACATTTTCTATTAGTAATACTTTTATGAATAGTTTCAATTTTTGATTGATAACTATTCAATACTTTTTCAGCCTTCTCTTTTGATTCAAGGCAACTTTCTAAATTTATTTTTATCATTGATAACTCCTTAAACAGTCACTTAGATTATATAATAAACATTTAGTTAATAATTTAATTATCTGAAATTAAAAAGCAACTAATTATGCATCAATTTTAATAAAGAATTTTATAGCAATAATAGTAATTTTTTATAAAAATAAAGTTTTTAATTATTTTAAAAAATATATAAAATTATTTTTTAAACAAATAAAAAATAAAAATGTGTTACCTTTTTTTACTTTTGTAAATACACATTTTTATTTAATTAAAATT
This sequence comes from Malacoplasma iowae, assembly GCF_900660615.1. Lineage (GTDB taxonomy): Bacteria > Bacillota_I > Bacilli_A > Mycoplasmatales > Mycoplasmoidaceae > Malacoplasma > Malacoplasma iowae. Next base: position 372,431 of record NZ_LR215023.1, on the reverse strand, counting down.
ATTTTATTTATAAACTTTTTTCACAAGCGAAATATATTGTTTAATTAATTCTTCAAGAATTTTTTGACATTCTTTAAAAGGGTCATCACTATACAAATCAATTCCTAATAATTTTATTGTATCAATTGGTGATATACTATTTCCTGATTCTAAAAAAGAAAAGTATTTATTAATAAAGTTTTTATCATTATTAAATATTTTATATCCAGAAATTAGTGCTGGTATTTGTCCAACAGCATATTTATAAACATAAAAATTTCCAACATAAAAATGACTAATTCTTAATATTGTACTTAGTGATTGAACATATTTTTTTGAAGTTAATTTCTTTGGATCAGCACCAGTATATTTAACATTCATATCAACATAAACATTTTCTATTTCTTTATATGTAATAGGTAATTTATTTTTAATTCTTTGAACCATTTCATATTCAAAATTACTAAATATGATTTGTCTTGTAGTAGTTGCAAAAAAACCTGTTATTAATTCATCAAGTATTTTTATTTTTGCTTTATCATCTTTTTCTTTTTGAAGTAAATATAAACTTAATAGAACTTCATTAGTAATAGAGGCAATTTCAGCATAAAAAATTTCGCATCCACAATGAACAGTTTGTTTTTTTCCAAAATAATAAGAATGCATAGAGTGTCCAAGTTCATGAACTAAAGTATAGATAGATGATAATGTTTTATCAAAATTCATTGAAATAAAATATTTATCTAAACCTAAAGTGCCACCAATAGAATAAGCACCACTATGTTTGTTTTCTTTTGGCAATCATGAAATTCATTTTTCTTCAAAAGCTTTATTAACTGTGTCAACATATTCTTGACCATAAACACTCAAAGCATCAATAGCAATTTTTTTAGCATCATCAATAGAATATACTGATTGTTTAGTTGAAAGGTCTAATGATTTATCTCATGGTTCAACTTTATCTAATTTAAATATTTTCTTTAAAGCATTGTCTCTTGCTGTATAAAACTTTTTATAAAGGTCTTTATAATTTTCAACATTTTTATAAATTGATAAAATAAGATCTACAGTAATTTCGTCATCTTGACATGTAGCATCAACATAATCAACATAGTTTCTTATTTTACAACTATTGTTTAAAGTTAAATAATTGTAGTATAAAAGCGTTGATAATAAATTTCTATTTTTATAATATGCTTCATTAAATGAGTATCATGTATTTTTTCTTAAAACTCTATCATTTGATTTCAAATAAAATGTTACATCGCTTATGCTATTAATTTTTATTTCTTTATTATTTTTGTTTTTTACACTATCAAATTTAATAGTTCCATCAACAAAAGTTGTGAATACATCTTCATAACCATCTTCAATTAGTGAATATGATGAAAGTATTTTTTCTTCTTTTAAACTTAAAACATGTTTTTGTTTTTTGAAAAAGATATCATAATCTCTTCTATATTCTTTTAATTCATCATTTTTTAAATATTGCAAAATTGTTTTTTTATTTTTTAGTAAAATGTTTGAACTATCTGATGTTGCTATAGAAAATTCATTTCATTCATTGCTAAGTTTTTGACTTCAAAAATTTCATTTTTCATTAACTACATCTTCATTTAAATTATTACTAATATAATTTACTAACCTATTAGATATTTTTTCAAATTTTAAATTTTCATTTTTTCAATTTATAAAATTCTCTAAACTAGTATAAAAATTTGGATATAGTTTCAATAAATGCTTCTTTTGGTTTTGTCATTTTGAATATAGCGTTTCTAAATCCTCACCCGCTAATAAACTTTCTAAATCTCAATCATATTTTTTGTCTAAAATCATAAAATCACCATAAATTTAATTACTTATAAGTATATATAAATATATCAACTATATTAAAATAATTAAAAAAATATGTAGTTTATAACTACATATTTAAAAAAATTAATCTTCATATATTACTTCATCATCGTCATCATCATCTTTTTTTAACAATTCTTGTCTTCTTTTATTTCTATTGTTGGTTTGTAAATAATCTAATAAGAATTTATCAAGTGAATTGTGAATTTTTAAAATATCATTAATTTTTTTATCTAATATCATTTTTCCTTCATCTAAACATAAAACCCTATTAGCAAAAATCTTTGCATCAAGAATATCTCACGAACTAAAAATAATAATTGTAGACTTATTTTTATTCATATTATTTAATAAAGAGAAAAACTCAATTTTTTTATTAATTTCCAATTTGAATTCAGTTAATGGAATAATAAGTACATGTTTTCCAATAAGAATATCACATATTAAAACAAATATTCTTTTCTCTGTATCACTAAGTTGACTAATGTGTTTTTTGATCAGTGGTTTAAAATCAAATATTTCAATAAGTTTATAAAATAGTGATTCTGAAACTAAAACATCTATTGCATAGAAAACTTTTTTAAATAATGATAATGGAGTATCTTTTTTCTCACTTCCATATGAAAAATAATCTGGACTTTCTAGTTGATATAAAACATCACTTTTTTTGTTAACCATATCCAAATCATATTGTTTAAATTCTTTAGAGTACATATCAACTCATTTTTGTTTTCTTTTTATATTGAAATATACATACCCACTTTGTTTTTCGTGACGTCTGCTTAAAACATCAATCAAAGTAGTTGATGTTTTACTTTTATCAGAACTTAATACCATAATTCTATCTTTTGGATAAATATCAAAAGTGATGTTATCAAGTTTACCTAAGTCTTTTCTTTTTTCGTTTTTATTGAAAGATAAACTATATATTTTATATTCCAAATCAGTGTCAAGATTTTTATTTTGATTTAATAGTATTTGTGTGTGATCATTAATTAAGTTTTCCAAATTAGAACTATCATTTTCTGGAATATCACCATCAACATTAGTTGTTCCATTTATTTCATCTTCATTAAGATATATGTTTTCATCTATTTGAATATCAGGTCCAGTTAATAATTTTTGATCAAATTCAACATCATCTTCAATTACTAAATTATTAAGTTCTTCATCTTCGTCTTCATCTTCATCAATATTATTTTCATAATTATTGGTATTTTTATTTACTTTTTCTTTTTTTGAAACAAGATTACTTTTTTCTAATTCTTGATTACTTAAATTTTCATTTGATTCAACAGGGTTATCAAAATTTAATTCATAATCTATTTCTTGTTCTTTTTTAGTTAGATTATTATCTAATTCTTTTCCATGTGAAGTTAATGTATTTTCTTGATTTGTATAATCACCATTTTGAATTTTGCTTAAATAATTTAAATACTCATCAGTTAGTTTGTAATACATTTTGCCCATATAAAATTTTTTAGTTGTATTTTCTACACTGATTTCCATTTCATTTAATTCAGCTAAAGTATATAGATACATATCATATCTTTTTTCATCTGGAATACTACCATAATAATCTATTCCAGACATTCCATTTTTTTTAACATAATCTAAAGGATCTTTGTTAATGATTGGTGTTCTATTTACATTATTATCATAGCTTACAAATGATTGATTACCATTTGTGTTGTAGAAATTTTCTTGTTGATTATTATTGTTGTAGCTAAATCTACTAAAATCATTTTCGTTGTATTGATTATATGAATCATTATTATTGTAATAATTTTGATTATTATCATAGTGTCCTTGATAACTAAATCTATTAATTTGGTCATAGTCAATAGGAGCTTGTTGATTGTTTAATTGATAATCATTTTCAATATATTCAGAATTCATACTATTTACATTATTTGCATAATTGTTGTCATGATTATGAAAATTAGGTCCTTGATTAGAATTTCTATTAGTGAAATTATGACCTTGATAATTGTTTGGCTTATTAGGATTATTATTATTGAAATTGTTATTCATATATATTCCTTAATAAATATTTACATGTATTATTCTATCATTAAAAAAATACTTTAATTTTATTAAAGCATTATAGAAATTAAAATAAAAAACAAAAACCAATAGGTTTTTCCCTAACTGACATGTGAAGTGCAACACTTCAATGTTACATTAAACTCTCGACTTTGAAATATAAGTTGAGAGTTTTTTTGTTTTAAATATTTTCTTGATACATTTGGTAAGCTGTTTTATAACCAAACATTTTTCTTGGGATGTTGTTTACTTTTCATTCAAGAGTTTTTATTTTATCTTCACTTACTAAACTGAAGTCAGTTCCTTTTTTATATCATCTTCTAACTATCCCATTTATGTTCTCGTTGGACCCTCTTTGGAATGAAGAATAAGGTTGGCAATAATAAACTTTAAAGTTGAATTGTTTTGCAGTTATTCCCATCATTTGAAACTCTAACCCATTATCAACAGTGATGCTTTTTATTGGGAGTTTTTCATCTCGAATAATGGTATACATTTTAGCCATCATTGATCTAGCGTTCTTCCCTTTTATTTTTCTAATAATTGCCAACCTTGTTTTTCTTTCCACTAATGTCAATAAGTGGTAATAACCACTTTGCCTTTTACTAACTATTAGATCAGCTTCTCAATGTCCAAATTCTTTTCTATTGTTTATCTTTTCTGGTCTTAGACTATAAGGAATGCAGTATTTTCCATCAATTTTAGAAAATATACCTATTTTTCTTCTTTTTCCTTTAACATATTTTCTTCTTAAACAATCTCTTCTTTGTATCTTTCAAATCTTGCTATTGATTCATCTAAATACTTGCCTAGCACTTGGAACTTTAACTAACGGATAGTTTTCTTTTATTCAAAAAATTGTAGCTTCTACACCATGAGATTTAGGATTAAATTTTTGAATAAAAAGATCTGTGAAGTTTTTGTACTTCAACATAAAAAACATATGACAATTTGATTTTCTTCTAATGTATTTTTTGTGAGCAGTTGATGAATAATAAATCCCTGTTGAAGATGTGTTTCTTTTTAATTCTCTTGATATTGTTGATTTGTTTTTATTTAAGATTTTTGCAATCTTATTCATAGAATATTTTTCTTTATTTCAAAGAAAATAAATTAAGCATCTTTCTTCTTTTGTTAAATGTTTATAAGTTTTCATAAGCACTCCTAATATTCATTATCTTTTTATTAGTGAACACTTACAAACAAAACAAATGAAGTGCACACTCTTTTTTGAGTGTTGCACTTCACATGTCAATCGAGCAACAAAAACCAATAGGTTTTTGTTTTGGCTTTACATTTTTCTAGAGTTTCTAATTTTTCTAGTAAATAAAGACACAATATAAACACATATTGAAACAACAACACCAGCTGCAATAATAGATGCAACAATTATAACTGTTTCTCTAGTTGTTATGTTAGAACTTGGTTGGAAACCAGAAATTGAAAATGATTTTTCCATTTCTCTATTTAAATATGATTTTTGGCCGCTATTGTTTGTACCAGTACCTGTGTTAGTAACTTTTGCTGAATTATAAATTTGTTCATTTATTTCTCAGTTAAAGTTAACATCATATTTAACACTACCATTTCTAGCATCATCTTGTCTATTTGATACTATTTTCATTTGTGGATCTGTGTTGGCCTTTACAGTATTAACAGTATCTTTATTTTCAAAATCAGAAACAAATGTTGGGTAATTTGCTAAATCATTATTTGATAAATCTGGAACTTTCTTTTTAAATTCTTCACCATTAGGTGTCAAAACTCCGCTTGATGAACTTGAAGAAAGACTTGATCCAAATCCTGAAAGCATAACATAATCTGTATAAACAGTACTTTGAGCTGATTTATCATAAGTTGTTATTTTAACAAATAAAATACCAAGTGAATTTAATAAGTTTTCAGAAATGTCTGTCTCACCAATTTTATTAAATGAACTTAAATTTGTTGTAACATTTTCATTTTTTGTTTTATCTGCTTTTGATAAAACTTCAATTTTTGGCCTTTTTGAAATATCACCAGTAATACCAATTACTTTATCTGTGAAAGTAAACAAATTAAGAAGTCCATTAGTTGGTAAACTTGAAACACTACTTAGTTGTTGGTCAGAACCATATCCAACATTTACATCAGATTGTCTACCACTATAAATGGCATCTATTTGTGTTTTTTCATTTTCAGTTGTAGCATCTGCTATTGTTTTTATTTTAAATCTATCTGCATATGGTTGAGTTGCTTGATCTTCAATTGCTTTTAAAGTTTTTACTTCGCTATTTTGATATTGATTTATGTTTAATGAATTTTTATTAGTATCACTATAGTTTAAAGTTGTACTGTTATTAGAAAAATTTGTTTCTACAATAAGAGGAGAAATTACCATAAATGAACTAAGTGCTGTACAGCACACTAATGTTTTCTTTAAACTTTTACCAATTTTCTTCATATTCACCTCTATATATTAAATATGCATATTTTAATACCTATAATTTTAAGAAAAAAAATTATCAATTTCAACTTTTAATGATATAATGACTGCTATTCTTCTTCAACTTCTAGACTATCAAAAATTGAAAAATTATCATCATTTATTCTTTCGTGTATTATTTCATATTCATCTTTTTCATTTTTTTGATTGTTGATTTTCTGGTCAAAATCATCATCTGCTATATTTTCTTGAATATAATCTTGATTGTTAAAATTTTGAGTTATTTCATCATTTTGTTGATAATCATATTCGTTATAAATTTGATCATAACTGTCATCAACTTTACTATTTGCATTAATCATTTCATTACTTTCTGTATTGATTAAATACAATCTATCATCTTTTATATCAGTAATGTTATCTTCTTCAAAAATGTTATCTTCTTCAAAATTATTTTCTTCTTGGCTATTCTCAAGAAGTGGTAAATCAGTGTTTTCATTATCGTTATAATCTACATTTTGTTTTTCTAGTTCTTCATTATTTTGATTTTCATAACTATTTTCATCATTATTTTTATCAACAGATTGATCTTCGATTTCTTGATTATTTTCAATTTCTTGTTCTCACGAAAGAACATATTCTTTATTTTTAAACTCAATGAAGTCATTTCTTTCAATTAGCTTATATTCTTTTGTTTTTTCATCAATTTCATAAATATTCAAAGAATTAAAACAAGAAATAAAATCTTCTATTTTACCTTTTGTTGAATTGTCACTATTTTCCAATAAATTATTAATAATATATAACGCTTGATAAACAAACAATTTAATTGAATAATAATTTAAATTTAAATATTTACTAAAAACCTGATGTTTAATCAAATTATAATTTTCTTTATTATTTAACAAAAATGAAATATCTTTTGGATTCAAATAAATTTGGCAATAATGAACAAACATTCTAAATAAAATGTAGTAATTAAAATCATCTTTAAATTGTTCAAACAAATCTTTAAAAGAATTAAAAAAACTGTTAAATTCCATTGAGTTAAAGCTTATGCTTTTTTGGTTTTGATAATTATTAAAAGCTTCTACATTTTCTTCTCTATTAATTTGACATCATTTTTCTATTTTAAATACCATCTCAAAAGGGACACTACATTTTGAAAAATTATAAGCAATATTTAATAATATATTTTTTAAATGATACCCATTATATATAAAAGGAATATTTATTTTGCTAGCATAATCAAAAAATAATGAATAAACACTTTCATTATAGTTAATATTGAATTCTTTGCTATTTAGTAAATTGCCATCAACTTTTAATAAATTTAATGAATCAATGTATATATTATCAAAATTAATTTGACTAAATCTATATAATAGTTCATTTTTATTTAAGTAAATTTTATTTTCTATATAGTCTTCACTATATATTAATCAGTCTAAACCATTTAATACTTTTTCCATAAATGTTACCAATATTAATTTTACTATTTTATAGAATGATAATAAAGTACAAACAAAAACTTCTCTTTTTTAATAGAGAAGTTAATTTTTATTTTTCATAAATTATTAAGTTTTTTAATTTTATGGGTTTATTTGTTTTGTCATCTATTGTTAAAACAACTGCACAAAACTGATATAAACCTTTTTGTTCTTCAAGCCTAAATCTATCAGATTCACCTTTAAACATTGTTATAATAGTATCTGGTTTAGCCCCAATAACACCATACATTGGACCAGTCATACCAACATCTGTAATATATGCTGTATTATCATAAATTTTATGATCATTTGTTTGAACATGTGTATGGGTGCCAAAAATAGCTGAAACTCTATTTTTAAAATTTAAAAAAAATGCATTTTTTTCACTTGTTGTTTCTGAATGAAAATCTACTATATGTATATCTCAATCTTTTTTATTTAAAATTTCATTCATGTTAATGAAAGGATTTGTTTGCCTTTCTTTAAAGTGAACTGTTGATCCAAGTAAATTGGTAATTCTAATTTTTTTATTTTTAACATTAACTAATTTAGTACCAACTCCATATTTGCTAATTTCTTCTGAATCAATTATATTAGCTGGACGAATTATGTTTTTTTGAGAACTTAAAATTTCAAGTATTTCTTCTTTATGTCATGTATGATTTCCCATTGTAAAAAAATCAATCCCATAACTTTTTAATTCATTATAGTCATTTCAATTTAAACCTCTTGCTAATGTTGTATTTTCAGCATTTGCAATTGTGAAATCAATTTTGTATTTTATCTTAATTTTTTCAAGTTCTGCTTTTACAGCTTTTTTTCCAGCTTCTCCAAAAATATCTCCAATAAATAAGATATTCATTTTTATTCCAACTTTCTAAGCATAAATGCAAATTTATTATAAAACATATTAGTTGCTTTTTTTAGATAGACTTTTATGTTTTTTTAATATTGTTTTTGTACCATATGGGTATTTAAATGTAATATCAACATAATCATTCATCACACCAACTACAACTCCAAAACCAAATTTTTGATGATTAACTAAATCCCCAATTGTGAATTCTACATCATTATCATGTAGGTTATCTTCTAAGTTAATTTGTTTGTCTTTTAATTGATTAAAGTAATAACTGTCATGTGAACCATGGTCTGTTGGCAAGAAATCTCTAACATATTTTTCTATATAATCATTTTTTATAAAATCTTTAACAAATCTACTTGGCATTTTTCTTTGTTGAGAATCATTCATGAAAGCAACACCTCTAGAGTTTGCAATAAATAAATTTTGCTGTGCTCTAGTCATTGCAACATATGCAATTCTTCTTTCTTCATCTATTGCATCACCATCAATTGATTTATATGATGGAAAAAATCCATCATTAAATTCAATAATAAAAACATTTTTAAATTCTAATCCTTTTGATAAGTGAACAGTCATTAAGATAATACAATCTTGGTTTTGTTTTGATTCTTCATCAGCTGTTGTATATAAACTTATTTCTTGTAAGTATTCTGTAATTGTTGAATTAGGATTTTTAAATTCAAATTGTGCTAAAGCATTTTTTAGTTCTTCTAAGTTTTCTAATCTATTTTCTTCTTGATTTTCAATTAGTTCTTTTCTATATCCAGTGTTGTCTAAAACATAATCTAACATATCAGTTAGTGAATTAAATTTTTTATTTCTAAACTCCTCGATTAACTTTACAAAATCAAGACATGCATTAATAGCTTGTTTTGACAAATCAATTTCTTCAACCCTTTTAAAAGCATCAAATAAATTTATTTTATTTAAATAAGCAAAAGATTTTATTTTAGTTAAAGACTGTTCAGATATTTTTCTTCTTGGTGTGTTGTAAATTCTTGATAAAGATAATTCATCATTATTGCTAATAAGTTTTAAATAAGATATAGCATCTTTTATTTCTTTTCTTTGATAAAATTTGAACCCACCAAAAATAAAATATGGAAGTCCACTATGAACAAGTTCTTGCTCAATATTTCTAGATAAAAAGTTACTTCTATATAAAATTGCAATATCTTTATATCTATATCCTTGTTTAAGTAAATCTTTAATTTTACTTATAACTCATTTTGATTCTTGTTCAGGACTTTCTGCTTCATAGTAAATAATATTGTTACCATCTTCATTTTCTGTATAAAGATTTTTCTTTATTCTATTTTTATTTTTTTCTATAAGTTGGTTTGAAACAGATAAAATCTTTTTTGTTGAACGATAATTTTTATCCAAAATAATAAGTTCTACATCATTAAATTCTTTTCTAAAATCATCAAATATTTCTTTATAAGCTCCTCTTCAAGAGTAAATCATTTGGTCTGGGTCTCCAACCACAAATATATTTGATCTTGTTTTATTTAGCAATTTAATTAATTCATATTGATCTGGATTTGTGTCTTGAAATTCATCAACTAATATATAGTCAAAACGATTTTGTCATTTGTTTCTAATTTCAGTTTTAGTTTCTAAAATTAATTTTGCAAATTTAATCAAATCATCAAAATCTAATAAATTGTTATTAACAAGATATTGTTGATAATCTTTATAAACAACTGTGATTACATATTTCTTTTTATTTTCAAAATCATCTTCAATAATGTTCACTAATTCTTCCATAGCCTCATCAACTGTGACATTTAGAGATTTAAGGTTATTAATATGATTTAAACAATTTTGAAATGAAATAATTGATTTATCAATTTGTCTTTTTGCATATATTTCTCTAACAATAGATAATTGATCATCTTCATCTATGATAGAAAAATCATTATTTCTTCCTAAACAACTAATTTCTTCTCTTAAAATTCTTAAACAAATACTATGAAATGTACCAATATAATTTAAATTAACATTATTAATTAATAAGTTAATTCTTTTTTTCATTTCATTTGCTGCTTTATTTGTAAAAGTAAAAGCTAATATCTTTTTTGGGTTTAACCCTAATTCAGATATTAGATATGCAATCCTATAAACTAAAACAGCTGTCTTACCACTACCAGCACCTGCCACTACCATTGTTGAACCAAGGTTTGATGTGGCTGCTTTTTTTTGGTCATCATTTAACCGATTTAATAACTCTTTATCCATTATGAATCTCCAATAGTTTCAATAGCATCTGGAACAATTTCTCCAGGCAAACCGTATTTAATATTAACACCACTATTGTTTTTATAATTCATTTTTTTAGATGGATCATCTGAATTAACATCTATCATTTTAATAATTACAGTGTTACTAAAATAATCATTTAATGATCTTTTTTTAGATGTAAAAATGATATTAATAACAATTACTAATGAAATAATAGAACTTATTGATCACAATGTTGTCATTATACTTGAAATGATTTTGATAGAAGTATTATCTAAGTTTGCATATGAATTTGTATTATATAAAGAAAGAAAGAATGGTGTTGCATCAGTATTTGGGTAGTAACTTACAGTGATAATTCCAACTATTATTAAAATAAAGCTTGGTAAAACCCACAAGAATAATTCTCTTTTAAAAAGTTGTAACAAAAAAACTCAATTAATATTTTTTAATCATTTTTTAACATAAAGATTTTTTAACAAGACACTATAACATCTAATTTTAAACAATCAACTAAAGAATGTATAACCACTAAAAATAAATGGAACAATACAAAAATATAAAAACAAAGTTAAGAAAACTAATATACTATAAACTAAAAATTTTCATCCAATAATTTCATTTTTAAAAAATAAAAAAGCTAAACCAACAACTAAACCAACTACAAGAACATAATCAAAAAATTTGCTGAATAAACGACTTGTTGCGCTTGCAAGGTTATATCTGGATGTAGCTTTTTTATTTTCTATTTTCATTATTTCCCCATACTAGTAAAAACTTTTTTTACAAAATTATAATTTGGTTTGAATTCTTTTATGTATTCATAAATTGCTTTGTTATTTAACAAACTAATGTATTTATTAGATTTGAAATTAGAATCTAATTTTTCAATCAAATCATAAGCATTTTTGATTGAAATTGATACAATTTTTTCATTTTCGTATGAAGCAAACATTTTAGATAAAAATTCAAACAGAATTAAAATTGGTAATCATGTATAGTAAGCATCCTTTTTATCATCTGAACTATTACAATTATTAATTTTCTCTTTTAATATTTCAGCTGATTCTAAAATGTTATATAAATTATAGTCATAGAATTCATTATTTTCTCTTTTTCATAGCACTAAAATTTTGTTAACAATAGCTGCTTCTTTATAGTTTTCCAAAACATCAAAAATAAATAATGAAAAGTAACTTTTAAATTGAATAAATTCAATTTTTTCAGATAATAAAAATTTAGTTCTAAATAATTTATCTTTAATAGTTAATTTAGTGTTTACTAAACTTAAAAAATTCTCTGGATAATTACCATTAATAACTGTTCTAATATCTTCTGTTTTTTCATTTAAATCAAGTTCACTATTTGCAAATGAAATTCAGTCATAATTTTTTTTCTCATCAATATTTTCTTTAAATCACTTAACAAAGTTAGCATCAAAAATACATCTAGATTCTGCAAAGTAAACATAACTTCCTTTTATTTTATTTAGTGCAAAATTATAAGCAAAAGATCTTCCATAATTTTCCATGAATTTAACTACTTTGATTCTCTTATCGCTTAAATCGTATTGACGTAAACAGTCATGTATTTCTTCAGAAGTGCAATCTTCAATAAATACAATTTCAAAATTATTGTCTGTTTGATTAAATAAACTATCTAGAGATTCTTTCAAGAATTTTGAATCTTTATACAAGTAATATAAAACTGTAATTTTCATATATTGCATCCTTCCTATAATAATATAAATAATTATAAATTAAGAACAAATTAGAATATTAACAAATTAAGCAAGTTAATAAATATTCAAAATTTAATAAAAATGATAATTTTTAACAAAGTTTTCTCTTAGAGAAATATTATATATAAATTTAGTCAAATATGTAAGTATAATTTTAAAAGAAATATATTTTAAAAAAAATATTTTAGGAGAAATTATTAAAATGAAAAAAATAGCAATACTAACATCTGGTGGTGATGCATCTGCAATGAACAAATGTTTATCTTCTTTTGTTTATTTTGCATCAAAATATGATTTAGAAATTTATTTTGTTTATGGTGGATATAAAGGTTTATATCAAGATGCAATTTTTAAATCCAACTACAATGAAGTTAGAACTTGAACTTTTTTACCAGGAACTAAAATATATACTTCAAGATTTCCAAAATTTTCAGACCCTGCTGTTTCAGCAGTAGCTGCAGAAAATCTAAAAAGAAAAGGTATTGATTGTTTAATAGCAATTGGTGGTGATGGAACATATATGGGAGCTCAAAAATTATATGAACAAGGTGTTAATGTAATTTGTTTACCAGGTACTATTGACAATGATGTTGCATCAACAAAATATACATTAGGTTTTGACACAGCTTTGAATACAATAGTTAATAGAATAAAAGAAATAAGATCTTGTATGGAATCTCATAGACATATTGCACTTGTTGAAATTATGGGAAGACATTGTGTTGATTTAACTGTATATGCTGGAATGGCTACAGAAGCTAATATTTTAATTACAAATGAAAACTATATTACTCTAGAAGAATTTTTAGAAAAAATCAAAAAAGTGAGAAAAACAGTTAATGGTTCAATTCTTTGTTTAGTTAATGAAAAACTTTTAGGAACAGATGGAAAACCAACAATCGAAGAATATAGAGATTATGTTGAAAAAAATTCTAATGAACAAGTAAAAATAAATGTTTTAGGTTATCTTCAAAGAGGCGGGGAACCAACTGCTGTAGAATTGATTAGATGTACTAAAATGGTTGAAAAAGCATGTGAACTAATCAGCAAATCAGAATATGGTAAAGTTATTGGTATTGGACCTACAACAAATGAAATTGAAGCTTATGATATTCCAGAAGCTTTAAAAATGAAAAACCCACCAAGAATAGAATTAATTAAAAAATATACAACTGATAATTAATATAAAATCAAATATGTTTAAAAAATCTCATAGCTAATAACTATGAGATTTTTTAACAACAAAAAAACTCAAATATCTTGTTTATAAAAAATGAATTCTATTCAACAAGGATAATAGATGGATTTAAATATTCAGTTAATATGCTTGCAAAATATGGTTCTTTTTTCTTAAGATCTTCAATGTCTTTATTTAATAATGTTTTTCCATAAGATTTTCAAACTTGAGTAGTTGGATCAATTTCATAAATCATAAACATTATTCTTCTTAAAAAATCAGCACTTTCAAGCATTAGTCCTTGACCATTAACATTAACACCATTTCTAACTTTAACTATTGATAAACGATAATAATCAACACCTCTTTCATTTGTGTGAGCAATATTACCAATAGATAAAGCATTGAAATCATATTGTTTAAAAAAACTTCTAATAATAGTTCTATACGATTGTCAATTCATATGACCACTAATATTTAATAAAATTGTGGCTGTTTTGAACTTATCTGATTTTTCTTTGTGAAAAGAAAGCATAGAGTATGGAGTAATGTTATTTAAATAACTTGGAACACTTGGAACACTTCCAGCTTCTTTTAATTTGACATGCATTTTTTTAAGGTTATTAACCTTTAATAAACTAATTTTAGTATTACTAAATCAAGTTTCATTTATATACTCTTCCATAGTTTCATATTCATTAAATTTATCTTTTTTACTTGAAATACGGTGAGACATAACATGCTGTTGTGGGAAGTTTTCTAATCTAGATTTATTTTTATCTGCAAGTTTTTTGATCAAATTGAAGTACTCTTTTTCAGGATATTCTTTTAGAATATCAACAAGTTCTTCAAGATATCATTCATCTATATAAACTACAAATTTTGGATTTACATTAATCCTAACAACTCTAGATTTTAGTTCCTCTTTATTAGAATTTTTTCTCATTTTAAGACCCAAATAAATTATTTTTTCTTAGCAACCGATGTTGTTGTTTTTGCACTTGTTGAACTAGTTCCTGAACTTCTAGTGGTTTTACTTGCAACTGTTGAACTTTTTTGAATAGTTGATTGTTGAGTTGCCTCTTGTTCAGAAGCATTTCTTTGAGAACGCGCTTTTTGTTCTGCTTCTTCAATTAATGATAATATTCTATCTTTAACTTTTGGAAGTGCATTTTTTAAAATTGTCATTTCAAAAGCTTCTTTTCAACTAAAATTCAAAGATTTAATACCACTTTTAGTTGTTAAAGGTTGTGTTAACCTTAATCCTAAAATTAAAGCTCTAGTTGAACAAATAATTGGTAATTTTTCAGGTTGTGCTATTCTTCTAGCCATTATAAATCTATCAAAATAGTGTTTACCATTAACATATCCTCTAGCAAATCTTTCTTCAAGCTTTTCGTCATATGGCATTTCTAAAAATACAAATCTATCTAAAGTGGCAATATCTAATTGTTGACGAGCTGTAAAACCAGCACCAATATCTAAACCATTAGTGTTACCTGCTGCTATTAATCTAAATTTTTCATGAGCTGTAACTCTACCATTAGGAAAATCTAAGAATTTATTTGCTAACGCAGAGTTAATAATAATTAATGCTTCTGGATTTGATGCATCCATTTCATCAAATAAAAATAGACCACCATTTTTGAAACACTTATAAAAATCGGTTTCAATATAATCACCTTTAGCACTTTTAAAACCTAATAATTTATATGGTTCAAGAATTGCACCACTAAAATAGAAATCTAAATTTAATGATTTAGCAATTTCTTGAGCCATGTAGGTTTTACCAGCACCTGGCATAGAGTATAAATATACATGGAAATCAGCTGCCACCAACTTTAGCACTTTTTCAAAAAGAAAGTGTTGTTTTTTAGCTCCAGCTAGTTCAATTTCTCTAATGTTCATTGATTCTAGAGTAGCTTTAAGTTCTTTTGAAGAAATTCCTGTTTCAACGTGTTCAATAATATCACGAGAGACAGTTAATATTCTTTCATCAATAAGTTCACCAACATAATCTTTTATTTTTTTTCTATTTGTAAACATTTATTAAACCCTTAAAATAATCTAAATATAATAATATCATTAATAATAATTTTCTAATGAAGTTTTATATTATTTAAAAACTTATAAAAAATAGTATTAAAACTTTTTAAAAAGGTTTTTTTTAAATAAAATTTGTGCGCATTTATTCATTTTTTTAAAAACAAAAAATAAAACAATTTAACAATTTAATATTTTAATGAACTAAAACAATAATAAAAGTTATTGATTTTAAGCATAAAAAATGCAAGGTATTAAAACACCTTGCATCAAAACATATATTATTTTTTTCTTGACGCAACCATTGCTGCAGTATTAATTACATTTCATGGATTGTCAAATTCTGGTTGGAAAAAGAAGTCAGCATACGCTAATTGATCTACTGTCATTCTATTAAAGATAGCTAAAGACATAGCATTTATGTTAGCTGTTAAATCATGTTTAGACATTATTTGAGCACCTAAAACAACTTTAGTATTTTTATCAAAAATTATTTTAAACATAACTTTATCTTTTAATTCTTCTGGAACAAAACTCATCTTGTATCAGTCATGAACTAATACACTATCAATTTGCATATTAAGTTTTTTAGCAAAAACTTCATTAACACCAGTAGATGCAAATTTATAATCAAATACTGATAAAGCTGATGAACCTTGAACACCAGGGAATTTGTGTTTTGCTTCAACTAAATTCTTAACAGCATATCTACCTTGTTTTCTAGCATTTGTAGCTAAAGCAATATTCATTTCAATATTTGCTGGATTAAATTTAATTAATGTAGAATCCCCAACTGCAAATACATCTTGAGCACTTGTTCTCATGTATTCATCAGTTTTAATTAGCCCATTAGGATGTAATTCTAAAGTACCTTTCAATCAGTCAGTGTTTGGTTTAACACCAGCTGCTATAACAACAAGATCTGCTTTAACTGAACTCTTATTTGTAACAACTGCTTCAAGTTTAGTAGTACCTTCAAACTTAACAACACTTTCATTTAATAAAAATTTAACATTGTGTTTTTCCATTTCACTTTGTAAAACATCAGTGAATTCTTTATCTAAATATGTTGGAAGAATTGTTGGAGTAATATCAATAACTGTAACATTTTTATTAGCTTTTGCAAATGATTGTGCAGCTTCAATACCAATATATCCACTACCAATTACAACAACATCTCTTACACTAGAATCTTCAATTTTAGCTCTAATTTTTTTAGCTCAATTTCTTCCTCTCATGTAGTAAACATTTTCTAGATCTTCACCTGGAACATTTAATGTTCTTGGAACAGCACCAGGACTTATGATTAATTTATCATAAGTATCTTTTTTAATAGTATTTGTTTCTAAATCTAACACTTCAATTGTGTGTTGTTCTGGAACTATTGCTTTTATTTCATGAGATTTAAATACTTTAATACCTTTAGAATTCATTTCAGTTTCACTTGAATATCTAATAGTATCAACATCTTTTACTACACCTTCAAGATAAAGTTGCATACCACAAGATAAAAATGATATAAAATCACCTTTTTCATATCAGTGAACTGTAGCATTTGGATGAAGTTCTAATAATTCATTACAAGCTTCATAACCACCATGAGATGATCCTAATACAATAACTTTCATTATTTTCCTCCTCTTATTTTTTGTTCATACGCACGGTATGTAAGTTAAATTTATCATAAAAAGAATGAACCTGATTTGTTATTTTAGAAAAATTAATAATTTTTATAAATAAATAAGAATTTGTAAATTTTTAATTAAAAATCGAAATTTTTAATTCGAAAAAATCAAAAAAATAAACAACTTATTTATAAATTTTATAAATTGTATAATATAATTCTATTTAGAAAAATTATAAATAAGGGGAAATATGAATAAATTAAAATGAATAAAGTTTTTTTCATTTTTAGCAGTACCAGCAATAGCTGTACCTGCTTTGACTAGTTGTTTTTCTTCTGGTAGTCCTATTAATCATATTAATTTTTTAGCTAATTATGTAAATTCATTAGATGCTACTTCATTACTTGGAGTTGCACCTCATCATTTTATTTCAAACAAATCATCTTTTGAAGTGGAAAAATTCATTGAAAATACATATTTAAAAGATTATTTCAATCATGACAAAACAAAAGTTAATAAATATAAAATTATGGATGGTCAAGAAGTTAATTTAAAAGATATTGCAAGACTTGAACCATATTCAATTTTATTCAACGAGTGAGAAAGAGTTGATGAAAATAAATTTCATGACATCATCCCACACATTGCATATACTTCAATGGGTGATACAGAAAATCAAAGTAGATGATGAGAAGATGACAAAGAAGACACTTTCTGATACACAAAAGATGAAAGTATGTTGAAATATTATAAATATAGTGATGGAAATAATACAAACACTTATCAATCTGAAAGAGTTAAATTATATGCAACTGTTGATTCAGGTGTTTCACCACAAAAAGCATTATTAATGGCAGCAAAAGATTTAGATAAAATTTATAATTTGAACGGAACATTAACTAAGCGTGCAAATGATTCTGTAAAGCAATTCAAAAATAGAGTTACTGCAATAACAAATAATGAATATTTCAAAACCTTTGTTTCAACAACTAGCCAGACAGTTAGTGATAATCAAAATTCTGATACACATAAAAACAATATCAATGTTGGTGTTGTATTAGGTGGAGCTTCAGATAATTCATCAACATGACAATTTTTAACACCAAATGCTTTACCATTATTTTATTCTTCACAACAAGGAAAAGGTTTAGGTTTTAATTTTCCTGATCCAATAGATAATACTCACAATTTTAGATTCTCTCATTACAATGAAACATATATTAAAAGTACAAGTTCAACAGATGAACTTTTTCAACAATTCAAAAACAAATTTGATTATTTAATTTATGTTCAATCAGATACTAATACAGTCAAAAATAATACTCCAAATTTAGACAAATTTGATGAATTGTTAAAAGAACCAAAAATTGGAGATTTTAAAAAAAGAATTTATTCAACAACAAATATGAAATTTTATGATGCAATTTGGGGTATGATAGGTTATGAATATATATTGAATGATCTTGTTGATAAAATGATTCCTCAATTCGCTAGTTCACAATATTATTCACAAAAAAAATCTAGTGTTAAAACAGTAGATTCAAATTCTTTAATTGAAGAAGATAAAAAGAATAGATGAAATTTGATTGAACCAAAAGATTTTGTTTACTTAACTCCAAATATGGACAAAACAATTTTTAAAGAATGAAATTATAATAAAAATAGCAAAAAAGAAAATGAATAGATTAATCTACAAAATAGAACAGTCAAAATTTATTAAATGAAATAAAAAAATTAGAAAGACAAATAAATATAAAGTAATAGCAATAGCTATTATCTTTTTAATATTTGTCTCTATTTTTATTGGTTTGCTATGTTCATATCCATATAGTAGTAACACCAATATTTTTAATGATCCATATAAAGTTATTGATAAAAACCTTTTACCTTTATTAGTAGGTTTTTTATCAGGTTTTAGCTTATCAGTTGCTGGTTGTGCTATGCAAGGAGTGTCAAGGAATTCCTTAGCTGGTCCTACAACATTAGGTTTTATTCCAATCGCAACACTTGGTATATTTGTTGTTGAAGTAGCAAATTTAACTAAATACACTTACTTATTTTATTTATTTGCTTTTTTGTTTTCTTTAATTGCATTGTTTGTAAATTTCATATCAATTAAATATGATAAAGACAGTTATAAACTAGTTCTTGTTGGTTTAATTTTTGGAGCTTTTATTTCAAGTTTAACTGCTATATTACAATCATATTTCTCTTTATCTTTTGGAAATGTCAACATTTGAATAGGACAAACACAAATTAACTATTTTTTAGGAAGTTTTAAATATGAAAGATTAATATATAGTTCAATAATAACACTTATTGGATTTGTATTAGTTATCACACATTCGAAAAAATTAAATATTATAGAAAGTAATTTAACATTAGCTATGTCTTTAGGTATTAATGTTAGAAAAGTTTACTGAATTATGGGTTTAGCTTCAATTTTGCTAACAATATCTGCTGTTAATTTAATTGGTTCATTAGTTATTATTGGTATAGTTATGCCACATTTGGCAAGATTAATATTAGGAACTAGAAACTATTATATTGTCACACCAGTATCTGGATTTTTAACTGGTACTACAATTATGATTGCTATGTATATAAATGCTATATACAATTTTGGATTAAATCTATATGCTGTTATAGTAGCTTTACCAATATTTGTTTATATGATGTTTGTGAGGAAAAAATAATGATAAGCAAGAAAGCAAAAAAAACAAAATCAACAAGCATCATAAACATAGCAAATAATAATTTGTCAACTTATAAAACAAATGCTTTTAAATTTAATTTGATTAAAAATAAAACTATTAATCATCTATTTAAATTTGTAACAATTATTATACTAGCAGTTATTGTAGGTATATTGGTTTTATTTATTACAGATATAGGCTTTGATGAAATTAATGCTTACATAAATAGAAAGTTAATATGAGTTATATTGTTATCATCAATTAACTTAGTTATATCAACTTTTATAGTTCAAACATTAACACATAATAAATTAGCTGACACATCAGTTTTAGGAATAGGAAGTATTAATTTAGTTTTACTAACAATAGCAATTTTATTTCTGGATATATCAAATAAAAATTCAATTAATACATTTAACACCATATTACCTTTTTTATATATAGCTGGATCAATAATTGCTTCGCTTTTAATATTTGGTTTAAGTTCAAAAAATAAATTTGAAATTAGCAAAAAATTTATCCTTGCAGGAATTTTATTAAATTTTGCTTTTTCTGCTGTTTCAACTTCAGTTTCAACTGTTTTATCTTCATCAAAATCTAACATATTATCAAATTACTCATCGGGCTTAATAGAATTTAAATTTGATTTCTATATCTATATGGCTATTGCATTAACACTATTTTCATTAATTTGATTTTATTCAATTTTAAGAAAATATAGAATTGTTACAACAAATAACATAATTGCAAATCAATTAGGTATTAACATTAGGTCAATTTATTGACAAGGAATTATCATAAGTGCAATTATGACAGCAACAGCTTTTTTTCTTGTTGGAAATGTTGTCTTTTTAGGTTTAGTTGGAGCAAACATAGCTTTATATCTTTTTAAAAAAGATTATAAATATGGAGTTGTATCTTCTGGTCTTATTGGATTCATCATATTAGGATTAACATATTTTTTCAATAAGAATTTAATTGTTAATTCTCAAATAAATACATCAACTGTTATTCCGTTAATAGCAACACCATATTTTTTATACTTAATACTGAAAAAAAATTAGGAGCATATATGTCGTTTATAAAAATAGAAAATATTAATTTAGAGTATGATAAAAAAAATAAAATTATTGAAAATTTAAGCATTGATATTGATAAAGGTGAATTTATTTCAATAATAGGTCCAAATGGTTGTGGGAAATCAACATTACTTAAATCCATAGCTAGATTATTAAAACCTAAAAAAGGTCATATCTTTTATGACAAGAAAGATATTTATGAATATAAACCAAAAGAATACTCAAAATTGGTTAGTTTTGTTCCTCAATTAACTACATATCCAACTGATGTGACTGTTTATGAATTTGTAAAAATGGGGAGATTCCCATATTCAAATTTCATAACAACTAATGAAAAAGAAGATAAACAAAAAGTTGAAGAAGCTTTGAAATATACAGATTTAACTGATTTAAAAGATAAATATGTAGATGAATTATCGGGTGGTCAAAAACAACGTGCTTTACTTGCTTTAGCATTGGCTCAAGATACTGAAACTGTTTTACTAGATGAACCAACAAATCACTTAGATATAAAAAACCAGTTAGAAATGATTCACTTATTACATGAGTTAAATCATACTTTAAAGAAAACTATTATTTTAGTTATTCACGATATAAATCATGCTATGAAATTTTCAGACAAAATAATCATTATGAACAAAGGCCAAATAATTGGAACTGGGCCAACAAATGACATAGTAGATGAAGAAATTATTTTAAAAGTTTTTGGGGTTAATGCATCAATTATTAAATCGCAAGATAAAAAAATTATTTCAGATTATTGAATAGATTCTCTTCAAAAACTTGCTTCTTATCACAAAGAAAATAAAGAAGAAACTTCAAGTGATCAAAATAAAACAAAACAAAATGAAAAACCCAATTTAGTAGATAAAATAAAATCAAATAAAAAGAAAATAATTAAATAATTATTAAACAAAGTTATAAAATATTTTTTAGTTTATGTTTATTAAATAAAAATAATAAACATAAATTTTTATTTAAATCCACAAAATAAGTTTATTATTAGAAGTACACATTTAAAAATTTAGGAGGAAATTATGTACAAACTACCATTATTAGGAATGAATTATGACGATTTAGAACCACATATTGATGCACAAACAATGGAAATACATTACACAAAGCATCACCAAGCTTATGTTGATAATTTAAATGCTGCAATAGAAAAACATCCAGAATTGGATAATAAACCGTTAAAAGAACTTCTTTTAAATTTTGACAAAATACCTGCAGACATTAAAGGTGCTATTCAAAACCATGGTGGAGGTCATCACAATCATTCATTATTTTGACTTATTTTAAAGAAAAACGGTGGTGCAAAACCAACTGGTAAATTATTAGAAATGATAAATAGAGATTTAGGTTCATTTGAAAATTTCAAAGAACAATTCGAAACACATGCTAAATCAAAATTTGGTAGTGGATGAGCATGACTTGTAATTAACAAAGATAATAAACTAGAAGTTACAAGCACAAGTAATCAAGACTCACCATTAATGTTCGGACAAAAACCTGTTTTAGGTTTAGATGTTTGAGAACATGCTTACTACTTAAAATATCAAAACAGAAGAATTGACTATATTAAAGAATTCTGAAATGTTATTAATTGAGAAAATGTTTTAAAATTTGTAGAAGACGCACTAGTTATAGAGTGTGACAAATAATAAATTAACAAATAAATTAAAAATACCAATAATGGTATTTTTTTATTTTATAATTAAATTTGAATTTCAATATTATTCACAGGTGGTTAATTTATGGATATAAAACTTAATGTAGAAGGATTTGTTTATAACCAAGAAGAAAACAAAAACAAGCAAAAAGTTTTTTTAATACATGGATTTGGAATAGATCATCGTTGTTTTTATTATTTTATCAAGCAAAACCCCCAGTATGAAATACATGCTGTAAATATTCCTGGAATGCATAGTAACGAAGACACTAAAATAAAAAAAAGAAATTTAAAAATGAAGTGTATAGCTAATGCAATTGCAGAATATATAAAAGAAAAAAATTTAACAGATTTAATATTGATAGGTCATTCACTTGGTGGTGCATTAGCAATAATTATTAATAGTTTATTACCAGAAAAAACTATAAAAAAATTGATTTTACTTGCTCCATATAACATCACTTCTTTACCAAAAATAGTAGATAAACCGTTTTATATGCACTTTAAAAGCAAAGCAAGTTTTGAAAGATTACAAGATATAACTTTTCACAACTATCAAAAAGTTAAAGAAAACATAAATTCAGACATATATTTTTCAGAAGTTACAAAATTTGTTAAGAAAAATAAACAAAATTTAATAACAATAGCTGTTGAAATGATAAGACCTACTTTTTTTAAACTTATAGATAATTCATTAAAAACAGTTAATATCCCAATGTATTTATGACTTGGTGAATATGACACATTTGTTGAAAATAAGTTTACACTAAGGCATTTTTCAAAATTTGTAAAAAATTTTAAATATGATGTATTTAAAAATTGTGGTCATGCTTTTTTTGCTGAGAATTTTAAAGATTTTAATGACAAAGTTGCTGAGGCTATAAATGAAGATGAATAAACTTTGAATTTTTAGCAAGTATCGTTTTTTTGATTTTAAAATAAGCCAAACGAAATTAAATAAATTAATTAAAGACAAAAATTATGTATTTATATTTTTCCCGATATTTGAAGATACAATTCGTAATATGGATTTAATTAAATCAATCTTTGATTTAAAAACTAGTGATGATCAAAACTTAAAAAATCTTAATATAAAAAATTCTACAAGAGACATTTACCATTTTATTAATTACTATGGCCTTGAAGATATATTAATATTATCAAGAAATGAATTTGATTCTTGATTTAATTTAAACGCAGATAAAAAGAAAAAATATGTATTTT
The DNA here is from genome assembly GCF_900660615.1 of Malacoplasma iowae. Taxonomy (GTDB): domain Bacteria; phylum Bacillota_I; class Bacilli_A; order Mycoplasmatales; family Mycoplasmoidaceae; genus Malacoplasma; species Malacoplasma iowae. The sequence goes on along the minus strand of NZ_LR215023.1, from coordinate 348,271 downwards.
TAAATATTCCATTTCATTGCAAATATCATTATCACAAATTAAGATATATGGGTTATAAAAGCTATCTTTTAAAATTCTATAGAAATCAAAAAAAACTATTTGGAAATAAAAAATAAGTATTTATTTAAATATCCAAATAGTTTTTTAATATGTATTAAACTAGCATAAATTAAAAAAATTTTATTTTTTTAAAGATCAATTAGTTGCATCATAAACATGTGTTGCTACATCATTATAAAATTCAGGTTCATGGCAAACAAATATTAGTGTACCTTTGTAATCTTGAAGTGCTTTTTTCAAATTGTCTTTTGAATCTTTATCTAAGTGATTTGTTGGTTCATCAAGAACCAAAACGTTTGAATCATTATTAATTAAAACAGCAAGTCTTAATTTTGCTTGCTCACCACCACTTAAACTATTAATTTTAGAATCAATATGTGTTTTATTTAAACCAACTTTTGCTAATTCTTTTCTTATGTACTGTTGAGTTTTTTTATCATAAGGAAAATGTTCTCAAGCATATTCATAACAAGATATGTTATCATATTTTTCTTCTTGTCTAAAATAACCAAATAAAACATAATCACCAATTTCAATTTTTCCAGATATTGGTTTTATATCTTTTATCAAACTTTTTAATAAAGTAGATTTACCAATACCATTAGCCCCAACTATAACTATTTTTTCACCTCTTAAAAGATTTATATTAATTTCTTTTGAAAGTGGTTTGTCATATCCTGTAACAAGGTTTGTGGTAGCTAAAACATTTTTTGTTGGTGCTTTACACTCTTTAAAACTAAACTCTGATTTCTTGTTTTCATTAGGAAGCTCAATTCTAACTATTTTGTCTAACATTTTTTGTCTAGAGCTTGCTCTTCCAGTTGTAGATGCTCTGGCTTTATTTTTAGCAATAAAAGTTTCCATTTTTTTAATTTGATCTTGTTGTCTATCATAAGCTTTTATAAGCTTTTCTTTTTCAAGTTCATAAACTTTTTTGAAATTCTCATAATTGCCTTTATATCTAACTAATTTATGATTTTCAAAATGATATACAACATTAATTACTGCATTTAAAAATTCAAGATCATGAGAAATTAACACAAAAGCATTTTCATAATTTAATAAATAATTTTTTAATCACTCAATATGTTTTTCATCTAAAAAGTTAGTAGGTTCATCAAGCAACATAACATCAGGACTTTCTAATAATAGTTTGGTTAAAAGAATTTTTGTTCTTTGGCCTCCTGATAAGTCATCCACTAATGTATCATATCCAAAACTATCAACACCAAGTCCGCTTGCTACCTGTTTTATCTTTTCTTCTATTTCATAATAGCCATTATATATAAGCATATTTTGGATGTCACCAGCTCTTGTTAATTCTTTATCATAATTTTGCTCATCTATATTTTCAAGATTTTCATAAATCTTTATCATTTCTTCTTCTTTTTTAGACATTCAATCAAAAGCATGTCTTAATGTTTCAAAAATAGTTTCTCCAGATTTAAGTTCTGTATGTTGATCCATATATCCAATTTTTATTTTAGGATGTAGATAAATATCACCCTCATCAGGCATCAACTTATTAGCTATTATTTTCATAAAGGTTGATTTACCCTTTCCATTTTCCCCAACTAGTCCAATATGTTCTTTAGCCATAAGTTTGAATTCAGCACTTTTGAAAACATCTTTTTCGCCAAAAGAATGAGTAAGATTCCTTACATCAATAATAGACATAAACTCTCCTAAATAAAATAAAAATAATCAATGTTTATTAATTTTATCATTTTTAAAAATTAAAAATAAAAAAGTATAGTTTCCTATACTTTATGCAAAGTTATTTATTGAAATTCTATTATTTAAAATATTTAACTCATATTTCAATCTACATTAATTGCATCATCCAAACTAAATTCTCCACTTTTAGTTCTTTGTAAGTCTATTAATGTTGCAAAATTATTTAAGGCTAAACCAATATCATTAGCAAAACTTCTTATATAAAAACCTTTAGATACAAGCAATCTTATTTTCAATATCTGATTCTCAACGTCAAAACTTAAAATTTCATTTTCTATTATTTTTACTTTTCTTTGTTCTATATCAACTGGTTTATTTTCTCTAGCATATTCATAAAGTTTTTTACCATTAATTTTAATAGCAGAATAAATTGGTGGAGTTTGGTAAATTTCCACATTTTGAAAACTTGAAAGGTAATTTTCTATTTCTTTAAAACTTACTTTATTAGTTGTTTTATCTATGATTTTTCCTTCTGTATCATATGAATCTGTTCTATACCCAAATTGAATTGTTGCAATATATTCTTTGTTATCCAATAAAAGATTGGACAATTCCTTTGTCCCTTCATTTATTCCTAACACTAATACACCAGTAGCATTAGGATCAAGGGTTCCAGCATGTCCAACTTTTTTATACTTAAATTTTCTTTTTATAAAATTAACAACCCAAAAGGATGTAACCCCTTTTGGTTTATTAACAACAATAATGTTTTTATTATTAGAATTCATCAATTATTTTTTCTTTTATTTCTGGATATTTTTTAAGAATATATTTTATATGACTTGTTAACTCACTTTTTTGACTAGATTTTCTTACTAATTTTCCATCTACATTTTTATATAAACCAAATGTAAGTAAACCTGACAATAATCCTAAACCTAGAATAGAACCAGAAGTTGCAACCATTACAGTAGCTCCAAAACCATAATACTCACTAAATTTTTCTGGAGTTACTTGTGCAATTATTTGATTAACCTTTGGTAAGTAGTCAGTTTTAACAGTGTTTAAAAATGTTTTTATTTGCGTAACTATCTCACTATTCGTAACAGAACCAACACTATCAGAAATAGAGTCAACACCTTGAGAAATTTTATCACCTGCTTCTCTTATTTGTTTTGCTAACTCCTTAAGTTGAGAAGAAGGATTAGAATCAGACCCATTAGCAATAGAAGACTTAGGTTTTTGAGATTCTATTTGTTCAGCTTGTTCTTCTAATTTTTTAGCAATATCATCAAAATTCTCTTTATATTTTCCAAACTCTGTTTTAAGTTCTCCTGGTAATTTTTCAACCTTATCAATAGTTGTATTAAATTGATCTATTCCATCATCCAATGTAGATGAAATACTTTGAACTTCATTTCTTATTTGCGTATAAAATTTAACAGCATCTTCTTTAAAGTACAATCCAACTGCCCCAACAGTACAGACAGCACCTAAAACTATTGTACCAACACCTAGTACCACAGTTTTTGTAAGTTTCCTAACCATATTTACCATAACAATCACTCTACCTATTTCTAATATTATAAAACATTAAAATATCAATTTTATTAAAAAAATTTTTTTAAGCGGGTCTTGTAGAAATAAAAATTCTATCTAAAAAATTTATTAACAAAAGGTAATTTAGTTCTACTAGATCTTATTTGTTTAATCAACAAGTTAAGTCCATCATTATATTTACCCATTTCATAAAGTTTTACTATATTATCAAAATTATAATTGTAATTGTGTTTTGCAATTTGAACATTTGCATAAAACATTAGTTTTTCTAAATACATTTTTTGATAATAAACATTTGCTAATGAAGAATAAATTTCTGAAACTTCAAGTTTTCTTTCAGATAAAGACAAGTATTTATATTCATGATTTTCTTCATCATCTGTTTGCACAAGAATGGCATTATTTTTCTTGAATGATATTTCCATTTGATCATATTCATTAATAAGTTTATGAATTTTTTGTAACATGATGTAATCATCTATTTTGTTCTTACTAATAAATCCTAGCATCTGGCTTAAAAGCATTTTGTTTGAAGTAATTTCTTTTACAACCAATTTAAAGAAATGATACTTGTCACTAACATTTTTAATTAATCATTCATATATATCAGATCATTCAACTATATCTTTAATAATTTCTTTTGCTTTTGCCAAAAAGACATTATGATCTTTATTTTTCTTTTCATTTTCTTGTTCTAATAAATAATTGATGTTTTTAACAATTTTATGTAGTTTACTAGCAAGAACATTAATGTGTTTTAAAAGATCTTTAAATATAAAGAAATTATTGTAAACCTTTAATAATTTTTCTTGGAGTGACTTGTGTTCTTTTAAAAATAATTTCAAAGATTCAATAATAATTTTTTTGTTATCACTTAAGAATTTGTTGTATTTCAAATTAATATTAAGAGTATCTTTTATTTTAAATAACTCTCCAATGATATACTTACTTACATTTTCGATTTGATTAAAATCTTTACTTTGAATTCTTTTGTTTAGTGTTTTTATGTTTTTGTTAATCTTGGTTAGTGTTTTGTTTGCAAAGTTTGTGTTTTCTTGTGAAATACTATTAAATTTATCTTTTAATATATCTTCAATTTCCCTTACTGAAAAATTAATATATTTAACTTCTTGGTCACGTAAATATAGGTTATTTATAAGATTCCATAAAACAAAAAAGTTAAAGTTATATTTGTTCAAAGTTTCAGTAATATCATCTATATCTGAAACTTCAATATAGCTATTAAGCATCTTAACTTGTTGTTTTAAAATTTTGCATAAAGATGTGATAGTTTCATCATTAGTTAAATTACTAAGATGTTTTTCATAAAAATCAATAATTGCTTTTGTGTTATCTCTATATGAAACAGCTATAAAGCTCATATGGTCTCTATATACCATCACATTGTTATAAACACCTTCCATAATATTTAAAGATTCTTTTAAATCTTTAATATCACTAATAATTGATTTATGCATTGCATTGAAATTTTTTCAATCATATATCTTTAATGCATCAGGAAGTTTATAAATTTTCTCTTTTAAATTTTCAAGTTCTATTTCATATCGGTTCCGATATTCATTAAAAAAATTAGATAAAGATTCATATTTTGGATTATTAAATGCAATATGTTCTATTGGAATATTTTTCTTAAAAAAATCATATAATGATAAATTGTTATACTCATTTTTAATTTCATTTTCTTTTAAAGTTAATTCTTTGTTTTTAAATAAAATAAATATGATGCTAACCAAAAATAACATCGATATTAAAATAAAAACGATAACTAAAATTAAAAAAATAATGTTTTTTTGCGCCATCAACAAATCCTAAACATTTTATCTAATTTTAATATATTAACAATAAATTTAGTTAAAATCTTAAAGCATAAAAGAAATTATTATTAAGGATTATTATGTTGGATAATTTTAAACTAAATAAGTTAATTGTTAATGTATTAAAACAAAATAACATTACTACTCTAACAGATGTTCAGTTAGAAACATTTAATCCCATAATGAATCAAGAAAATCTTTTAGTAAACGCCCACACAGGGACTGGTAAAACATTATCATTTTTAATTCCTTTATATGAAAAAATAATTTTGAATAAAAAAACAAAAACATTAATACTTGTTCCAAATAGAGAACTTGCAAACCAAATTTATCAAAACTGTTTATTATTTGATAAAGAAATTAACTCTTCTTCAATATGTGTTATTGGTGGTGTTGATCAACAAGATCAAATTAAAAATTTAAAACTTCAATGAAACAATTTAATTTGTACTCCCGGAAGAATAATAGATCTTATTAAACAAAATCAATTAGACCTTAACGATATTTCAACTTTTATAATTGATGAATCTGATATGATGTTAGATTTTGGATTTATAAATGATTTATATTGAATTAATGATAAATTAACAAACAAAAAACAAACTTTATTGTTTTCTGCAACTAACAATAAAATTCATAACAAATTATCATTTATATTCAACAATCAACCATACACAGTAATTGATTTAAAAAAAGGAACAAAAACAAATAACGATATAACAAATTTGTTATATTTTGTTAATAACAAAAACAAAACAAACTTGTTAATAGATGTCATAAAACAAAAACCAGGGGCAACATATGTAATTTTTATGAATATGATTAGAGATATAAATTATGTTGCAAGAGAACTGTTCAAAAATAGAATTGCTTTTGAAATAATTAGTAGCGAAAAAAGTCAGAAGCAAAGAGAAACATCAATAGAAAAATTTAAAAACTATCACTCAAATGTTTTAATTGCAACTGATGTAATATCAAGAGGAATTCATATAGATAATATAGATTTCATAATAAACTATAATGTTCCAAAACAATTTGATACTTTCATCCATAGAGTTGGTAGAACTGGAAGAATGAATTGTTCTGGAACAAGCATTACTTTTTGTGATCAAAATGAATATTATTTAGTTAAAAGAATTATCAATGAAACCAAAATAAAAATAGTCCAAGATCATAAATATAATGAACCATATGATCTAAAAAAAATAAATAGTGCAAAACCAAGTAGTGAAGATAATGTAGAAAAACTATTAATTGGTTTAACAAATAGAAAATTTTCATATGATAAAAAAATGTCAAAATCACAAAATGAAAAAATTAAAAAAAAGATAGAAAGAAAAAATAGAGAAAATTTAAATAAAAAAATAGACAACTTTCAATGAGGATATAAGAAATTAAAGTAAAATTAATTTAATCTATTATTTCTTAACTTTGGAGGGATATGTCAGATAGTTATCATTCAAAATCGGTTTATTTAATTAACAACAAACAATTGTATTCTATATGTGGTGAATTATTTACATATCTTACAGAGTTAAGAATAAATTATTCATCAATAGATTACCATCACTTAGCTTGGCATTTAAGCCACATAATTGAAATAGTATATTCTAATAAACTTGTTAATGTTGATTTAAATATATTTGATGTTATTAAACAATACACTAATGGACAAGAATCAATAAATGATACAGAAAAATATATAGATGCTAATTTAATTACAACAATTGTGGCTTCAGACATAAGAAAAAATAATGAGAAAATATCATATAAAACAATTGATGAAATAAGAGAATGATTATACAAATCAGAAGCATATAAAATAAAAAAGCAAAAATACAACAAAAATGAATATTTACTTTTAGATTTAAAAAAATATGAAGCTTTAATAAATGGAACAAGTACCAACAATCCTTTATTTTTTATTGGGATATTTTTATACAACATAGAGACACTATTAGAAAAAGATAGTTTACTTCCAATTGAAAGAAGCATTCATTTAAATTTATATTTAATGAAAAATAAATTATCTTTTTCACCAACACTGTGTATTTCATATCCATTATTATATAATTTAAAAAATTATGAAAATGCTTTAAAAAAGCTTTTGGTTGATGATTCACAAATTTCAGCTTTTTCTGAAATTATATTTGATTTAATAAAACAATCAGCTGTAATAAATCGAGCTTTAATATCAAATGTTATTTATGATTTTAGTAATTTTAAAAATTTCTTAAACAAAAGAAATAAAGTTGCAAAGATGCTAAAAAACTTACCTTACATGAATTTATTTAAAGTTGCTTCTTTAAGTGTAAATGTAATCGATAAAGTTTTAAAAATTAAAAATTTAAAAGAATCAAAATTAATCCTTGATACTTTAATTGAACAAAATTTATTAGCAAGTATATCAAGTAAAAATGATTATTTTATGTGAAAACAAACTTATCACTCTATAAAAAAATTAGATAGAAACAAAAGTCAATCAACAATGGAAATATTTAAACTAAAAGAAGATACAAATTAATTTTTACCCTTTAAATTAATGACCGTTTTTATCACATTATCTTTAGTTATTACAAACTGAATATGATGTTGATGATTGGTCATTTTTCTATCGCCATTGGGAAAAACAAATTCCAATGTCGCATGTTTAATTAGATCTTCAATTAACTCATATATTTTATGATCTTCTAAATGTTCAATTTTCATCCTTTCCCTTATTCTTTTATTTGAATGATGAGTTAATTTATAATCTGTGATTTTCTTGTAGTATGACATATTATAAATATTATAAATTATCTTGTTAATTTCAATAAAATATAAATAATATAAATATTTAAATTATGGTGAAAATATGAAAATAAAAATTGGATTTATTGGAATGGGAAACATGGGAAGTTTGTTACTTAAACAAATGAAATTATTGGATAATAATTTAATTAAATTTTGTATCTTTGATAGAAATCAACACAAATTGGAACAAAACTGTTCAGGATATAATGTTATAGTTTGTAATAGCGAATTAGAATTAATACAAAAAAGTCATATTATTTTTTTATGTGTGAAACCGAATGAATATGATGATTTGCTAATTAAAATTAAAAATTTTAATCCTAATATAATTGTTGTTAACATTACAATTGGTTATCCATTAAAAAGAATGATTGAAATATTGGGAAATGAAAATAGTAAAGTTGTAAGAGTAATGCCTTCTACAACAATGGTAACTAAAAAATCTGTTATTGGATGAACATATAAAAACTTGACACCAAAGCAAATCAAACTTTTTAATTATTTGTTTAAGTATTGTGGAAATTTATATGAATTGTCTGAAAAAGAAATTGATATTGTATCAGTTATTTCAGGCAGTCTTCCAGCATTCATATTTAAGTTTATAGAATCAGCAAGCGATGGTTCTGTTTATTGTGGGTTAAATAGAGAAAAATCTTATCAAATCATTGCTAAAACTATGATTTCATCAGCACAATTGGTATTAGATAAAATTGCAAGCACCACTGAATTAAAAAACCAAGTTACAAGTCCTAATGGTTCTACAATTCATGGAATATTAGAACTTGAAAAAAATAATTTCTCATTTGCTATTATGAATTCAATTATAAAAACATATGAAAAAACACAAAAAAATTAAAAATAAGGAAACCTTATTTTTAATTTTTTACATAGCAATCAATGTTTTTGTTTTTTAAAGTTTTTTGTTCTTTTTTTGAAATATATCTTATTTTTTTAAGTTTGAAATATAAACTATTTAAAACAACAGTAACATCACTTGTTGCCATAATAAACACCCCAATAAAAGGTGGTATAAACCCAATAATAGATAATGGTAAAGTAACAATATTGTATGAGAATGCTCATATCAAATTGAAAATAATCATTCTTCTTGTTTCTTTTGTTATTTCTATTGCTTTTATAATATTTAAAATATCATGATTAATTATTGTGATATCAGATATAGATTGTGCAATTTTATTTTCTTTTGAGATTGCAATAGATAAATCAGATTGTTTCAAAGCTTCAAGATCATTAATACCATCACCAATATATGCAACAACTTTGTTTTTGCTTTGAATTTCTTTAATTATTGATGCTTTATCACTAGGTTTTGTATTTGCATAAAAATTTTTAATATTCAATTCTTTTGAAACAGTTTCTACAGCTTTATAGTTATCACCACTTATAATATATGTTTCAATTCCTTTAGAATGTAATAGATTTATAGCATCATAAGCGTTTTCACTAATTTGATCCGAAAAGACAATAATGTTAACAATTTTGTTATCCACACTTAAACAAACAATTGTTTTCAAAATATTATCATTAATGTCATTAAGTTCTTTTTCACTAAATGATTTTAAATCACTTGATAATTTGAAATTATTTTTAATAGCATAATCATATGAACTTAATAAATAAGTTTTATTTTGAAAATTTGCTTTAATACCAACACCAGCAATTTCATTAAGATTGCTTAATTTAATATCACTATCTTTTATGTTTATTTCATTATTTTTTACATATTCAACAAATGAAATTGCTAATGGATGAATTGATGTTTTTTCCATATAATATATCATGCTAATGTTGTTTTTATCACCATAGATATTTTCAACTAAAAATTTACCACTTGTTAATGTTCCAGTTTTGTCAAATGCAATTGCATCAATTTTTTTAATTTTTTCATATGTTTCACCTGTATTGATAATGATTCCATTTTTAGCAGCTTTTGAAGCACCAACAAGTGATGCCACTGGAACAGCTATCCCTAAAGCACAAGGACAAGCAATTGCTAAAGTACCAACCGAATAAAAGAAAGCTAAATAAACTTTAGTGTATGTTGCATTATCAGTAATATTAAATCAATTGTTAAAAACACCATTTATTTCATTAATGTTATCTACAAGTAAATGTAATAAGAATGCAAGAATTGCTAACAAAATAATAACAATTGTAAATCATTTTGATACTCTATCAGCTATCTTTTGATATTTAGGTTTTTTTGAAGCTATTGAATTAACATTTTTTACTATTTGGTTAACAATCATGTTTTTACCAACAGCTGTTGCTTTAATGATAATTGAAGAAGTTAAATTATTTGTTGAACCAATTACATATTCATTAACAGATTTTTTTATTGGTTTTGACTCTCCAGTTATCATTGATTCATCAATATCAGTGTCACCTTCAACAATTATTCCATCTATTGGAATATTTGATCCTTTTTTAACTAAAATATAATCGCCAATTTTTACATCTTTAACACTTGCAAGTTTTTCTTCTTTTGTTTTCATATCATAAAGATAACAATCTTGAACTTGAAGTTCACTAATTCTTTTTAAATCATTTGTAGTTTTCTTTCTTAAATGATTAGAAATATTTTCACCAACTTTAACAATAACTACTATCATTGCAGCAGTATGAGAAAAATCATATGTATGATTTGTTGCAGTATTATTTGCAAAACTAATAGTATTTGCAATTATTTGATAACAACTGTAAACATAAGCTACAACAGATGCTATTGTAATTAAAGTGTTCATTCCTATGGAATGTCATTTAAATACCTCATAATAAAAATATTTAAAAAAAGCATAACCACAAGTAAAGAAGGCAAAAGTACATAACAAAAATGAAAATCACTCAAATCAAAACGGCATTGGCTCATGCCCAAAAATAAAATACAAGTGAACAACCATTAATGGTAAAACCATTAAAAGAGATAAATATAAAAACGTATCAGAAATAAATTCTTTTTTAACATCTGATTCTAAAGTTCTAAATTTTTTTAATTTATTAAAATATGTCATTGTTAATCTACCACTTTAGGTGTAAAACCATTTTTTGAAATTACTTCTTTTATATTTTGAATATCAAATTTAGTTTCATCAAAATTTATTGTTACAACTCTATCTGCAAAATCGATTTCAACATCATCAAAACCATTTTTATTTAATGCCTTAATTAAATTTTCAGAACAGTTTGAACAGCTCATTTCTTTAATATAAAAACTAATACTAGTCATTAGACTACTCCCACTTAAAATGTACCTTATTATATATCAAAAAAAACGAATCTAAAAACAAGAATTTAAAACTAATTTTTTTTAAATATGTTTAAATTAGTTAGTATATTTAATATTGTAATAAAAAGAAAGTTTTAAATATGAATACTATAAGACAAAACACTAAAAAGGTATTTGTCAAAAATATTCAAATTGGTGGTAACAACAATGTTATCATACAGTCAATGACAAATACCAAAACCCATGATGTTGAAAAAACATTAGAACAAATCAACAGAATGGTAAAAGCTGGTTGTCAATTAGTAAGAGTTGCAGTCTTAGATGACACAGATGCACAAGCATTAAAAGAAATAGTAGAAAAATCTCCATGTCCAATTATTGCAGACATACATTTTAATCCATATCTTGCAATAAAAGCTTTACATGCGAATGTTGCAAAAATTAGATTAAACCCAGGAAATATAAAAGATGAAAATCAATTGAAAGAAATAATAAAATTAGCAAATGAAAAAAATGTACCCATAAGAGTTGGAGTTAATAGTGGTTCATTACCAGATGATCTAATGAAAAAATATGGTGTTACAGCTGAAGCTATGATACTTGCAGCAAAAAGATATGTTAATTTATTTGAGTCAAATGGTTTTAACAATATAGTTGTCTCTTTAAAGGCAACTAATGCATTATTAACAATTCAAGCATATAAACTTGCAGCAAAAGAATTTAAATATCCATTACATTTAGGAATAACAGAATCTGGTTCTATTTTTAATGGAACAATAAAATCTTGTGCGGGACTTGGAGTTTTATTATATGAAGGAATTGGTAATACAATTAGAATTTCTTTAACAGGAGATCCTGTTGAAGAGGTAAAAGTATGTAAGAAGTTGCTTAATTCATTTGGACTTTTCCAAAATATGGTTGATGTAATTTCTTGTCCCACTTGTGGTAGGTTACAGTTTGATTTAGAATCAGTTGTTAAAGAAATAGAAGAATACACAAAGAAAATGGATTTTCCTTTAAAAGTTGCCATCCTTGGTTGTGCAGTAAATGGTCCAGGAGAAGCTAAAGAAGCAGATATTGGAATTGCTGGCGGAAAGGGTACTGGAATTATTTTTGAAAATGGTAAGATAATTAAAAGTGTTAAAGAAGAATTATTGGTACCTGAACTAAAAAAAATAATAGATAAAAAACACAAAGAATTTATGGAAAACAAAAAGGGATAAATATGATTAATATTTTTTATAATAAAAAAAATTTAAAAGATACAATGGTAATTTCAATTAAAAATTTAAAACCAACAGAAATTGAAACAAATGACGATTATTCAATTTTAAGAAATAACAATGAAATAGTTGGTATCAATCTTTTTAATATATCAAAAAAAAATAAAATTAATGAAGGTTATTTAAAATTTGATGATGAAATTAAAAATCTAATTTTAAAAACAACAAAATTAGATTTATCAAAATATTATGAACCTCAATTTGTTGTTGGAAAAGTTATAGAATGTACACCAATTCAAAACACTCATTTACATCTGTGTAAAGTAGACACAAAAAAAGAGATTCTACAAATTGTTTGTGGCGCCAAAAATGTTAAACAAGATCTATTTGTAGTAGTTGCTAAAGAAAATACATGTATGCCAAGTGGTATGACAATTATCAAAAACAAACTACAAGGTCACGAATCTTGTGGAATGTTATGTAGCGAAAAAGAACTTCAAAATAATCCAAATATAGAATCAAAGGGAATTTTAATTATTGATGAAAGTAAAAATCCATGAGGTTCTGAATACACTAATCATTTTTCAAATATTTAAAATGTTAAATGAAAAATTTAAAAATAAATTATTTTAATAAATCACTTTTTATACAAAAAGTGGTTTTTATTTTTTTATACTAAACATGTTATGATTTTATTACTTTTTAATAACATAAAAAAAATAGATGTTGTATAAAACAACATCTATAAAAAATTAATAATATTTTTTAATCATAGCCTCAATATCTTCTTTTGGTCTAAAACCAACAAATCTATCTACTTCTTTACCATTTTTGTAAAAAATAACAGTTGGCACCATAGTAACTTCATTTTTAGCTGTTGAATCACTTGCTTCTTCATCATCAATATCAACATCTACAAATGTTACACTTCCATATGCATCTGAAAGCTCTTCTAATATTGGTGCAATCATTTTACATGGTCCACATCAAGTAGCACCATATTTAACTATAGTAAGTGTTCCTTGTTCAATTAAGTTATCAATATTTTTGTCATTTCCTTTGTGTAATTTTGAACTCATAAATTCTCCTTTGTAATTTGAATACTATATATTTTATTCCATTTTACTATTTTTTATTATTAGAATTTTCTATATCTTTATTTAATATATTTATTTTGCTAGTTAACAATTTGTGTTGGTAATCATAAGTTAATAAGAAATATGTAAAAGACATATAAACAAATGCAACTATTCCAACAATAAGCAACGGGAATGATCAAGCTTCCATTAAATAAAATTTTTGTGTTTCTTGGAAATTAATACCAAATTCTACAACAAATAAAATTGCTAGCAATTGTGCAATTACTAATAGTGTAACTTTTGGTTTTCTATCTGTTATTGATAATCCAAAAGCATTTAATAATTGTCCACTTCCATACAGAACACAATAGAAACATAAATAAAAATATGTAAATGATTTTGGAAAAATTAAAATATTATTTATAGCAACATTGCTAAAAGAAACAAATTTAGGTAAAAGAGTTTGGTCAATAATTTTCTTTATTTGTTCTTCTGATGCTTTATTAACTAAATCAATTAACCAATTTTTTTGTTCACTTGTAATAAGTTCTGAACTATTTATTATTTCAATAATTTTGCTCTTACCAATTCCATAAAGATCTGTTGCTATTGCATCGTTTGAATAAGAATGGTTTTGATTTTTTGTGTAAGCTAAACTTAAACCCATAGAAAGATAGTTACAAGCAACTATCAATAAAACAGTTAATACAATGGTTAAAACAAGAATAAAAATCATTACAAAATTTATGTTAATCTTTTCTTTGTTCTCATCGAAAAAAGATTTTTCTTTTAAAAAGAAATAATATAAAGAATCTGCTAAACCATTTAAAATAAATGGAATTAAATACATCATGTTATACCAGATAATTCTAGACATTTGATAATCAAGTGGAACCGAATTAACCAAAGCATTAGGAATTTGATAGCTTAACAATAAAAGGGCACATCCTTTAAAAATTTGAATACTAACAGTTATAGCAATTTGTCTTCAAGTATTTTTAATAATTAAAACTAAATACTTTCCATTAACTTGAAAATAATTAGTTTTGAAAGTATCTGTAAAGAAAAATAAATGAATAAAACAAGAAATAATACTAATTAAAGAACCAACACTTAAACCAATACCAATTCCATAACCTTCAAGATCTGTGAAAAAAACTAACATTGAAATTAAAAATATAGTACTAAAAAAAGCAATAAACAATTGAAGCAAGGCATGAACTTGATTCTTTTTATTATTAATAACCATTAATAAACTATATTGAACAACGACAAAAAATACATATGGTACTGATGCATAAGTGAAATGGAATGCATATGGTAATGAATCAATAGTATTAACATGAATATTTGCATATTTTGTATAGGTGAATGAACTTGTAAAATATAATATCGCTAATATAAAACCATAAATAAAACCTAAAACAATTATGTCATATATCAAATCTTTTTTAACTTCTTCTAAATTAAAATTAAGTCTTTTGGAATTAATATGCTGAAAATAATAAAAACTACTAAAAATAGAAAAGCTAAAACCCATTTGAGAAAAAGCTAATAAAAATGTTGTAACAAAACCAATTCCCATAGTAGCATAAGCACCATAATTTAATTTTGTAGCTAATAAACAAATCACTATAGGTAAACTAACATTCAAAAAAGAAAAAATAATAAAAATTCATGAATTTAAAAATATCTTTTTTAAAAGAACAAAACTCATTTTATTATTTACAAAAAAAGATTGACACTTAATATTAAGTTTTGAAAAATTGTTTCTGACTCGCATTATTTATCTCCACTCACAATTTTAGCAACTAAAAACAAAAAATCAAAATAATAATATATAATACAGTCCAATTTTTGATATTTAACAGAAATTAATGATAATAAAAGATTATTTTTATTTATTTCATAAATTTATATTAAAAAAATAACACTATTAACTAGTGTTATTTAGGATTTATTAATTTGATTTTAAACTTGTTTTGTTTATCCCCACTCAAGAATAATAAAAAGTTACATAACTTCCTGGAAAGAAAATAAAATACATAACACAAATATATGCTCAAGACATAGAATTCTGTGCTGTGTTTGTTGCGCCACCATAAACTGAATAACTATTACCATTATCAAGTTTATAAACAAAAGGAATAGTAGCTAAATAAATAGCATATATAGTAGGATAAATCATACCAGTTAATAACAATTTATGGAATTTTTTAGGTTGTTTATTTTTATTTTGGATCATAAATACATAACCAAAAATAATAAAGTATATTGGACATAAAACATGAAGTCAAAAGTTGCTAACAAAATCAATAGGTTTTTGAATATCATATCCATATCCACCAGCTATCCCAACCAAAACTACGTTATATCCTACAAAAGTAAAGAAAATATAAACCATTGTAGAAATTAAGAATTTATTATCTTTAAAAAAAGTATGATTAGGTCACAAAAAATACATAAAAGAAAAGATGAATAAAAGTCAATTACTTTGATTTGTAAATCTATCAAAAACACCAAAGAAAATACTTTCAGGTTTTCCCATATGAATATAGTTTACAAAATCTCTTATAGATCAAGCAAAACTTACCAAAAAAATAAACATACCAATGAAATTTATTCATTCATACAATTTAAAATTTTTAATTCTTAAAAAGATTTTAATAAACGGATTAGTGATAACATCTTTTTGTTCTTCAAAATTTTTATTAGATTGTAATTGTTCCATAGTGATTAACCCTTATAAGTTTTAAATTGAAAACTTGTTTTATTGATAAGTTTTCATGAATAATAAAATAATGCAAAACTTCCAGGAAAAAATAAGAAATACATTACCCCAATATATGCTCATGATTTAGGATTACCATTTGTTAATGTTGCACTTCCATAAATTGTATAAACATTTGTACCCATGGAATTTGTAACTGGTGCATTAGTAAAAAGAAATGGAATACTAACTAAATAAATTGCATATATAGTTGGGTAGATCATTCCAGTTAACAATAATTTTCAAAATGAAGTAGGTTGTTGATTTTTATTATCAATCATATAAATAAATCCAAACAAAATAAAATACAATGGACATATTATATGTAGTCAAGCATTTTTAGTTACTGCTAATGCATTACCAACATACCCCCTATCACCAGAAATACCAACTAAAACAACATTATATCCAATAAATGTAAAAAAGATATAGACCATTGTTGAGATGATAAACTTATTACCTTTAAATATCTGATGCTTTGGAAACATAAAATAAGCAAGACAAAATATTAAAAGAAGTCAATTACTTTGATAAGTGAATCTATCAAATATTCCAAAAAATACTTTTCAAGCACTTTTGCTTTGAACATATTCAATAAAACTATGTGATGTAAATGCTATTGTTGTTAGAAACATCAATATACCGACAAAACAAAATCATTCATGAACTTTTAAGTTTTTAAATTTATAAACAACTTTATCAATAAAATTTTGTTTTATAGTTTCTTCGCTTTGTTCAAAAGTATTCGAATAACTATTTTCCATTTTTATTCCTTTCATAATTTTTGTATATGATTAAAAATATCATATATGCCAATTAAAAATTCAAACAATGCATAAAAAACTTTTCTAATTTAAATCATTTAGAATTTTTTATAAAATGCATTAATATAAAAATGAAAAATTACCAAATTAAAAAAGTATAAATTTTTGTATAAAAAATGATTTTTATTATCTTGAATTGTTATTAAAGTTTTAAATAAAAAAAACATCAAGAAATAAATCAAGATGTTTTTAATTGATAAACTATTTAGAAGCATTTAATGCATGGTAGTTAATTCTTACCACTTTGTTGTGTTTCTTTAACATTTTTAATGTTCTAGCAGAAACTTTAACTTCAATAATCTCACCATTGTTACCTCAAATTTTAACTCTTTGAAGGTTTAGGTTTCATTTTCTTTTAGTTTGATTTAAGGCATGAGATCTTTTATTTCCAGTTAAAGGCCCTTTTTCAGTTAATTGGTCTCTTTTAGCCATATTTTAATTCCTCCTCTACAAATCTAAAGTTAATGCCATAAATATTTTGAAACATTACAAATATAATTATATTACATTTTGAAAAATATCACATATTAAAATTTGAGCAATATAAAGCATTATATTAAATTGATTTTAAAATCATATTGATATAAAAACACCAAGCTATACTTGGCGTTGCTCGATTGACATGTGAAGTGCAACACTCAAAAAAGAGTGTGCACTTCATTTGTTTTGTTTGTAAGTGTTCACTAATAAAAAGATAATGAATATTAGGAGTGCTTATGAAAACTTATAAACATTTAACAAAAGAAGAAAGATGCTTAATTTATTTTCTTTGAAATAAAGAAAAATATTCTATGAATAAGATTGCAAAAATCTTAAATAAAAACAAATCAACAATATCAAGAGAATTAAAAAGAAACACATCTTCAACAGGGATTTATTATTCATCAACTGCTCACAAAAAATACATTAGAAGAAAATCAAATTGTCATATGTTTTTTATGTTGAAGTACAAAAACTTCACAGATCTTTTTATTCAAAAATTTAATCCTAAATCTCATGGTGTAGAAGCTACAATTTTTTGAATAAAAGAAAACTATCCGTTAGTTAAAGTTCCAAATGCTAGGCAAGTATTTAGATGAATCAATAGCAAGATTTGAAAGATACAAAGAAGAGATTGTTTAAGAAGAAAATATGTTAAAGGAAAAAGAAGAAAAATAGGTATATTTTCTAAAATTGATGGAAAATACTGCATTCCTTATAGTCTAAGACCAGAAAAGATAAACAATAGAAAAGAATTTGGACATTGAGAAGCTGATCTAATAGTTAGTAAAAGGCAAAGTGGTTATTACCACTTATTGACATTAGTGGAAAGAAAAACAAGGTTGGCAATTATTAGAAAAATAAAAGGGAAGAACGCTAGATCAATGATGGCTAAAATGTATACCATTATTCGAGATGAAAAACTCCCAATAAAAAGCATCACTGTTGATAATGGGTTAGAGTTTCAAATGATGGGAATAACTGCAAAACAATTCAACTTTAAAGTTTATTATTGCCAACCTTATTCTTCATTCCAAAGAGGGTCCAACGAGAACATAAATGGGATAGTTAGAAGATGATATAAAAAAGGAACTGACTTCAGTTTAGTAAGTGAAGATAAAATAAAAACTCTTGAATGAAAAGTAAACAACATCCCAAGAAAAATGTTTGGTTATAAAACAGCTTACCAAATGTATCAAGAAAATATTTAAAACAAAAAAACTCTCAACTTATATTTCAAAGTCGAGAGTTGCTCGATTGACATGTGAAGTGCAACACTCAAAAAAGAGTGTGCACTTCATTTGTTTTGTTTGTAAGTGTTCACTAATAAAAAGATAATGAATATTAGGAGTGCTTATGAAAACTTATAAACATTTAACAAAAGAAGAAAGATGCTTAATTTATTTTCTTTGAAATAAAGAAAAATATTCTATGAATAAGATTGCAAAAATCTTAAATAAAAACAAATCAACAATATCAAGAGAATTAAAAAGAAACACATCTTCAACAGGGATTTATTATTCATCAACTGCTCACAAAAAATACATTAGAAGAAAATCAAATTGTCATATGTTTTTTATGTTGAAGTACAAAAACTTCACAGATCTTTTTATTCAAAAATTTAATCCTAAATCTCATGGTGTAGAAGCTACAATTTTTTGAATAAAAGAAAACTATCCGTTAGTTAAAGTTCCAAGTGCTAGGCAAGTATTTAGATGAATCAATAGCAAGATTTGAAAGATACAAAGAAGAGATTGTTTAAGAAGAAAATATGTTAAAGGAAAAAGAAGAAAAATAGGTATATTTTCTAAAATTGATGGAAAATACTGCATTCCTTATAGTCTAAGACCAGAAAAGATAAACAATAGAAAAGAATTTGGACATTGAGAAGCTGATCTAATAGTTAGTAAAAGGCAAAGTGGTTATTACCACTTATTGACATTAGTGGAAAGAAAAACAAGGTTGGCAATTATTAGAAAAATAAAAGGGAAGAACGCTAGATCAATGATGGCTAAAATGTATACCATTATTCGAGATGAAAAACTCCCAATAAAAAGCATCACTGTTGATAATGGGTTAGAGTTTCAAATGATGGGAATAACTGCAAAACAATTCAACTTTAAAGTTTATTATTGCCAACCTTATTCTTCATTCCAAAGAGGGTCCAACGAGAACATAAATGGGATAGTTAGAAGATGATATAAAAAAGGAACTGACTTCAGTTTAGTAAGTGAAGATAAAATAAAAACTCTTGAATGAAAAGTAAACAACATCCCAAGAAAAATGTTTGGTTATAAAACAGCTTACCAAATGTATCAAGAAAATATTTAAAACAAAAAAACTCTCAACTTATATTTCAAAGTCGAGAGTTTAATGTAACATTGAAGTGTTGCACTTCACATGTCAGTTAGGGAACTCTCAACTTATATTTCAAAGTCGAGAGTTTAATGTAACATTGAAGTGTTGCACTTCACATGTCAGTTAGGGAACACCAAGCTATACTTGGCGTTTTTAAACTTAAATTAAATCAACAGTTTTAGTGGTTAATTTTTTTATATCCTCATATCAAGTAGCTGATCTAAAAATTATTTTGCTTTCTTGATCAAAGTTTGTTTTAACCAAAAGAATTCTTCCTTCTTTATCTAACTCTACATGTTCTTCAAATAATGTAAAATCTAAATTTGCTTGAATTAAATTATCACAAACATTTTCTTCTATTGAATATTTTTTAGACATTTCAATATAAACATATTTAGCAATATCTCAAGTAACAACACCAATTATTTTATTATCTTTAAAGTATGTTGTTTCCAAAGTAATAAAATCATTGGTTGTAGAAATTGCTTTAGTTTTTTGTGAATCTGATTTCTCTTGAACAAACTTTGGAGGCATTAATATTTTTAAAGCTTCTTCTGAAACTATATATCCAGAGCCTCTTATAGCATCAAGAACTGATGCATTGTTTAATACAAGTAATGCACTTCTTGATGTTAATCTGGAGCACTTAAATTTTTCAGCTAAATTATTCTCACTAGGAATTTTCTTGTTAAGTGGATAATCACCAGTTAAAATTTTTAAAATTAAGTAATTTGTAATGTATCTTTTAACTGAATTTACACTATTGATTTTTACTTTACTATTTTCTTGTTTCATTAAATTATTTAATATATTTCATTCCTAATGCTTTTAATATTGCTGATAAAACAAAGTTGAATGGTTTGTTTAAATGAGGCAAGAAATAAACATCAGTGAATGCAACATCTAATAAACTTAGACCTTTTTGAATAGCTAAAGATAAAGAGAAAATTCATTCTGAGTGGTTAGAATCACCAAATGATAAAATTTGTGCACCAACAATTCTCATAGTATCTTCTTCATAAACAATTTTAACTGCAACTTTTTGAACTGTGTTCATTCATTCAGGTCTATCGTTATCTTCATAGTAACAAGATTTAACTTTTAAACCGAATTTTAAAGCAGCTTCTTCGCTAACCCCAGTACTTGCAAATTTATGATTAAATACACATAGAGCATTTGTACCAACAATTGAATCTAATTGAACAATTTCAGCACCATTAATTTGAGATGCAGCAACAATACCTGTTTTAACAGCATTTGTAGCTAATGCTATGTTTCTATGAGTTTTAGTTGCAGCATCATAAATAGCTACACAATCACCAATAGCATAAATGTTTGGATCGCTTGTTTGAGCTTTAGAGTTAATAATTAAAGCACCATTTTTTGTTTTTTCTAAATCTGGTAATAATGCATGATTTGGAGCAAACCCAACACATTGAATAACTAAATCAGATTGTAATTCTAATCCATTTTTAGTTTTTAATCCTGTAACTTTTCCATTACTTCCAATATATTCTGTAACTGCTTCATTTAAGTAAACATTAACACCTTCTTTTTTCATTTCTGCTTCTAAAATGTCAGTGAATTCTTTATCAAAGTAATTAGCTAATACTCTTCCTTGGAAATCAATAAGGTTAACTTTTTTACCTTTTTGATGATAAGCTTCAACTAATTCTATTCCAATATAACCAGCACCTACTACTGTTACAGATTTTATATTTGGATCATTAGCTCTTTCAATTAATTTAAGAGCGTGTTGATAAATTTTACAAATTTCAACATTTTCCAATTCTTGTCCTTTAATTTTCATATCAATAGGTCAAGAACCTGCAGCATAAATTAAATTGTCATATTTTCAAGCAGTTATTTTTCCAGTGCTTAATTCTTTTACAAATACAGCTTTTTCTTTTCTGTCAATTTTAACTACATCGTGTTCCATGTAAATTTTTGCACCCATACTTTTTAATTGTTCAGGGCTTGAATAAAATAAGTCATTAGTGTTTTTAACTACACCTCCAACTGTTAAAGCAATTCCACATCCTAAAAATGAAATATTGCTATTTCTATCAAAGGCAACCACATCTGCCTTTGGGTTTTGTGATAATAAAGTTCTAATTGCTGATGTTCCAGCGTGGTTGATACCAACTACTATAGTTCTCATATATTCTCCTTAAAATCTATTGATAAATTTATTATCCTTTTAAATTATATTCTTTTATTTTTAGGATAAAGTAAAAATATAATTTTTTTTAAAATGAGAAAATAGTTGATATTATTAAATGAGATATTTATTAATAGTTTTGGATTAATAAATATTGTAACTATCTAAATATTTAATGTAGAATAATACATGTATGTAAATACTTTAGGGGTATAGTTCAATGGTAGAACGGCGGACTTCAAATCCGCGTGTTGTGGGTTCGAGTCCTGCTACCCCTGCCATTATAATGACAAATATAAGCACCTAATTTCAAGTTAGGTGCTTTTTTAATCAATAAATGGAGTGAATCATTAAAAAGATACACTCTATTTTTTATTTATAAAATCTTTATTTTTAGTATTTAGTTTTTTTATTTTTAGTTAATTTAAATTTGTTATTTCTTTTTTTCAAAACACTTTCATTAGCATTTTTTATTTATGCTCTTTTTTGATATAGGTTTTAATTTTCTTTCTTTGTTTACAAATAATTTGTCATAATTTTCTTATTTGAAATAATTAATGCATTTATAAAAAAATTTTTTTATATTAACAAGATTATTTAAACATTTTAATTTATTAACATAATTGTTTGTTATCTAGTTATTTTTCATTTTTTAAAATTCATACATTGATATAGCAAAAATCACTGTTAATTTATTACAAAGTTGTTCTAAAAATCTTTTTATTTTATAAAGATCATTTAAAATTCTATAACTTTTCTGATAAATATATTTTTTTTAAAAGATGGTAAATATTTAAAAATATATTTAAAGTAAGAATCTATAAATTCATTGTCATTTTTCATAGAAAATCTATTTAATTAAAACCATTTGTTTTTATTGCTTCAACTTATTTTAATTTCATAACAATCACTGAAAACTCTAACATTCACTAAACTATCAATATTCAAATGAAAAACAAAATAATAAACCACAATTATATAAATGCTAAAAAAGTTAAATATATTAGCTCTATCACAGATATATAAAATTAAAAATAGCCCAAAAAATATCTTAAATTATATGATACTTGTGCAACATAATATAGTAATTAATATAAACATTTTTAATCATTTAATTTACTAATCTATTACTTTTGTTTCTGATCTAATAATTCAAAATATAATGATATTTTCTACTGTTTTTTGAAATAATTCTTTAATGATGTTACTTAAATTATCAATTTCAAATTTATTGATAACAATTGTCTTAGCATATTCTGGGTTACTTAATAACAATATCATTAACATTATTACCATTAGCATAATAAGTTAATTTAATATTTAAACTATTCATAACATTATAAATATTATAGATACTAATCTTTTCTTTAATTAAAACATAGTAATCTATAAATATTATCTAAACATAAATTTTGATCTAATAAGCCATAATTTTAATTATTATAAATGATTAAACTTTTTATTTGCTTTGTACTTTTACGCTTACAGTAAATATCAAGATTATAAAACTTGTATTTAATAAAAAATACATAATTTTTAATATTTTTAAACTTAATATTTTTCATTAAAAAATTATAGTTTTTTTCAAGATAAACTTATATATTATTCAAGTTCTAAAATATATATAGATGCATTTTAATCAAGCTTTATTTATTATTGCAAGTTCAAAAGTTTTATTACTTTATAAATTGAATTATAAAGACAAAAAACAGAAAATTTTTAAAAAGTAAAAAACCAAATATTTAAAAATTAAGTTAAAGATAAAACTTTAAATTCTAATTATTTAACATAGTTAAAAATTTTATTGGCATAGTTTATCAAGTTTAATTTCAATGTTTGAAATCCTTTTATCAATTATTTCAAAACGTTTATCCATTGCTTCAAAACGTTTATCCATTGCTTCAAAACGTTTATCAATTTCTTCAAAACGCTTATCAATTGCTTCAAAACGTTTATCAATTTCTTCAAAACGTTTATCCATTACTTCAAAACGCTTATCAATTTCTTCAAAACGTTTATCAATTTCTTTAAATCGCTTGTCTAATTTTAAATTAATGTTTCTCATTTCTTTATCTAATCTATTATTTATATTTTTCATCTCTTTATCTATTCTGTCATTTATCATTTTCATTTCTTTGTCTATTCTGAGATTAACATTAGATATTTCTTCTGAGAGTTTATCAACTTTTGATGACAATTGATTTATCTGTTTTGTGTTTTGATATAAAAGTTGTTCTATTTTATCTAGTCTATTATTTGTATTTTCTTTAAATTCCAGCATTTCTTTTTTGAAAGGATCAAATTCTGTTTTTAGTACATATTTCTCCACAGTTTTTATACCATCCTTTCCGTGCATATCTATGGAATAGTTGTAACGTCATATATTGTGTTCATCCAACCATTCTGTTTTTAAAATTTCAACTAGTTGTTTATTTTTAGAATTGAAATCATTCATGAATTCATTTCTTTTCATTTTAATTCTTTGACGTTTTATTTTTAGTACCTCCTTAGAATGTTGGAGGGTCTCATTATTATTTTCCAATATTTATCAATATATTGCAATTATTATAAACCTTCCATTAACTAAATATCTTTTAAAAGGAGAAACTTTCAAAAAAGTTGAATTTTTTTTAATTTTTGTAATATTTTTTTAATTAATAAATCATTAAAAAGCAATGATAAATCATTTTCAAAACAATTTTTTTAATTCTTTTATTTCATATTTGCAAAATTATTTTTAAAAAGATTTTATAGTATTATAAGTTTTTTAGAAAAACTCATTTCTAGTTTATTCTTTAAATCACATGATAACAATTAATCAATAAAACAATTTATCAAAAATGAGATAGTAATTAATTTAATATTTATAGTTTTAATTTCAAGAGATTTTGTCTGCAAACAATTAAATAATCATCAAGTTATTTCAAATATAAAATGAATTTGATGTTTACTTAAAATATTATTTTTTAAATATATAAAAATTTATATAAATAAGGTTTATATCTATTAACATAATGAATGATAATTTTATTTTATTTATTAGATAGATTAAATTCATGGATAAAAAATAAAAAACAATAAATTTTTAAATATATAGGCTCTTATTAAATATATAAATAATAATAAAATAAAAAATCCTAACTTATATTTCAAAGTTAAGATTTTTTATCTAAGCAATATACTTTACATATTAGTTAAAAATTAATCAATATTAAGCAAAAATCTTTTTTCATTTCACACATTAAATAATTGTTGGAATAACAATTGGTGTTTTACCAAAATATTTTTCTATTTGCTTGCTTGCGTATTTTTTTATTAATGACTTAAATTCTTTTGAGTCATATTTTTTTATTTCTTTATATGTTTTATTTGCAAAGTCTAATATTTCTAAATTTAAAGCTTTAAATCAATCAAGATTTTTTTGATCATCTGGAACTACACCAAAGTGTTTAATATCATGATTGTTTGGGTCAAAACACTTGTTTGTTGAATCATGTTGTAAAACAATAAATACTATACCATTTTCAGACATAACATCTCTTTCTTGAAGAATGTTATCTCCTTCATCCAATATACCTTGAGCTCCAACATAGATTTCTTTAGCGTCAATTCTTCTATTTTCTTTATCTTTTTTAATTCCATTAACCAAACTAAAGATTTCACCATTGTATAACATTTCAACATTATTAGGATTAAACCCTGCCTCTTTAATGCAATTAGTATATTTAATTACTTCAGAATAAAGTCCAAGGGTTGGAATAACATATTTAGGTTGTAGTTCACTAATTAAGAATTTATGATCTTCAGCTGATGCTTCCATTTTTAAAATTGTTTTAGGTAAAGATACAATATCCAAATCAAGTTTTGAATATCTATCCATAATATCAGCTTCGATCTTTTCAAAACCTGCTGAAGTTTTAAATCCTAGTACTACAAGATCTGATTTTTTAAGTTTTAATATATCATCTTCATTATTAGATATAGAGATTAGTTTATTAAACAATCTATCTGGTGTTGATGATAATAATACAATTCCTCTTTTCATTTCATTAATTTTATGAATTGGCATTATTGGCAAATTACGATTATCAAAATAACCTTCCCTTGAAATACCATTAAAAACATTCATAAAAATTGGATTGTAAATAACAAAAGGAATTTGTTTTTCTTTAGCTATTTGAGCTAAAGTTAAAAAAGTGTGAATATCAGTATCATAACATGAAACTATCACTCTATTTTCTGTTGAATTGTTTAATAAGTTTGTATAAAAATTTTTAGTTTTATGATTTGGAGATGTAAATCCACTATTTTTAGCAACATTACCAACATTATTAATTAATAATAGATTTTTACCTCTTGTTATCATATTTATTTTTGTGATGTCACTTATAAAGGCATTATTTCTATCAGCATTTATTATAAATTCATCAATGTAAATGATATTTCCATCTTGAGTTCCAATAATAAAACCATAAGTATCTGGCAAACAACTAACTACCCTAAAAGGAGTAATTTTTACATTACCCATATCAACAGTTTTTAAAGGATCTAAAACCTTTATATTTAAATCTGTAAAGTTTGCAAATTTATGCATACTTTTTTTATTTAAATATGAATTAATAATTAGTTCACCAATTTTTGATGTGTATATTGGTATATTTTTAATCTTGTCATAAACATATTGAATAGCTCCCATATTTCTATGACTAGCATTACCTATAAAAATACCTTTTATTAATCTAGAATTTTTTTCTATTCAATCAACATATGGAATTACTTTCTTAATTCCAAGTTTAGTATAAACGGGAATAGTAATACCTAAATTAAAAATATAGTAGTTATCATTCACCTCTAAAACATAACAGGCTTTTTCTTGTTCATCTAAACCACCTAAAGAAAAAAAGTTAATTTTACTCATATTAAATTCTCCATAAAAAATAAAATATCAAAATGCACCCTAAAAAGCAACGCAATATCAAAATGATTGTCACATTAAACTTTAAAAATATAAATAAAAGTCATTTAGTAGGGTTAAGTATTATTGTTTATATTGTAATATATTAAGTGAAATATTATAAAAGAATATTCTTTCTAATTTTTTTATTTGGGGGTAAATTTATGCCAGAGATTAAAAATAAAATTGAAGATAGTAATTTAGATAGTGATGATATAAATAGCGACCTAGATGAAGAAATTAAAAATAAGATTATTATTAATAAAAAAGATAAAGATAATATAAATGTTTTTTATGATTTTTACAATTTTATAAATAAATTATTTAATTTTATAAATGAAAGAATCTTTGAAAATTGCTTAGGTGATGTTGCATTAACATTTGTAGATTATGGTGCAACAAAAAGAGACAACACAGTTACTTTAGGAAGATTTAATTCCAAGGGATGAAAGTATGAAGATAAAATTATTCCATCAATAATGATAACAAATGAATGATTATTATCTGAAACAAGAAATTATTATGATTTAATTGTTACTATGATTCATGAAATGGTTCACTTTGAATGTAATCTTAAATCATTAAAAGATATTAAAAACACCAATTATCATACACACATATTTAAAAATGTTGGAACAATAAGAGGTTTAATTTTCAATGACACACCAGACAATAAATATGGTTTTACTTTTTCTAAATTAAGTGATGAAACAAAAAAACTTATTGATGAGTTTATAAATGAAAATAATTTTACTTTTATTACACCCTTTCACAAAAACATTAATACAAAAGATAATGCAAAAAAATCATTAAAAAAGTATTTTAAATTCACTTGCCCAAATTGTAATACAAATATTCAATCTGAATTAAAAGTTAGAACTATATGCGGTAAATGTAATGAAGAATTTCTTTTTAATGATAGAAGATATTTAGAAAGCAAACTTGATAGTTTAGAACAAGCAAAAGAATTATTAGATTTTATTGAAAGTGAGCTTCAAGAATTTTAAAAAATACTAAAATATAAAAATACTAAAATCTTTGTATTTGTGATAGAATTTATTTAATTGATTCAGAAAAGGGTGATTAAGCGTGCCAAAAGTTGAAGTAAAAAATGGCGATTTAGAGTTGGCTTTAAAAAGTTTTAAAAGAATTACTTCTGAAACTGAAAAGAGCAGAAAAAGACACGAATTCTATTTAAGACCTGGTCTAAGACTTAAAGAAAAACAAAAAGCTGCTGCTAAAAAAAGAAATAAATACAATAAACGTAACAACAAATAAGCATCAGCTAATTTATTAAACCCACAATCATAGTATTAGATTGTGGGTTTTTATTATTTTCAATAAGAGTTTGAATTATAACTTAAAAGATATAATAAAAAATTTTGGGTGTTTAGTTTTCACCCAAAATCAAAATTTGTTTCTCTTAATAATTTATTTAAACTTATGTGTTATGAAATATTGATTAATTATAACTATAAATTACTCATGTTTATTTAATAGTTCCAAGAATATTTCATAGCAAATTATATTGAATATTTGATCATACATCATTTTGTAATTTGCTACATCATATAAATGATTTTCAAAATTACTAAAATTACCAATAA